>JAFLKR010000061.1 GCA_019163135.1 Desulfobulbaceae bacterium | reverse complement strand
ACGATGACGGCATATCCCAGATAGCCATGATCGGTAATGGTCATATACTTCTGTACTTCAAACATTTTCTGGGTGTAGAAGTTGGAAATCGGGTTTTCGGTACCGTCGACAACGCCGGTCTGCAAGGCCTGATACACCTCGGAGAACGCCAGGCTCTGCGGGATGGCCTTCAGTTCACGCATCTGCTCT
This sequence comes from Desulfobulbaceae bacterium, assembly GCA_019163135.1. Lineage (GTDB taxonomy): Bacteria > Desulfobacterota > Desulfobulbia > Desulfobulbales > Desulfobulbaceae > Desulfobulbus. The sequence goes on along the minus strand of JAFLKR010000061.1, from coordinate 27,465 downwards.
TCCAGAACCTTGGAGGACTGAATCCGCATTTTCTTCCCTTTCAGATCGGCTGGGGTCTTGATCGGAGTGTTAGCGGAAAAAGATTTAAAACCGTTATCCCAATAGGCCAACCCTTTGATGCCCTTCGTCTCCAGTTTATCCAGCAGTTTCTGGCCAGCCGGTCCTTGGGTCACGGTGTGCAGATCATCGTACCCATCAAAGATAAAGGGGATATCGAAAACCTCAAACTCCTTCACCCCCAGAGGACCAAACTTGGCCAATGAAGGTGCCAGCATCTGCACGGCCCCGAGTTGAAGGGCCTCCATTTCTTCCTTATCCTTATACAACTGGCTATTCGGATACACTTCAACCTTGACCTTGCCCTTGGTCAATTCCTCAGCCCGTTTTTTGAAGAACTCCGCAGCCTGACCTTTCGGGGTGTCAACCGCAACGACATGGCTGAATTTGATCGAGATCGGTTCTGCAATCGCCGAGGTCGACAGGAATGCAGCCGAAATCGTTAATACTGCCAATGCCTTAGTTACCGTTTGAAACATGATGATCCTCCATTTTCTGTTTGGTTACAATGTTGCGTCCATCCTTCAACAAATTAACATATCTTCCCGTATCCGCAGAGGGGCCGTACGGTTTAAAACCACCTAATAAGATCAAGCAAAATGAAGACCACCGATCAATAAATTTTAACAAACCCACTAAATGGTGACATGACGAACGGAACGGCCCACATACTAAATTTTAGACAGGCGGAATCCCGCCGTTTTTAGTCCTGGCCCGAGCGGAAAACCACCCAATACAGGATCTATCGATGGATCGATACTCCTGTAAAAGAAGTCGAAAACCTCCTGCTCCGAGATGGCTTCTAATAACCATTTTTTTTCCACAGGACCGCATATGACTTAACAAACGATACCGGTCGTGCAGGGTAAGCGCCCATTTCGCTGGGTTGAGCGGTAAGGTCTAATAGGCCGGAACTACGCCGTTGACGCCTATTGCCAATGCAGTTCTATTTTAGGCCTTTGACAGGTCCGTTAATTGCTTATATGATCACGATACGTTCTTAAGGGATAAAGGAAATTTATACCTTTTACCGATTGAAATCTAAAAGTACTGTTTTAAAACAATTTTTGTAGTGCAAGCGCACCGCAAGGAACAACCGATATTCTGCATTTTTAAAAACCAGTTTTTTGATTATTTTCTGACCAGACCAACTCCATGGAGAAATAACATGCACTCGATTCCCACCCTAAAAACCATACTGTACACAACGGCCCTCGGCACGCACACTCGCCCAGTTTTTCGTTATGCGATCAGCTTGGCTCGTCAATATGACGCGCGCATTATCCTAGTCCATGTAGTGGAACCCTTGAGCAGTTCAGCCCGGGCGGTTATCGAAACATATATGTCAGCTGAAGCGGCGGAGAATTACCAGAAAGATAACATGCAAGCCGTGCTGCAAGAAATAAAAACTCGTCTCAAAAAATTCTGTACAGAAGAAATGGAATCAACCAAGACCGATGTCATTAAAGTCCATGAAATTATAGTTGTCGCAGGAGATCCCAGCGAAGAAATCCTTCGCGTCGCAGATAAGAACGCTGCCGACATTATTGTCATGGGCAAATCCACCGGTTCTGTCTTCGGCAGTGAAGTTATGGGATCGGTAACCCGCCGAGTTACCCGTCATGCCAAAGTGCCGGTCCTGGTTGTTCCTAACAATTAAATACCGGCAGTATCGAAACCGGTACTGCCGTTTTTAATCTTATCAAAGTTTTACGTTAAAACAAAAAAATCAACAAAACAGACAGTTACGATTGACTTCATACTGTCCTCGCCCTGCAAGAGAGGTTGGAGCGTTGCAGCGCAAGAGCAAGAGGTCGGCACAGCGCTGTTGTCAATCAATCCGAACAATGGGAGAGACGCGTCATCTCTTTTCCGTGTCCGATGGGCACGAAGCAAGCAAAAAAAACTACAGTTGTTAATAGCGCCTCGCAAGGAAGCAAAAAAAAAATTGTGGGACCAGTTACTGAATATTTGTTATAATAACGTAAAAACGTATTCCCTAAGGTTTCAAGAGTTTAACCGGCCTTGAACGTTTGTCCTTGCCACCGACCCCGGAAAGGTTGAAACGACCCTTGCACCTACACCAACGGATTATCAGCCATCGACAATCTGACCAGGTCGCAACAGTTATGTACCATTCATGAACAAGACGTGACTGGCCTTGATCGGAAGTCCCCTGCTATTCATTTTTTCCATTAAGGCGTCGCCATCTCATTAATCCATACGGTCCGATTCTTTTTTCCAGTCAAAGCCTCCCGGCTTTTCCTGCAAAAAGCTGTGTTTTGACCATGACTCCTTACCCGTGACTATGTCCTACCACGCCTTCCAAGCCCACACGCTCATTTCGACTCCAGAACAACTTGCCAGTGCTCTCGATATTCCTCTCGCGCCGCTTCAAGCCGTCCATTCCGTTTATCCTCTGAGAATCAGTGCGTATTATCTTGATTTGATAAAAAAAACCGGCGTGCCGCTTTGGAAACAGGCGGTACCGGATATTCGTGAGCTTGAAGATTCCACTGGATTGATAGATCCCCTTGATGAAGAAAATTTGAGTCCTGTCCCCTTCCTGGTGCATAAGTATCCAGATCGGGCTCTTTTCCTTGTGTGCAATGAGTGCGCGATGTACTGCCGTTTTTGTACTCGCAAGCGAAAGGTCGGTAAACCAGAAATGATGATCAATGACCGCACCATTGCCGCTGGGCTTGAATATTTAGCAAAAACACCGACCATCACCGATGTGCTTGTGTCAGGCGGCGATCCCCTCATGCTCAGTGACAACCGCCTGGAAAGTATTCTCAAAGCCTTACGCGCCATTCCTTCAGTTTCCACCATCCGCATCGGTACTCGAATTCCCTGCACCTTGCCTATGCGGGTCACACCTAAACTCGCGGCCATGCTGAAAAAATATCATCCTCTTTATATCAACACCCATTTCAATCATCCTGCCGAAATTACAGCGGAGGCCACTTTGGCCTGTCGCCTCTTGGCCGATGCCGGTATCCCCTTGGGGTGCCAGACCGTGCTCCTTAGAGGAATTAATGATTCTCCTTATATTATCAAGCAATTAATGAACCTTCTCCTTAAAATACGAGTAAAGCCCTATTATCTCTTTCAAGCAGATCTGACGCGTGGAACATCCCATTTCCGGACCACCATCGACACTGGACTTGGTATTATGCAACATCTCATTGGCCATATTAGCGGTATGGCCGTGCCAACTTACGCCCTTGATGCCCCCGGCGGAGGAGGAAAAATACCGCTCACCCCTGATTATATAAAAAATTTAGGGAAAGTCCTCGAGTTTGAAACATATCTTGGCCTGCCGTGCTCCTACCCCAATGAGATTTCCCCGGTCTAAATGCAACTTTTCCCGATAGTCTCTTGGATAAATAAAAAAAAACGATATATACTGAACTTAATCTGAAATTATCTGCTGTTCTTTTTTGGGCAAGCACTGCCAAACAAACGCTCCTCCAAGCGATAAAAGTATCAACTTACCCCCAAAATTTATCAGGATCAACAGGCGTCAGCAATGACAAGATCACCCGAAGAAGTACTTAAAATCATTTTATCCTCAAAGGAACTACCGACACTTCCTGTAATTGCCTCAAAACTGCTTACGCTCACCGCCCAGGAAGATGCCACGCTCACCGATATCGCCAACCTTATATCCCAGGATATAGCACTTTCCTCGAAAGTGCTGCGGGTAGCCAATTCCGCCTTTTACAGTTTTCCGCAACAGATCGCCTCGCTGAATCAGGCGGTCTCGATCCTCGGCATGAATGCGGTTCGCAGTCTAGTACTCAGCTTTTCTTTTCTCTCCATGAAAGGCCGTCATAAAAAGTCTCTTTTTGATTTTGAACAGTTCTGGGAACGTTCCTTTGTTGAGGCCTCAGCCGCCAAACTGATACTCGAACAGATTGCCAATGCCGATGCTGAGGAAGCCTTTACCTGCGGACTGCTGCAAAACATCGGGCAACTTGTCTTTGCAGTCACCTTGCCCAACGAATACGACGGGGTTCTTCAAGAAATTAAAGCCGGCAAGGCAGGCAGCGATCCCGATGAAGAACACCTAGAGCAGGTGATCATCGGATGTACGCACTCTATCGTTGGGTTTGAAGTCACCAAAACTTGGGGACTTCCAGAAATACTCGTTAATCCAATTAAATACCATCATCATCCTTTGGCTTACAAGGGCAACGATCCACGCCACAAACAAAATATTTGCGTAGGTTATCTGGCGAGCGTTCTCTCCCAAATCTTCTATTCCAACACACCCGAGGTCTACCATAAGCTATTTCGCAACGAGGCCAAAAAGCTTCTTGATCTCAAAGTATTAGAAATCAACACTATTCTAAAGAAGGTCGATAAAGTTATCGAGCAGTCTGCTCAATTTTTCGGTGTAAAAATAAATCCTGTCAAAACGGTGGCTGAGATTCTCCAGGAAGCCAATCTCCGCCTCAGCCTTATTAATCTATCCTATGAAGAAATGAATCGTGAACTCATCAAGTCAAAAATGGAGCTTGAAAAACTCACAGAAGAGCTAGCTCACAAAAACCGGCTCCTGGAAAATCTCGCGAACATAGACGGTCTAACCGAAATAAATAACCATCGATTTTTTCAAAACTTTCTTGATTCTGAAATTAATCGATGCATCCGCAATGACCGCACCATTTCGCTTCTTCTAGCTGATATCGACCGATTTAAAAAATTTAACGACACCTATGGACACCAGACCGGCGATTTTCTCCTCAAAGAATTTTGCCGGGTAGCGAAAGAAATCATACGAGAATACGACCTGATAGCCCGGTATGGCGGAGAGGAATTTATCTTCGTTCTTCCTGAGACCAGTTCAGAAGAAGCCATGGTGGTAGCAGAAAAGATTCGAAAAACCATTGCGGATTACCCGTTTGACGATGGATCGAACATTTACCAGGTTACTATCAGTATCGGTGTAGCCAGCGCTCGTCCTGCTGGCAATGAATTTTTAAAGGATGATCTCATCAGCCTGGCCGACGAGGCCTTATATGAGGCTAAAAATTCCGGCCGTAACAAAGTAGTTTTGTGTACCTCAAAAAAGAAAAAAAAATGGTTCGCATTCTAACCAAAACAAAACAAGGCGACCACTCTCCACCAGTCAGATCTGTAAATACAGCTTTCAGACACGGCTTGATTAATTACTCCCAGGGGTTGCAAGATAGACAAGCGCAAGCAGATTGTATTTCGCCGCCGATCCTGGAACATCTCTTCCTACATCACTGGATGCCTGCCTGAGCCTGCCGGGATTATTTTTTTTTGTACCTGTTAGTGCCTTTGCTCCACGGATATTATCTTTTCCTGACTCGTGTTGGCGGTATTTGCATCACTCTGTTGTAAGATATCTTTCTCGAAAAGGTTAGGATGTTCTGTGAGCAAAGCCATGGCATCCTCCCCTTGAAAAAGACCTCATGAATGATTTAATGCCTAACGCATATTACTCTCCATCATTTAGCTTGATCAGTCACAGTCATTTTCCATTTACAATTACGAAAATAACATTTCAATACAGTATAAAAATTCATAGAATTTCTACATCATTATAACTAGGAGGTTGCATGAAACCACGAAGGTCTAATTTATCCGTACCAGGTCATTTGAAAAAAATGCACGGCAAGGCTAACGAAAGTAATGCTGATGTTATCATGCTGGACCTTGAAGACAGTGTACCGCTTGAGGAGAAAATAAATGCCCGTAATCAGGTTATCGAATCTCTCCTGAACCTCAATTGGAAAAATAAAACGGTAACAGTCCGGATCAATGCCCTTGACACCCCTTTCGCTTATCGAGACCTACTTGAAGTGGCTGAGAATGCGGGACATGTTATCGACGCAATCGTCATACCCAAGGTGAATCATCCAGCCGATATTTTTTTCGCCGATCGCCTGCTCAATGGAATCGAGTTACATACCGAGGCCACGACGACGATTGGGATCGAAGCGTCGATTGAAACTGCCGAAGGATTAATGCGCGCCGCCAAAATTTCCCGAGCAAGCAGACGGGTCGTCAGTTTAGTTTTCGGCATAGCCGACTACTCTGCTTCCATCGGAGCCCGTTTGGTATCTATTTCTGGACATGGGGAAAAAGAGGAGGAGTTGTATCCAGGCCATCGCTGGCATTTCGCATTAAGCAATATGGTGATGCATTCCAAGGCGCATGCCAAGCTAGCTATCGATGCTCCTTACGGTAACTTTAAAGATACTGACGGGTTACGCCGGTCAGCTGTTATGGCCTGCGCCTTGGGATGCGATGGTAAGTGGGCCATCCACCCATCTCAGGTCGATGTAATCAATGAAGTTTTCACCCCAACAAAAGAGGACATAGCCTTAGCGACAAAGGTGATAGAGGCGAATGCCCGCGCCAAAAGCGAGGGGAAAGGAGCGATAGCTGTGGAAGGTCGTATGGTAGATCAGGCCACGGTACGCATGGCGACCCAGTTGTGGGAACAGGCGAAATATTTGCAATTGATCTGAAAGCGCTGCCTGCTAGCCAAGCAGGGCTATTTCCAACCTACATTTCAAATGAAAAAGGGGGAAAACCGGTTACCCGGTGCTCCCCCTTTTTTTTCTAACCTGCTAGAATTGCAATATTAGCCGATTATTGCCAGTACGGTGTCTTTGTTTACAGAGTCACCGGAACCGAAGCAGAGAGCTTTAACCGTCCCATCGCAGGGTGCGCCCAAAGAATTCTCCATTTTCATGGCCTCGAGAATAACCAAGGGATCGCCGGTCTTGACCACATCACCAACATTCACACAATTCTTGATTATCATGCCAGGCATTGGGGCCAATAGAGGGGTTCCACCTTCAACCGCCGGGGCAGGAGCGGCTGCAGCTTTAGGTGCAGCGGCAGGAGCCGCAGCGGCAGCGGCAGCTTTAGGTGCAGCTGCAGGAGCGGCCGCAGCACGCGGAGCGGCAGCGGGCATAGCCATCGGTTGGAAGTCACCGGTAGGATCAACTTCTACGCTGAAGTATTCTTTATCAACAAAGACGTTGAAGGTACGAACATTCTCCGATTTGGCAGGAGCTGCAGCTTTGGGCTCTACTAACTTGCCGGCTTTCGCCTTGGCGACTAGCTCTTCACGCTTCTTAACCTCATCCATGGTGATCGCCATAACTTCTGGAGGTGCAGGAGTTACGCCGTATTTCCACTCAAGGAACTTCTTACCGGTAACCGGGTAGATCGCATAGAGTACGAGATCGTCGATATCCTTGGCAAGATCACCGATCTCTTTCTTTGCCTTCTCCATTTCCGGCTCGAGAACCTCGGCAGGGCGGCAGGTGATCGGCTCTTCGCCACGAGCATAGCCTTTGAGAGCTTTTTTCTGAACTTCAGGGTTGATCGGTACGGCGGTCTTGCCATACAGACCGTAGCACAGGTCTTTGACCTGACCGGTAATCATCTTATAGCGCTCTTCCGGGGTATCGAACAGAACATTATTGACGGTTTGAATGCCGACGATCTGGCTGGTCGGAGTAACCAACGGAATCTGGCCCAGATCTTTCCGGACTTTTGGCAGTTCAGCAAAAACATCGTCAATTTTGTCGAGCTTATCCATTTCCCGCAGTTGATTGACCAAGTTGGACAACATACCACCAGGAGTCTGATGCAAGAGAACGTTAATGTCAATAATGGAACATTTGGAATTATCAAGGAGATGCATGTACTTCGGCATAACCTCTCTTTCCAGAACCTCGTTGATGGCGAACAGTTTTTTAATATCGAAACCGGTGTCACGATTGGTGCCGAGCAGGGACATTACCAGCGGTTCAACAGCAGGATGCGCAGTTCGATATGCATATGGGGTCATACAGGTATCGATAATGTCACAACCGGCTTCGATAGCCTTGAGATGGCTCATGGAGGCCATACCAGAGGTGAAATGGCTATGCAGATGAATCGGAGTTTTGGTGACAGCTTTAAGTGCTTTGATCAAATTATATGCATCATAAGGGGCAATCAGCCCGGCCATATCTTTGATACAGATGGAATCAGCACCCATATCATCAAGGGCCTTAGCCCGATCGACATAGTATTTCTCGTTATATACATCGCCGCCAAGACGCGGTTCGGTCAATGAGTAACAAATGCAGCCCTGGAAATGCTTTCCGCTTTTTTTGATCTGTTTAACAACGGTCTCGAAGTTACGATAATCGTTAAGCGCATCAAAGGTACGGAAAATATCCATACCGTTCTCGGCAGCACGATCAACAAAAGCGGTGGCGAGATCATCGGCATAGTTACGATACCCGACCAGATTCTGCGCGCGAAGCAGCATGGAGAAAGGGGTTTTCTTGATATAACGTTTCAGAGTGCGGAGACGCTCCCATGGGTCTTCATTCAGGAAACGGTGCATCGTATCGAAGGTGGCACCACCCCAGGTCTCAATAGCCCAAAAGCCAACCTCATCCATCATTTCTGCAACTGGAATCATGTCCTCTGTACGTCCGCGGGTTGCGAACAGACTCTGGTGACCGTCACGAAGGCTCAAGTCCATAATCTTAACCGGGTTTTCTGCTGCAGGCCGGTCACTTGCGTAATTCATGGCGGTCATTTTCACTTGGTCGCTCATTTTCAGTTTCTCCTGTTATACGTTGTATACGTTGTCGTTAGACGTCGAATTGTAGCAAAAGCAATCAGAATGCTTTCATTTGAATCAGCCTACGGAAAGTCATGATATCCTGGCGGCCGGCAATTGCCCATAAACTAGGCCCGGTAACGGCAGGTTTGGCAGCAGCCAATTGGGCCTGGTAAGCCGCTTCCTCTTCCTGCTGCATGTAGGCATTAACAGCTGCAAGCGCTGCAGCCATTTTTTTGGTCATATCTGCCATTATGTCATCCTCTGAGTCTATTGGCTATGCATTACGAAACACAGCCATTACATGAAAGTGCTTACAGCGGAATATTGCCGTGTTTTTTCATCGGAATGGTGTCACGTTTCCCTTGAATCGACTCAAACGCATTGATGATACGATACCGGGTTTCAGACGGCTCAATAACATCGTCAATGTAACCACGCTCAGCTGCGCAATATGGATTCGAAAACTGTTCGTTGTACTCTGCTTCTTTCTCCGCCAGGAACGCTCTGGGATTTTCTGCTGCTTTGGCGCCCTTGGCGTGCAGGACTTCGACCGCGCCCTTGGACCCCATAACGGCGATTTCACCGGTCGGCCAGGAGTAGTTGATATCAGTTCTCAGGTGCTTGGACGACATAGCGCAGTAGGCGCCGCCGTAGGATTTACGGGTAATAACCGTTACCTTTGGCACCGTCGATTCAGCATAGGCATACAGCAGCTTGGCGCCGTTGCGGATGACGCCGCCGAATTCCTGTGTGGTGCCAGGCAGAAAGCCAGGGACGTCGACGAAGGTAAGGACCGGGATGTTGAAGCAGTCACAGAAACGTACAAAACGAGCGCCCTTGATGGAAGAATCGATGTCAAGAACACCAGCATAGTAGGAAGGCTGATTAGCGACAATGCCGATGCTTCGACCGCCGTAACGGGCAAAGCCAACGATGATGTTCGGGGCAAAATTCTTCTTGATCTCGAAGAAGATGCCGTTATCAGCCGTCTCGGTGATAACCTTCTTCATGTCATAAGCAGCGTTGGGATTATCCGGTATGATCTCGTTGAGAACAGCAGATTTCCTGGTGATGGGATCATCGGTCGGCACGTAGGGCGGATCTTCCATGTTGTTCTGCGGCAGATAGCTCATCAGATCCTTGATGTACTGGATGGCGTCCATCTCGTCTTCGGCAGCATAGTCGGTAACACCGGATTTGGTGGTATGCATAACCGCACCACCCAAGGCTTCGGTGGTAACATCCTCGTTTAACACAGCTTTAACGACTTTAGGACCGGTGAGAAACATGTAGGACTGGATCTTGACCTGAATAATGAAGTCGGTCAAAGCGGGCGAGTAGACGGCGCCACCGGCACAGGGTCCGAAGATACCGGAGATCTGCGGAACAACACCCGAAGAGAGAACGTTGCGGGTAAAAATTTCAGTATAGCCGGCAAGGGCTTCGATACCCTCTTGGATACGGGCGCCGCCGGAGTCGTTCAAACCGATGACAGGCATACCGTTCTTGACACCAAGATCCATGACCTTACAGACTTTTTCAGCCAAGGTACCGGAAAGTGATCCAGCCAGAACCGAAAAATCCTGGGCATAGAGATAAACGCCGCGTCCGTTGATCTTGCCGTAACCGGTGACGATACCGTCGCCGAAAAACTTGGTTTTTTCCATGCCGAAGTTGTAGCAGCGATGGAGTTTGAAGGCATCGTATTCCTCAAAGGTACCCGGATCGAGCAGGGATTGAATACGCTCACGAGCAGTCAATTTGCCCTTTGCGTGAATCTTGTCAATTTTATCCTGACCGCCGCCCAATAAGGCTTTGGCCCGCTTTTGCTTCAGCTGCTCTATTTTTTCTTTTGTACTCATGCTTTCTCCTTGCGGCAGAATTCAATAAAGATTCCGTGCTCGATTATAAAAAGCAGTGACTGCTTCGGATAGAATGTAACCGAAACAGTCACTAGGTTAGTCAAATCATCCTTTAAAGATTTCCTTACAAAGTTTCCCCATATTCCCAAGATTCTCGCAATGATGTACCCCACTGGACTTCATAGCCGCTATCTTGGCTTCAGCGGTACCCTTGCCGCCGCTGACAATAGCGCCCGCATGGCCCATACGGCGACCTGGAGGAGCCGTCAAGCCGGCGATAAAACCGAAGACCGGTTTCTTCATGTTAGCCTTGATCCATTCACAGGCGTCTTCTTCTGCGTTACCGCCGATCTCACCAACCATGACCACGGCCTTGGTGTCAGGATCAGCGTTGAATGCGATGAGGCAGTCAATGAAGTTAGTGCCGTTGATGGGGTCGCCACCGATACCGATGCAGGTTGTTTGACCGAATCCAACCTGGGTCAACTGATGTACGACCTCGTAGGTGAGCGTCCCAGAACGGGAAACAACGCCGAATGGTCCACCGGGTTTGTGCATTGGTCCAGGCATGATGCCGATCTTACACTCACCTGGGGTGATGATGCCCGGGCAGTTCGGTCCGATCAGGCGGGTGGTTTTGGTGGCCAGATAATTTTTCACCCGCATCATGTCCAGCACCGGCAAACCTTCGGTAATACAGACAACCAACTCAACACCAGCATCAGCGGCTTCCATGATAGCATCGGCGGCAAAAGGCGGCGGTACCAGGATCATGGAGGCGTTGCAGCCGGTTTTTTCGCGTGCCTCTTTGACGGAGTTAAAGATCGGCACTTCGTCCATCTTCTGTCCACCCTTGCCCGGGGTAACGCCGGCGACAACGTTGGTGCCATAGGCGATGCAACTTCGGGTGTGAAACTGGCCTTCCTGGCCGGTGATGCCTTGTACAACTAAACGGGTATTTTTATTAACAAAAACGCTCATTATCTATTCCTCTATGGGTAAGTTATTTTGCCTCTGAAATCTGAGTCTTCAATATCCAGCGGTCACTGTTGGTGCCCATGAAACCGGTCGAATCATCCACGCTACCTAGTTTCTCCTGCTCCAGGCAAAGACCAAAAGTCGGCACCGCCAATCAGAACTCATCTTTCATCAGGAAACGATCTTGGCCACCTTCTCAGCTGCATCGGCGAGATCTTTGGCATTGATCAGATCCAGCCCGGATTCGGCGAGGATTTTACGGCCCTGTTCAACATTGGTACCTTCCATGCGGACGACAACCGGAACGGAAAGCTTGAGTTTGGTCGCGGCCTGAACAACACCTTGAGCAAGGACATCACAACGAAGGATACCACCGAATACATTAATGAGAATGCCCTTTACAGCCGGGTCCTTCATGATGAGACGGAAACCATTTTCAATGGCCTCGGCATTAGCTCCGCCTCCGACATCGAGGAAGTTAGCAGGAGAAGCACCCGCCATCTTGACGATATCCATGGTGGCCATGGCCAACCCGGCACCGTTGACGATGTTGCCGACGTTTCCATCAAGATTGATATAGTTCAGACCATACTGGGCGGCCTCGGCTTCGACTGGATCTTCCTCTTCGATATCCCGCATTTCCTTGACGTCGGGATGACGGAACAAGGCGTTACCATCGATGTCCATTTTGGCATCCAAGGCAAGGATGTCACCTTCGGCGGTTATTATCAGGGGGTTGATCTCGACCATGGAGCAGTCGTACGCGACAAAAAGCTCATAGAGATTTTTGACCAAGGCGGACATCTTCTTCTGGAGATCTTTCTCGATTTCAAGGCCGAAGCATATTTTGCGGGCATGGAACGGTTGAAATCCGGTGATCGGGCTGACATTGACGGTAATGATACGCTCAGGGGTCTTGGCTGCGACCTCCTCAATGTCCATACCACCATCCTGGCTGCACACGATGGCAACGCTGGCGGTCTCACGATCCGGAATAATGCACAGGTAGAGTTCTTTCTTGATGTTTAAGCCCTGCTCAACGAGAACTTTATTAACTTTCTTTCCCTGGGCACCGGTTTGCTTGGTGATCAGGGTCATGCCGATGATAGAGTCGGCACATGTTTTAACATCGGCTTTGGTTCTGGCTAATTTCACCCCGCCACCCTTGCCGCGGCCACCAGCATGAACCTGGGCTTTTACAACGACGGGCAGACCGAATTCTTCAGCAATTTTCTCAACTTCTGCTGTCGTAAAGGCAAGCTTACCATTGGGTGTTGGTACATTGTATTTTCGAAATAGTTCCTTGGCCTGATACTCATGAATTTTCATAGACGCATCCTTTTGCGGTGAACCCGACTTTTGAGGTACAAGGTCCCCCAGAGAAGTAAAAATGTTAATTCAATCCCTGTGACAATGACATACTACGTGGTGCTTCAAGTGATAGACGGAGCTTTCCGGGATGAAACGGCATAAAGCCAGGGGAAATTTTCACACACCCATACAAAATTCGGTATGTGCTCTAGAGCTCCCAAACACCTATGCAAAATCTTTCAGAAAACAAAGTCCATCGCCTCCCACACCTTCAAAAACCTTATAAAATGATGGTGTTATAACAAACCAGCAAAGTACGAGTCAAGTGATAAGTATGAAAGCGACGAGTGGTCGTTTTTTCGGGGCAGGAGGTTGTGCAAGGAGATGCGGAAGATGTCGTACCGAGACGAAGGCGTACAGACTCCCTGATTCAACATACGCCATGTACCCGCATGGTGAACTCGAGATTCTTCCGTGAGCACTGGTTACCGCGGCCACTTCCGAAAAAACCACTCAAAGCTCCGCTTTTTTGAAACAGCGGCGCGTGCGTCAAGTGATACCAAAAATGTGCAGGAGTGAAAGGGGGGAAACAGCGCTTCCGGTTTGCCTGGTGAGGCGAGCGCAAGGGGTATTTCGTACCTACGGCTAAAAATCTGCCTCAGATACGCTCTAGAGACCCTGAAAGACACCCTAAAACCATTCCGACAACAACATTCACAACAGCCACTTCCGAAAAAACCACTCAAAACATCGGACTTATAACAAGACCGTTTACCAGGCGTCAAGTGATAATTGCAAAAAGCGATGAACCGTCAAAACGGCCTCTAATTGTGTTTGAATACCCGTGAATGTCAGTCGACACAAGAAATAAAAATGACAGTTGCTTTATAAGCATCGACGGAGAAGGAGCCTGGCCTTTTGAAGTCATTTCAAGGGGAAAGACAAGCCAAATTCCTCATGAAAAAAAGTGGCTTTAAAAAAATCCAGGAAATATTTAAAGAGGTAGAATAAAGAGCACGCGGGATACATAAAAAACTTCGGATGCAGGCAGTAACGGGAAGGGGAAAAAATTGCTATCTATCCTATTTTTTTAATTTTTTTCGAGGGTTCCTTTTTTCTTTGCGAAATACTGTCGATTGAAATCTCGAGGTTGTCGATCATGATCCCCGTATATTTCTGTATGTTATCTTGAATATAGGCTCGCAAAATATGCAACTCGCCGGTCAAGGTTTTCCCATATGGAACCTCGATGAACAGATCAATACTGTACCCCGCTCTTCCAATTTTGACTTTAATCTTGCGTACCAAAATCTCGCCGTCATATTCATCGATACAGTGGAGAATCATCTGGGTAAGAGCGGCTTCGGAAATCGATACGGTTCCTCCCTTTCCCTTTTCATGATATGCGGGCTGGACCACCGACTTTTCAAAAAACCGAGCCTTCTTGATGCCGTCCGGATGATTACTCCCTTTGAAAAAAATACGGATGGAATCTGAAAGAATCTGCGCGTAATCTCTTTTCACCTCAATGGCGGGCACAGGGATCACGTGCTTTCCTTCTTCAAACCGTGACTTGATTGCATTTTCGATGTCTTTCTGGCTGGCGATCTCCTCGATTGTTATAATTTGAGTGATGGGAGGCAGTTCGAGGGTTTCGGCAAGTCTAATGACCATTTTTTCCGAAGTGCCCAGCAGAAGAATTTTTTTAATTTTTTTCTCCTGAATCATCTGCACTACTCCTTGGCGATGGTCAGGGTCGGAAAACAGGGCAGTTTTAATGGCGCTGATATAATTTTTTTCCTGCTTGGCCGAACGACCTGCGAGGATAGTGGTGTCATGGATAAGAAGGCCGTCATCCACGATATAGGGCACCCCGATCTTCTCGGCCAGCAGTTGCGCGCGAAAACTCTTGCCGGTACCACTCTTGCCCACCAAAGCATACACATGCATACCTTGGAGACGGCCCTTCACCCGGCTGAAAAAATGATAGATCTCCTTGCCTGTAAGATAGATCCATTGATGATCTTTACTGTTTTTTTCGATGGGTGTACTCATGCCGTATAATAATGCCGATTTTTAAAACTTATGGTTGTAAATATTTCCATTTTACTCACTGGAATCCTAAGGGAAAAAATCTCATTGGCTTCAAAGCAACGGTTTTGTGAAGCCACCATCTCCGAGAGACGCCACCAAAGTGTTCCCCACACAATACGGACCACAACCGCAATGGTCCCAACCTCCGTCGAGGTTTTTCATTGCATCCACCACGTGTCGAGCCACTGCTCATAACTATAATAAAGTGGTAATTTTGCCGGATGCCTCAGCTTGGCAGCATAGGCCAGACGATGGTTGGCGAGGTACCAATTCGGCACTAGATAATAACCATGCCACAAAACCCTGTCCAGCGCCCGGCTGGCGGTGACCAATTGCTCATGGGTCTCCGCATAAATGATGGCGTCAACCAAAGCGTCTACCACCGGACTACTGATTCCGGCAAGATTTCGTGAACCCATCCGGTTCGCGGCTGCGGTTGTCCAAAAATCCCGCTGTTCATTGCCCGGTGATTGCGACTGGCCATAAGTAGTTACCACCATATCAAACTCGAAATTTTTGATCCTGTCGGCATAAAGCGCCGGATCGATGGCTCGATAGTTAACTTCAACACCCAATTTTTTCAAATTACTAACATAGGGGGCGATAACCCGCTCAAACGAACCGTCGGCCAGCAGAATCTCAAAGCGGAAGGGCTCGCCCTGGGCGTTTATGAGCACGCCGTCCTGGATACGCCATCCGGCCTGCTCCAGCAAGGTTTTGGCTTCCTGCATATTGGCACGCAGGCTTCCTGGCGGGTTGGTGGACGGCGGCAGCAGGGATTCCGAAAAAACCTCTGCGGGCAACTGACTACGATAGGGTTCGAGCAATTGCAGTTCGCCGGCATCCGGCACCCCTTTGGCGGCAAAATTAGAATTGGAAAAATATGAATCATTCCGGGTGTATTGATCAAAAAACAAGGTTTTATTGGTCCACTCGAAATCGAAAATCAAGCCAAGGGCCTTGCGAACCAAGCGATCCTTGAACAATGGCTTCCGAGTGTTAAAGACAAATCCCTGCATCCCGGCGTTGTTATGATGGGGAAAGATCTGCTTGATCAACTCGCCGGAATCAAATCGGCGACCGGTGAGATCCCGCTGCCACTGTTTGGCGATATTCACCATCATAAAATCAAATTCACCGGCCTTAAAGGCCTCGACACTGACCACTGGATCCTTGAAATACTTGACCACAATCGTTTCAAAATTGAACATGCCTTTGCGCACGGGAAGATTATTGGCCCAATAGTCGGGATTTTTTTTGTAGGTGATCGACTTGCCAGGCAGCACCTCAGCAACCAGATAGGGGCCGGAACCGATTGGAATGGCCATGGCATCCTTGCCGTCGGAGGGGTTGAACGGGTGACGTGCATAAAATTGCTTACTCAAGACCGGCAACTGGGACGCAACCATGTGCAACTCACGATTCGGCCGGGCAAAGCGAAACCGGATCCGCTGCTGGTCGAGAATATCGGCGCCTTCGATATCACGATAATACATCTGGTAAAAAGGATGGGCCTGCTCGCTCTTCAGGGTCTCCAGGGAAAACTTGACATCATCGACGGTCACCGGAGAACCGTCGGAAAAACGGGCTTGGGCATTGAGGGTAAAGGTTACGGATTTTTTATCTTTGGCCAACTCGATATCCGAAGCCAGCAACCCGTACTCGGCAAATGGTTCATCCAGACTCGGCACCGCCAACGTCTCGAACACATACGGCGACAGTCCGTGGGGTGCTGCGCCCTTAAGGGTAAATGGATTCATTTTCTCAAAGCTGCCAAGATCGTGCAGCACAAGCGTACCGCCGCTACGTGCTTCCGAGGATGTGTATTCGAATTTCGAGAAATCCTTGGGATACTTCAAATTGCCATCGATACTGACCCCGTGGGCGGCATGGACCCGCATCGGGAACAGACAGGCGAACAAAAAAACAAGAACGGTGTATCGAATCAAGGAAGAAGGATTCATGATTTTTTTTTGGTCGGGTTAATAAAGCGGTTATAAACTTTTAGATTATCGATCACGGATGACTGGTGGCAAACATGCGGCAGTATACGCAATCAATCCGATATTGTACAGGTGATATCCCCTGGATATAGAACAGATGGATTTAAGGAAAAAAATTGACGAACCCAGCCGCTGGGTGTAATTAATTTGAATTCATCAACATTAAGGGTGACATTGCCTCCCGGTCGCCCGGCCTTCCTACTTTCGTTTTCACCAATCTGGAGTTGCTCAATGGGACAGACCATCACTGAAAAAATCTTTGCCGCCCACCTGCGGGACACCCCGACACCGGGTAACATGGTGCTTGATATTGATGTTATCATGTGTCACGAAATCACCACGCCCATTGCCATCATGGATTTGGTGGAAAAAGGGATGGACCGGGTGTGTGACCCAGCCCGCATCAAGGCGGTCATCGACCATGTGACCCCGCCCAAGGATTCCAAGACCGCCACCCAAGCCAAGATCATGCGCGACTGGGCCAGGCGCCATAACATCAAAGACTTTTTTGATATCGGTCGAAACGGTGTCTGTCACGCCCTTTTCCCTGAGAAAGGTTTTATCCGGCCGGGCAACACCGTCATTATGGGCGACTCCCACACCTGCACCCACGGTGCCTTCGGTGCTTTTGCCGCCGGTGTTGGCACCACCGATCTGGAGGTGGGCATCCTCAAAGGGGTCTGCGCCTTCCGCACCCCGCGCTCCTTGAAAATTGAGGTGATGGGCACTCTGCCTAAGGGCGTAGTGGCCAAGGATATCATCCTCAATATCATCAAGCAACTTACAGTCAACGGCGGCACGGACTTGGTGATCGAATTCTGCGGCCCAGTGATCGATGCGATGAACATGTCCTCGCGGATGACGCTCTGCAACATGGCGGTCGAAGCCGGGGCCACCTCCGGCGTCTGCCGGCCCGATATCGTCACCGCCCGGTACCTCTGGCCCTTCATCAAAGACGAATACCAAAATGTAGAACAAGCCGCCGAGGCCTACACCCGCTGGCATTCCGACGCCGATGCCCACTATGAGCGCGTCCTGACCCTTGATGTCAGTACACTTGCCCCTCAGGTCACCTATGGCTACAAGCCCGACAACGTTAAAGACATCGGTGAATTGGAAGGGACCAAAATCGATCAGGTCTACATTGGTTCCTGCACCAACGGCCGCATCGAGGATATCCGCGAGGCCGCCGCCATTCTCCGGGGCAAAACCGTCGCCGACAGCGTTCGCGGTATCCTGACTCCGGCTACCCCGGCCATCTATTCCATGGCCCTCGAAGAGGGTTTGCTCAAGATTTTCATGGACTGCGGTTTCTGCGTCCTCAACCCTACCTGCGGTGCCTGCCTGGGCATGAGCAGCGGCGTGCTTGCCGAGGGCGAGTCCTGCGCTTCGACCACCAACCGCAACTTTAACGGGCGTATGGGCAAAGGCGGCATGGTGCACCTGATGAGCCCGGCCAGTGCGGCCGCAGCCGCCATCACCGGCGCGATCACCGATCCTCGCCGTTTTCTTGACTGAGCGCTTCCCCTAAAAGTTGAAAGGATTCGATATGAAACAGTTTGGTGGCCCAGCGGCCTTTATTGACAGAAACGATATCAATACCGATGAAATCATCCCCGCCAAATATCTGACGGAGATCACCAAGAAGGCTTTGCAGCCCCACCTGCTAGAAGACCTGCACCTCGAAGGCGGCCAGTTCGACCCGCACTCCCAGGAACTGCAGGAGGCCCGGGTGTTGATCACCCGCTCCAACTTCGGTTGCGGCTCCTCCCGCGAGCACGCGGTATGGGCCCTGGAGGTCAACGACATTAACGTAGTGATCGGCGAGAGCTTTGCCCGCATCTTCCGCCAGAATATGTTCAACTGCGGCATCCTCGCCGTAGAATTAAGCAAGGCCGACCTGGACCGTCTCTTTGCCCTCAAGGGTAAAGTGAGCGTAACGGTTGATCTGGAAAAAGAAGACCTGACCGCGACCAGCAATGATGCCACCGAGGTATGCGCCTTCAGCCTCAACCCCTTTGACAAAAAGCTGATCGGAGCCGGTGGCTGGCTAGCCTTCGCAGATGCAAATTATTGACATTACGTATTTATCCTGAATTCCAGAACAGGGCGAGCGCAATAACCCCTTGCCCACCCCTTTTATCGGTAGAAACCAAAAGAATCCATTCATGATCAACCCTGAAATCGCTGCTCATATCCGAAAAGATACCTATGCAAAGATGCTGGGGGCCACCATCGAAGCCATTGAACCGGGATATAGCCGGGTATCGCTGGTGGTCACCGAGTCGATGCTCAATTTTCATGGCATGACCCATGGCGGGTTGGTGTTCAGTCTGGGAGATGTGGCCTTTGCGGCAGCGAGTAATTCCCATGGAAAAATAGCAGTGGCCCTCAACGTGGCCACCAGTTTTCTCCGGGCCACAGGCGTTGGTGATCATCTCGTTGCTGAAGCCAAGGAAGTGCATCTGGGGAATGCCACTGCCCTGTATGACATTACGGTCACTGAAAAAACCTGCGGCCACCTGGTTGCTAAAAGCCAGGCCACCGTCTATCGCAAACGCGACACCTTTGTCTGAAACATTTTCCAAGGGGTGATCGGCCTTTATCGCCCCCACCGTTCAACCTTCCCTGCCCGCCCTAGCGGAACCCGAGACAAACCCATGGAAAACGCCTTCTCCGATCGTATCACCGATGTCCCTAAATCATTCATCCGCGAAATCCTGAAGGTCACCAACGACACCTCGATCATCTCTTTTGCCGGTGGCCTGCCTAACCGGCTTTTCTTTCCGGTCAAGCCCCTGCAGAAAGCCTCCTTTGATGTCTTTGAGGAGGAAGGCAGCGACATCCTCCAATACGCCAATTCCGAAGGGTATCTGGGGCTACGCCAATATATCTCCGATCGCTATCGGAAACAGGAGGGGCTGGATATTTCGGTGAACGATATTCTCATCACCACCGGCTCGCAGCAAGGGTTGGATCTGCTTGGAAAAACCTTCCTCAATGAAGGGGATGACCTGATTATCGAAGAGCCCGGCTATCTTGGGGCCATCCAGGCTTTTGCCATGTACCGACCCCGTTTTCATCCCGTACCAGTGAGCGAAGGCGGCATGGACCTTGTGGCCCTTGGAAAAGTCCTGCGCGAACGGCGGCCGAAACTGCTCTACACAGTGACCAACTTTCAAAACCCCAGCGGCATCAGTTACAGCGACGACAACCGGCGAGCCGTGGCCGAGATGGTGCGAAATAGTTCTTGCCTGATTATCCAAGACGATCCTTACGGTGATTTGCGCTTTTCAGGGACCCGCAAGGTCTCCTTCAAGCACCTCCTTCCGGACAACACCGTCCTGCTGGGCTCGTTCTCAAAAACTGTGGCTCCGGCCCTCCGGCTGGGCTGGCTGGTAGCGCCACCGGCGCTCATGGATAAACTCATAATCGCCAAGCAGGCAGCGGATCTGCACACCAACTCGCTAGCGCAGCGCATCCTCTATCGCTACCTGTGCGATAATGATCTCGACGCGCACATCGCCACCATCATCCACCAGTACGGCCTGCAGAAGGCAGCCATGATCGCCGCAATTCAGCAATATTTTCCGGCGGATGTTCAATACACCAACCCTGAGGGGGGAATGTTTTTATGGGTGAGTTTGCCTGCGGGAATGTCGTCGATGGCGCTTTTTGAAGCGGCGATCAAGAAGAAAGTGGCCTTTGTGCCGGGCACCCCCTTTTATGTGGACCGTAAGGATTCCAACACGTTGCGGCTCAATTTTTCCTGCTCCGACGAGGCGACCATCGCCCAGGGAATCAAACGGCTGGGCGACTCGATCAGGGAACTTTTTTAAATGCCGGGGATCAGGT
This sequence comes from Desulfobulbaceae bacterium, assembly GCA_019163135.1. GTDB lineage: Bacteria > Desulfobacterota > Desulfobulbia > Desulfobulbales > Desulfobulbaceae > Desulfobulbus. Next base: position 6,688 of record JAFLKR010000061.1, on the reverse strand, counting down.
TGTCAGCCTGAAGATGTTGAACAAAACGGCAACAAGGCGTTCCTCAAATAAGAATCCAGTGCGAAGCTGAGCCGTCCAACTATCACTACCTACCTGGCCAGCAACCCCTGTTCACAGGGAAACCGCAGCCAGCGACCTGATAGCTTCTTCCTGCTCCGGGGTCAGGGTCTTAGGTACCTCAATCGCGATTTTCACCAGGATGTCACCGCGATGACCAATAGGGCCCGACGGCAGACCGTGTCCCTTGATCCGGAGTTTGGCATCCTGTTGTACCCCTGCCGGCACTTTAACGTTGTATTTCTTGCCGCTTAAGGTCGTCACCTCCACAGTGGTACCGAGACAGGCCTCGCTAAAGGGGATCCGGCGCTCCACCACCAAATCATCATCCACCCGCTGAAAAATCGGATGGGGCGCCACCTGAATCTTCAAATACAGATCCCCGGCCGGTCCACCTGAGGAAGACGGCGCCCCTTTCCCGGATAAACGCAACCGTTTGCCGGTTTCAATGCCCTTGGGCACCTTGACCGACACACTCTGGGTCTGACTATTCTGCCGCAGGCTGATGGCTTTTTCCGCTCCATGCAAGACCTCTTCCAGGGTCACGATCAACTCGTACGTCAAATCATTGCCCTGCACCGGTTGCGGGCCGCAACTCCCACCCTGGCACCCGCCACCTCGCCCCGCGGCCTGGCTGAAAATATTGTCAAAGGGCGTACCGCCACCGCCTGGACGAAACCCGCCGGCGGAGCGGAACCCGCCGGTGTTCTGGTGCCCTCCACCAAATCCGAATTGGCGTAGAATATCATTGAGATCGAAATTGCGGAAGATGTCTTCCTGGGAATAGCGCTGATGGAAACCGGTGGATCCGTAGGTATCGTACTGCTTACGCTTTTCGGGGTCGGAAAGCACGGCATAGGCCTCGCTGATTTCCTTAAACTTCTCTTCCAACTTCTTATTCCCCTGATTTTTATCAGGATGATATTTGATAGCCAGTTTACGGTAGGCTTTTTTGATCTCGTCGGCGGTCGCTGTCTTGGCAACACCAAGAACTTGGTAATACTCCATAACGCTCTTCTTCATAAAAAAGGTAATTTCTTAAAATGGTTCCCTGACCAAAGCTAACTATAAGACCAAAGTGCGGATTGTCTATTTCGACCAAGCCATCCCCCTGATTTTTATTTTTCCCAGCCTGCCCAAAGCTCTTTTTTCAAGGGTGGGAGGCACATTCTTTTTTTACGGATTGGTGACGGAGTACAACCGTTTTAGCCGCTCCAGCACCGCGGCCCTGGTGTTGACCTGCTGATTAAGGATAATCACGAAGGCTTTCCCGTCCGGCAAGTACCCCGCATAATTGTAAACCCCGGTGAGCGTTCCGGTTTTCAGGGCGGCACCGCGTTCCTTTTTCAGTAGATCGGTATAGGGCCGGAACCGGGTCAGCAACTGCAGTATGGCCCGGGCGGTCACCCGGTTCTGTCGCGACAGCCCAGCGCCTTCGACCTGGACAATTTCGGCGGCGGTCGCATTGCCCAACTGCCGGGCCAGCTCCAGATGGACGGCCTGTTGCGCTTTCTTCCAGGTGGCCGGATAGCCGTATTGCTTAGCACCGCAGGTCAGGAAGACCAGATTTGCCATAAAATTGGAAGAATAGTGCAGCAGGGATCGGCTGATCTCTTGCAGCGTCTGGGTGCTGCGATGGGTGTATAGCAGTTGTGCCTCGGCTACAGGCACCGATCGGATGCCGCCGATAGCGACGACCGTGATGCCGTCCTGGTGAAGCAACGCGCTGAAAAGCTGGCCGGCATATTGCGCCATCCGGTTCTCCGGGGCACAGCCTTGGGCGCAAATGTTGACCCGATACTGGCCGGCCGGTCGATCCTGCCCCAGTTCCCGCATAATCGGCAGGGTTGGGGTCAAGGGTTCCCCGGAGACGATCCGCCCCATCGTATCCTTCTGCAGCGGGACGCTATTAAAGTTCACGGACAAGGGCCCGACCGGGGCGTCATAGGGGTTGTCGCTGTCTTCCTGGCCCGGCACCTGCATGGTTAAAGCAAAGGCAGAGGTATCGATAAAGAGCGTCTGTACCCGAATCAATCCCTTCGAGCGCAACTGTTTGGCAATGCGTTCAACCTCCTCGGACATCAGCGTTGGGTCGCCGAATCCTTTGATATAGAGATTGCTCTGACTATCAGTGTAGAATTCGGTGGTAAACCGATATTCAGGACCGAGGATACGCAAGGCCGCCATGGTCGTAGCAATTTTAAGCACACTGGCTGGCACCAGCGGCTGATCGACATTGCAGGAATCGATGGTCCGGCCGCCTACATCAGCCACCCCATAGGCACCTTGGGCTGCTAGATCGGCGATGGAGCGACAGGTTGCGTGCCCAACCCGCCGCTCAACGGAAAACAAAACAAACATGAGCAGCAACGACCAAAAAAGAATGCGGCACGATCTCCTCATTCGTCCGGCCCTTTCCCTCCGAGGATCAACCAACCTTGGGCAGCCGGGCCAATGAGGCCTCTATCTGTTCCTTGGGATAGGCATAGTCGCTGAGTTTCCCTGTCAAATAGTTGTCATAAGAGGGCATATCGATTAGGCCGGTACCAGAAAAATTAAAGAGAATGGTCTTGGGTTCCTTGGGATCTTTCATGGCCTCGATGATCGCCCCGCGGATCGCATGGGTGGTTTCCGGGGCCGGAATGATGCCCTCGGTTCTCGCAAAGAGAATACCGGCCTCGAAGCATTCCATCTGATGCACCGCCTTGGGAGTGACGATACCGTCGCGGACCAGAGCAGAAATAATCGGCGCCATACCGTGGTAACGCAGTCCCCCGGCATGGATGCCGGGGGGAACAAAATCGTGACCGAGGGTATACATATAGAGCAGCGGCGTCATCATAGCAACGTCGCCCGAATCATAAGCCAACTTCCCGCCGGTCATCGACGGACAGGAGGCTGGCTCGTAGCCGATAAACTCGATCTTCTTGCCATTGCGATAATCCGCCACATAAGGAGCCAGCAGGCCGGCAAAATTTGAACCGCCACCGCAGCAACCGATGATGACATCCGGATATTCACCGGCTATCTCCATTTGTTTTTTTGCTTCCAGCCCGATGATCGACTGATGCAGCACCACATGATTGAGTACCGACCCCAAGGCATAATTGGTATCCTCACGACTGGAAGCATCTTCCAGAGCCTCAGAAATGGCCATGCCGAGGGCTCCAGGGGTATTCGGATCCCGAGCAAGAATCTCGCGGCCGGTTTTAGTATCCATGCTGGGGCTGGCAACCACCTCGCCACCGTAAGCCTGCATGATGAATTTGCGATACGGTTTCTGATCATAGGAAACCCGGACCATATAAACCTTGCATTCCAGGCCGAATTTGGAGGTAGCGAGAGCAAGGGCCGAGCCCCACTGGCCGGCACCGGTTTCGGTGGTTAACCGTTTAACACCTTCCCGCTTGTTATAATAGGCCTGAGGCACCGCAGAGTTAGGCTTGTGACTGCCTACCGGGGAAAGGCCTTCATTCTTGAAGAAGATCTTGGCCTTGGTGCCAAGCGCCTCTTCCAACTTGGTGGCCCGGACCAAGGGTGAAGGCCGCCAGATTTTATAGACCTCCAGAACCTCCCGGGGGATCGGAATATACCGCTCCACGCTCATTTCCTGTTCCAACAAGGCCATGGGGAAGACGGCTGCCAGTTTTTCCGGTCCAATCGGCTGGAGGGTTTCAGGATCCAGGGGAGGTTGCAGACCATTAGGGATATCGGGGACGACATTATACCAGCTTGTCGGCATTTCATCTTCACGCAAAACAATCTTCTTCATGACTCCTCCATATTTATCAAATGGTTAAGAAGAAAACCGTGTCAAAGCTGCAGGCCTCGATCTTCCCTACAATCATTACATCCCAAACACCTCCAGCACGGTCGCCAGGCCGGATATGCCTTAACAGGCAGTATCTACAATAATCCTGCAAAATTCTCAAGATGGGGAGGTCGTTTCCTTAACACTGGTTTTAATTATCCGCGCCAGCAGCGATTCCCGCTCGGGAAACCCCAGCACCTTTTCCAAAACTTCTCTAGGGTTGGCCCCTGGCTGCCCCTGATGGCTCAGCAGTTCCATATAAAGAATTTCTTCATGCAATTCCAGACGCACGACTAGTGGACGGAGATCCAAATCTTTGTGTCGATTCTTACGAAACCGGTCGATGACAAAGGACTCCCGGCTGAGAAAATCGATTATCCGGCGCGGCAGGTCCTCCGAGGTGTTGGCCTGACTACGAACTTCATAGGCAGCCAGGCTGCTTCGGTACACGCTTCGAGGACTGGCGTTGACCGCCACCACCCTGATGGTCTCAGGTAACTGGCTGTTGAGAAGCGCGACGATGTTCTCCCTGGATGCCAACGGTTTGGCCAAATCCATATCTAAAAATTCCGCCATACTCTCAACCCCTACCGGCAGAGCTTGACTGAAGGAGACCCGTGGGGATGGATTGAATCCCCCGGAAAACAGCAGGGGTAGACCGGCCCGCTGAAGCATCCGGAACACCAGTTGCAGCAATTCCAGATGACCATAAAACCGGCTATCACCCTGGCGAGTGTAATGGACCCGGTAAGTAAAGGCCTGGGAAGGCTGCTGATTTTTTTCCGCTCGCGGTGACGGTGCCGGTTGATTTACCTGCGGTTCGGGCCGGGCATGCACCACCGGCGCTACGGTTTTGAAATCACAGAGCCCGCATCCCTGGCACCCGTGGGTCCGGCAATCCGGGGTATACTGCTGCTCGAAGGCCTTATGGCACTCCTCTTCCAGAAAAGATCGATCCACGCCGCTGTGCAGGTGATCCCAGGGAAGCACCTCGTTCATCGGTCGGCGACGCAGATACGGTTCCAGGTCGATACCACATTCGGTCGCAGCCAGCCGCCACTGTTCAAGGCTGAAATGTTCCGACCAGCCGTCCAATCGAGCCCCGTTTTTCCAGGCCGTTTCGAGCAAATGCGAAAGCCGGCGGTCCCCTCGAGAAAAAACCCCCTCCACCAGAGATTGTTCCGGATCATGCCATTTGATCTTGAATCCCTGCCGAGGCAGGAGTTGTTTCAACCGGTTGATCCGTCTCTTCGATTCCTCCAGGCTGAGCTGCGGCTCCCATTGGAACGGGGTATGCGGCTTGGGCACGAAAGTCGCCACCCCCAAATTGACCTGCACCTGACGGCCCTTCCCCTGCCCTGCCCGGTTCCGGGTCTTTTTGGCCAGTTCAATGATCGCCTCGACATCTTCTTCGGTCTCAGTCGGCAGCCCCACCATGAAGTAGAGCTTAATCAGTTTCCAACCAAGGGCAAAGGCATCCCGACAGGTAGCCAGCAGATCTTCTTCAGTGATCCCTTTATTGATGACTTGCCGCAATCGATCGGTCCCGGCCTCAGGCGCCACGGTAAAACCGGTTTTTCTGACACGTTTGATTTGCTCCATGATCTCCGGAGTCAAAGTTCCGACTCGCATGGACGGCATGGAAACCGACACATAGTCCTTCGCAAAACGGTCCATCAGTGCCGTCATCAGTTCCCCCAGGCAGGAATAATCGCCGGTGGACAAAGAAAGCAGCGCCAGTTCTTCGAAACCGCTCTGGGTAATACCCTGCTCCGCCAGTTCCATAATCTCTGCCACAGTTCGTTCCCTGACAGGGCGGTAGGTGATCCCGGCTTGGCAAAAACGGCACCCCCGAGTACACCCTCTGGCGATTTCGACCCCAAGCCGATCATGCACCGGTTTGACGATGGGGACCAAGGGGTGATGGAGATGAGGCCCTGCCAGCAACTGCGGCAGCACCCTTTTCCTGACCGATGGATATCCCGCTTGTAACGCCTTGATTGCGATCAGGCGCCCTTCTCCATACTGGGGTTCGAAAAATGAGGGAATATAAACACCTGGAAGGGCCGCCATCTGTTCAAGGGTTGCTCGCCGACACTGCTGTTGCGCTTTTGCCCGGTGCAAGAGCGCAGCCAGTTCAACAATAACCTCCTCCCCGTCGCCGAGGACAATGGCGTCAAAGAAATCAGCCACCGGTTCGGGATTAAGCGAACAAGAACCGCCTCCCAGCACCAGGGGGTAGCTTTCATCGCGGTGGGCGGCACGTAAAGGCAGTCCGGCCAAATCGAGGACCGTGAGGATATTAGTGTAACAGAGTTCATACGGCAGGGTGATGCCAATCACATCATAGGTCGCCAGACTAGCTTTGGCTTCCAGAGAAAAGAGCGGCTGTTCCTGATTGCGCAGCTCTTGTTCCATATCAATATCAGGAACGTAACATCGATGGGCGACGACTTGATCTTGATTGTTGAGGATGTGATACAGGATCTGCAGCCCCTGGTGGGACATGCCTATTTCATAAAGATCCGGGAAAACCAGACAAAATTTCAGGGTGTCGGCATCCATGCGGTTGCTGACCGCATGAAGTTCACCGCCGACATATTGACCCGGTTTGCGTACCAAAGGAAGAATACGGTCAAGATCGATCTGCTTGTTTATTGACATGATTGAAAAGGTAGGGCGTACCTGGAATAGAAGAAAACCGGGATATCGGCTAAAAAAAATCAGAAAAAAACGATATTGTTATAATGTTGATGGTCTCGCAAAAAGGTTGTTTCTGTCATTTCGAGAAGCAAAGCGACAAGAAATATATCTATTATT
>JAFLKR010000154.1 GCA_019163135.1 Desulfobulbaceae bacterium | reverse complement strand
TATGCCGACAATCGGCACCCTTTACCACCCTAAACGGACCAAATTGGTAGGCATACGGTTTTTCCCGATCAAACAGTTTCAGAATTATATTATTTATTATCAAACAACAGAGAAAGGGATCGAAATCATCCGTGTCCTACACGCTCACATGGACAAACGCCGGCGATTAGAACCCGAAGCCAAATAGCCAGGCAGGGTAGGCATGCTTTTTATGCCCCCCCTCATTCCCATGCACCAAAGCCTGACAACCTCAGTTGCCGGGCTTTTCTTTTGCCTTTTGCCCGACGGAACGCCTCAGCATATCCCGAAACAGGTGATATTGGAAACATGCATCGGTTGAAACGGTGGGCACTAAAGCCTGCCCAACCTACGGGGACTCCCATTGGTCGCGATGTCTATTTTATCCAACTCGCTGGGCACCCTCTCTATGCCCACCGTTACCCCTCGTCAAATCCATATTCTGGCACTCCAAGCAATCCACCGCCCTAATTCTCGGGGTCAATCCCTAACTTGACATCGCGATGAAAGGTCGAATATGGCCAAGCAGCAACCCTTTCCACCAATCCGTGTCAGTCCTTGTTGGCAGGGTTCAGATATTATGCAAGCGCAGCCTTTTATTGCCCACAGGAACTGGCGCCTACGATGCTAATCACTTCCCCACCCCCTGTTCCGGAAAGATGAACTCCTCCTTGCCCTGCTTCCGGCGCATCCAGTTCAACCCCCGCTGTACCTGGGGAATCTGCGAAAGCCGGTTGAGCAGGTGACGCTTGCCGGGAAAATCCATCAGACAGAGCCCGATGATCATGGTCAGCAATCCCTGACCCGGCAGCACTAGCATGGCCACACCGGCAAGCACCAGGCCCAGGCCGACTCCGTTGCGCAGCAACAAAATACCGAGGGCCAGGACCGGATGCCGACGGTGGCGTTCTTCGACCTGGTGCCAATGGATGAGGAAATAATCCGACCCCATCCGCCCGATCAACCAGGGAACCGCGATCAGGCTGCCGACAAAGGTGACCGCGGAAAGCAGGCCCAGCAGTTTGAAGATCTCCATGGCACTCAAAGTCCCACCGACGGTTCAAGGATAATATCTTCGAAGGAGCGTTTGGGTACATGGTGCACGCCCTGGGCATCGTGCCAGTAGCGGATATCGCCGTCCGGGCCCAACTCCTCCAACACTACGCTCTCGGCCGGATATCCCAGCGCCACTACCAGCAGCACTTTGAAACGCTCTTCCAATTGCAGCAACCGATGCATCACTGCAGGGGCAAAGGCCCCGATCCGGCAACCGAACACGCCTTGCTCGGCCGCGCCCAGCAGCAGGTTCTGGGTGGCGATGCCCAGATCGCAATGCGCCTCGCTCTCCGCCCCTTTCAGGAGTTCTTTGTCCAGCAAGCAGACCACATACGCCGCCGGGCGCTCGCCGGCCGCCGGTCCCGGCCAGTCGGGCAGATACCCGGCCCAGCCGAGCAGGGGGAAAAGGGCCTGCCGCAATGCCTGATCGGTAATCACCATATATTTAAGAACCTGACCGTTGCGGGCCGATCCTCCGAGCCGGGATAACTCAACCAGATCCCGCAACAGTGCGGGTTCAAGGGCCCGTTCTTCCTGAAACCGCCTCACGGTCCGGGTCCTGCGTACCAAATCCGCTATCATGATCGTTGTTCTCCTTGCCGATGCCCGCTCAACCGGGGCCGACCATCTGTATTTTCCGACCGGGACCGCCTGATACGGCCTGGTCGAGCGACCGCGTCGCGGCGATCAGGTAACTTTCAAACAATCCGAGTTGTTACAATTTTCCTGTTCAATCCTGAACCGACGTGCTACACATATCAAGACTATCAAAAAATTCAACCTCCTTTCTTTGACCCTTGATGCTTGACGCGATCAGCTCCATACGACTGTTGGATATCGTCGATATCCTGATTGTTTCGTATATCATCTACCGGATCATCCTGCTCATCCGCGGGACCAGGGCCGTGCAGATGCTGTCCGGAATCGCGGTCATTATTATCATCTATTTCCTCTCGGGCAAGTTCGAACTGCAGACCTTGCACTGGCTGTTCAAGACCTTTCTCAGTTCCATCCTGCTGGTGATCGTTATTCTCTTCCAGGCCGATATCCGCCGCGCCCTCACCCAAATGGGCAAAACCCCTTTTCCCAAGGCCGAAGCGGTTGCCGGACATGACATCGACGAAATTGTTCGGGCTGCTATCTATATGGCCAAACGGAGAATCGGCGCCCTCATTGTGATCGAACAGGGCACCGGATTACGCGACTATGTCGGCACCGGCCATCGCCTCGACGCCCAGTTGCGCTACGAACTGCTGGTGGCTATTTTCCTGCCTGCGTCCCCCATGCATGACGGCGGCGTCATCATCCACAAAGGCCGGATTCACTCCTCCGGTTGCCTGCTGCCGCTCTCGCAGAATATGGGCATCGACAAACGCTACGGCACCCGCCACCGCGCCGCTCTCGGCCTTTCCGAGGAGACCGACGCGGTGATTATCGTGATCTCCGAAGAGACCCAGGAAATTTCCCTGGTCCAGCATGGTAAGATCACCCCCTTTCACGACGAAAAAACGCTGACCGACATCCTGTACACCCTTTTGGCTCCGAGAAAAAAGACCGGTGCCCGCTGGAAAAACTGGTTGACCTCTCTACGAAGCCATGAAAAGAAAGCCTGATTTTTCCCTCGTTTCCAAGCACTGGATACTGAAGGTGCTCTCGCTGGTAATCGGGGCCAGTCTCTGGTATTTTGTGGTCGGCCAGGACCAGATGGACCTGACGGTCACCATCCCTCTGGAATTGCGCAATCTGCCGGCTAATCTGGTCATCGCCAACCAGTACAAGAAAGATATTGAGGTGGCGATTCGCGGCCCCCGACGGCTAATCCAGGAGATGCGTCAGCAAAATATCTCCCGACCGGTCGATTTAAGCAAGGCCGAGCCCGGAACCCTGGTTGTTAAAAATGACAGCGAATCCATTCCCTTCCCCCAGGGAATCGCGGTGCAACGGGTGCAACCGGCCAATATCACCCTGCTGGTCGACAACCTGGCGCACAAGGATTTCGCCATCACCCCGATAACTCAGGGCAAACCCGCCACCGGTTTTGTGGTCGAGAGCTTGGTGCTCAATCCGCCCCGTATCAGCGTGACTGGTCCGAAGACTGTCCTTGACCAGGAGAGTTCGCTCAAAACTTCGATCATCAATCTTGAGGAGATGGACCGCTCCGGTACCTTCCAGGTCCACCTTAATCTCAATGAGGCCCTGCTCAAACTCCTCGGCGAAACCGTGATCGAGGCGAAAATCACCCTCAAAGAAACCATGGTCAAAAAAACGGTGCGGGGTATCCCGATCAATATCCGCAACAGCGGCCAGTCGCTCAAAATCGTGCCCACCATGGTGACGGTCGAGGCCGAAATCCCGGAACAGATTGTCCAGATGACTCCGGAACTGGCCATGCTGTTCCGGGCCGTGGTCAATGTGGCCAGCGATACCGATACCGGCGAGATCCCAGTCCTGGTCAACGGCCTCACCCTGCCCGGCCATGCCCCCATTGTAATTTCAAACGTAACCCCGGACATGGTGCGCATTGTCCGGTAACGGTGCGGAGCCAGTGGTCGGCACCGCAACCCGATAGCCATTCATCCTTTTCGACAACAGCAGGAACAACCCATGAAAAAACTTTTTGGAACCGACGGAGTCCGCGGGGTGGCCAACATCTACCCCATGACTTCGGAAATCGCCATGCAGATCGGCAGAGCCATCGCCTTTATCGTTAAAAACCAGGTCAAGGGCAACACCATCGTCATCGGCAAAGATACCCGCCTTTCCGGCTATATGATCGAGAACGCCCTGGCTGCGGGGATTTGCTCCATGGGGGTCAATGTCCAGTTGGTCGGCCCCCTGCCAACCCCGGGCATTGCCTTTATCACCACCTCGATGCGGGCCGATGCCGGCGTGGTTATTTCCGCTTCACACAATCCCTTTCAAGATAACGGCATCAAAATCTTCTCCGCCGACGGCTACAAACTGCCGGATGCGATGGAGGCTGATATCGAAGACCTGATCTTTTCGCAGAAGATGGCGGCTCTGCGGCCGGTAGCCGATGAGGTCGGCAAGGCCACACGGATCGAGGATGCCAGCGGTCGCTACATTGTCTCCCTGAAGAACACCTTTCCCAAAGATTATGTACTCGACGATTTCCACATCGTGCTCGACTGTGCCCACGGCGCCACCTACCGAGTAGCCCCCCATGTCTTCTCGGAACTGGGGGCCAAGGTAACTACTATCTGCGCCGAACCCGACGGCAAAAACATCAATCACGAATGCGGGGCCCTGCATCCGGAGGTGATGGCCGCCAAGGTTAAACAACTGGGCGCCGACATCGGCCTGGCCCTGGACGGCGACGGCGACCGGCTGATCGTCTGCGACGAACACGGCGCCATTGTCGACGGCGATCATATCATGGCCATCTGCGCCAACGATCTGATGCACCGGCGCAAACTCAAGAAAAAAACCCTGGTGGCCACGGTGATGAGCAACATGGGGCTGGAACAGGCCATGACCGCGATGGGCGGCCAGATGGTGCGCACCCAGGTGGGCGACCGCTATGTGGTGGAGACCATGCGGGCCAAGGGTTACAATTTCGGCGGCGAACAGTCGGGCCATCTGGTGTTCCTCGACCACAACACCACCGGCGACGGCACCCTGGCCGGGCTGCAGTTGCTGGCGATCATGATCAAAAAGAACAAACCGTTGTCCGAGTTGGCCACCATCATGTCGACCTACCCCCAGGTTCTTGAAAATGTACGCATGGCCTCGAAGATCGCACCGGAACACATCCCCGGATTTCCCGAGGCTTTGACGCTTGCGGAACAAAAATTAGGTAGCCGGGGCCGAATCCTGGTGCGGGCTTCAGGCACCGAACCGGTGATCCGGGTAATGACCGAAGGCGAGGATGAGCAGGAGATTGCCGCCCTGGCCCATGAGCTTTGCGATGTCATCCGCAAAGCCGACCGGGGCTGAAAGACGACAACCCCTTCAAAACAGCAAACAACAAAGGGCCGCTCTCCGAGGAGGGCGGCCCTTTGTGTTTACCAACCAACCGGCGAACCGGCGGCTTGCTGATTATAACGCCCGCGCCTGCGCCATGGCTTTCTTGAAGCCATCGACCGAGCGGGCAATCACCTTTTCATCGACGCAAAAAGCCAGGCGAATGTAGCCCGGCATACCGAAACCCCGACCGGGAACGGCAAGAATTTTCTGTTCCTGCAGCAGTCGGCAGAATTCGACATCGTCGATCGGCACCTGCGGGAAGAGGTAAAAGGCCCCCTTGGGCCGAACATAGGTAATACCGGCCTCATCCAGGACCTTGCAGAAAACTTCGAGCCGACGCGCATAGATAGAATTGTCCGCCGAGACATCCTGCAACTCCACCACCGCGCGCTGCATCAGGGCCGGAGCATTGACGAATCCGAGAATGCGGTTGGCGAGGGTCATGGCGCCCAGCACCGTCGCTTTGTCCTGCATCTCGGGATGCACAGCGAGATAGCCGATCCGCTCGCCCGGCAAGGAGAGCTCCTTGGAATAGGACGAGGCCAGAATGGCGTTGGTGGTGGCAGTCATCAACGGCGGCACTTCATGGTTGTCAAAGACGATGTTCCGGTAGGGCTCGTCGGATACCAGATAGATGGTGGTGCCGAACCGCTCGCCTGCCTTATCGAGCAATTGCCCCAGCTGCTGCAGGGATGCCGCCGAATAAATCTGGCCGGTGGGATTGTTGGGGCTGTTGATCAGCACCACCTTGGTCTTGGGAGTGAGCGCCGCCTCAATCGCCGCCAGATCGAGATTGAAGTCCTTGTCCGTGGGCACCACGGTGGCCACGCCGCCATGGTTGTCGATATAGAAATGATATTCGACAAAAAACGGCGCCAGAATGACGACCTCATCACCGGGATCGAGCAGGGCTTTGAAAATAACGTTCAAACCGCCGGCCGCGCCGCAGGTCATGAGGATGTCGCCCAGTTGGAGATTGACCTGCTGCTCCTTGCCGAGCCGCTTGGCCAGGGCCTCGCGAACAAACGGATAGCCGGCATTGGGCATGTAACCATGGATGCCGGGCTGCTCGTTATTGGCGAGTTCACGGAGAACGGTGTAAAACTTAGCGGGCGGGGGGACATCGGGATTGCCGATGCTGAAATCAAAGACCTTATCCGCGCCGAACTCCGCCTTCATCTTGGCCCCTTCCTCGAACATCTTCCGGATCCAGGAGGATTTTTCCGCAAACATCTGCATCTTCTTGGCAACACCGCTCATTGTGCACCCCTTTTTGGCTATTGATAAGAGTTGGTAACTTGGTAACGAGTCCGATCAAACCCAGCTTACCAAAGGCATAACGGTAGACAGGGTTCTTGCTCAGGTTGTTGAGGTCCTAAATTCTTCAACCGGCCACCGTTCCTACTTGTTCGTGAATTTCTTTTCGAAATACCCGTAGGCCACGTTGATTTCCTTCATCTTTTCTTCGGCAATATTTTTAAATTCCTCGCCTAAATGCCCGACCTTGTCCGGATGATACTGCATGGAGAGCTTGCGGTAGGCTTTCTTGATTTCGGCAAATTCAGCCCCCGGCTCCAGGCCGAGCACCGCATAATACTGCTCCTCCTGCTGGGCGGAGGACGTGGCCTCCTGCCGCTGACGATACATGTATTTGGCTTCAATGGTGCGCTGATCGTAGACGGTGATCTGCAGCACCAGAGCAATATCCCTGGCCAGTCGCAACTCGTTTTCCGGCGGCGGCTGTTTGGTGTAGATGATCTGATAGATCAGCTCGAGCAGAATCAGACGCGGCTCATAGGCAAAGCTGGTTCGGAATTCATCGAGCAGCTGCTGGAGATCGACCTCCGCCTCCCTGGCATCCTTCACCAGTTGCTTGACCCAGTACATCTGGTCCTGGTTGTAGCGGAGTTGGTACTGGAAGAAATTGAGGATGGCGCTCAGTTCCGCCCGGGTAAAATGGCCATCGGCCTGGGCGATCTTCACCAGGATATTGACAAGGAGGAAGACAAAGCGGTTATGGCTCTCGGTCTGAGAGGACTCGTAGGTCGAAACCCGCCGCCGAACATAGTAGGTGAAAGCCCAGAAGGCCCCGACCAGCAAGAGCACGCCGGCTAGCCCGGAATAAAAAAAGAAACCCAGGAGATTAAGCAGGGCGGGAGCGCCGCCGGTGACCAGCGCCAGCACGACGAGCAGCAGCAGACACCCGCCGCAGCCCGGTTGATTATGTTGTCGATATTCCATTAGGTATTATAAAAATAGGGTGTAAATGCTGAGAGGCTTGAACCGCAGTGATTCGCCGATGAGGCCATCAATCCGTCTGCCGGGCAAACAAGGCATCGACGAACTCACGGGCATCGAAATCACGGAGGTCATCAATCTGTTCACCAATGCCGATAAAACGAACCGGTATCCTGATCTCCCGGCAGACATTGGCGACGATGCCCCCCTTAGCGGTGCCGTCGAGTTTGGTCAGGGTCAGACCGGTGACTCCCACAGCCTCATGGAACAATTTCGCCTGAGAAATGCCGTTCTGGCCTGTATTGGCATCGAGCACCAGCATGACTTCATGCGGGGCCCCCGCCATTTTCTTACCGATGACCCGCCTGATCTTCTTGAGTTCTTCCATCAGGTTGACGCTGGTGTGAAGCCGACCGGCGGTATCGATGATGATAACGTCAAAGCTGTGGGCGACCCCGTATTCGAGGCCGTCGAAGACCACGGAAGACGGGTCGGCCCCGGGATTCTGGGCAATAACCTCAACGCCGACCCGCTCGCCCCAGATCTTGAGTTGATTGATGGCTGCAGCCCGGAAGGTATCGCCAGCCACCAGCAGCACCGATTGTCCGGCCCGTTTGAACTTGGCAGCGATCTTGCCGATGGTGGTGGTCTTGCCGACGCCGTTGACCCCGACCACCATGATCACAAAGGGGCCTTCAGCCGGCATCACCAGCTCGGCGGGCTGATCGGTGGCTTCGATATAGGCCAGTATCTGATCACGGAGGACTGTTTTCAGGGCCTGGGGGTCGCTCAACTGGTCGCGCTTAACCTTTTTACGGGCTTCATCAAGCAGCGCCTGGGTAGTTCCCACCCCGAGGTCAGCGGTGATCAGGATTTCCTCCAATTGCTCGAACAGGTCCTGATCGATCTCTTTTTTGCCCAGAAAAAGGCGGTCTAATCGGTAGACCAGGGAATCTTTGGTCTTGCCCAGTCGCTCCTGCAACCGCCTGAACATGGATTTAGCCGCAGGCTTTTCCTGGGTTGGGGCAAAGGCCGACACCGGGCCCTCGGCTGCTAACGGCGCAGGAGTTGCCGTCGCGTCCTCCTCTAAGGGCATGTCCTCTTCCGGGAATAGCTCTGCTGCGGCGGGCGCTTCTGACTCCTGATCGGGGGAGGGTGTAGCTTGATCTGCCAGCGGTTCGTCCAACGCCGATATTTCCAGTTCCGCCGGGATCGACGGTTCTGCAGCGACGGCGATGTCGACCGGCGAGGTAATCTCGATCGACGCTTCGTCAACCAAATCCGTGGCGGCAGCATCGCTTGCCTCTTCGACAACCGCATCGGCGGCAACGACGGCGGACTCGACCGGTTCAAGCGCCAATGCCTCGGCAACAGGTGCTGACACGGGTGCAGCCACCGACTCTGCCAGTCCAGGAATCTCCGCCGCAACGATTTCGACCAGATCCGGAGCGGCTAGCGCTGCCATTGGTTCGGGTGGCGACTCGACCAAGGCGGGAGCAGACGGGACCACAACCTCCTCTGCCGCGACCTCGCTCAGTTCCGGTTCAACCGCAACCGGCTCTTCGGTCTTTTTACCAAATTTCTTTTTAAACCAACCAAGCATCAGCTCTTTGCCTCGGTTTTCTCAATGGCGATCGCCAGCACTTCGCGGATGGTATGGGGATAGTGGAAAATCACGCCCTTGCGGACATCCTCAGGAATTTCAAGAACATCCTTCTCATTGAGCACCGGCAGAATCAGTTCTCTGATCCCGGCACGGAGCGCCGCCAGGACTTTTTCTCCGATCCCGCCCACCGGCAGCACATCGCCGCGCAGGGTTATCTCTCCGGTCATGGCCACATCCTGACGGACCGGACAGCCAAGAATCACCGACACCAGCGACGAGACCATGGCCACCCCGGCCGAAGGTCCGTCTTTGGGGATCGCGCCCTCGGGCACATGCACATGCAGATCGATGCCCGCAAAAATATCTTCGTCGATGCCTAAATCCTTGGCATGGGATTTAATATAGGTGAGGGCGGCGGTGGCGGATTCCTTCATGACCTCGCCGAGTTTGCCGGTCAGGGTCAAGCCGCCCTTACCTTTCATACTCGAAGTTTCGATAAAGAGGATCTGCCCGCCGACCGGCGTCCAGGCTAATCCGGTCGCCAGTCCCGGGCCCCAGCTTCGCGCCTTCATCTCCGGGAAGAAGCGCTGCGGCCCCAGGAAATCGTACAGCTTTTCCGGAGTCACGACCGTTTTTTCGGTCCGGCCCCGGGCGATGGCGGCGGCAGTGCCGCGACAGAGGGCGGCAATTTCGCGCTCAAGATTACGAACCCCGGCCTCCCGAGTATAGGAGGCGATCAGCGCCTCGATGGTGGCCTCTGGAACCTCCAGATCATCGGCGGTCAGAGCATGGGCCTCCAACTGCTTGGACAACAGATGACGGGTGGCGATGGCCACTTTCTCCTTCTGGGTGTAGCCGGAAAGCTCAACCACCTCCATGCGGTCGCGGAGCGGGCCGGGGATGGTGTCCAGAACGTTGGCGGTGGCGATAAACATCACCTTGGAAAGATCGAATTCGATGTCCAGATAATGGTCGGTAAAGGTCGAATTCTGTTCGGGATCAAGCACTTCGAGCAAGGCTGAAGAGGGATCGCCGCGAAAATCGTTGCCCAGTTTGTCGACCTCGTCGAGCAGGAAAACCGGATTGTTGGCCCCGGCCCGCTTCAGGCTCTCAATGATCCGTCCCGGCAGCGCGCCGACATAGGTACGCCGATGCCCGCGAATTTCGGCCTCGTCGCGGACCCCGCCGAGTGCAATGCGCACGAATTTGCGGTTCATGGTCCGGGCGATGGATTGGCCGAGTGAAGTCTTGCCAACCCCTGGGGGGCCGACAAAACAAAGGATCGGTCCATGGATGTCTTCCTTCAGCTTGCGTACCGCCAAAAACTCCAGGATCCGCTTCTTGATTTTTTTGAGGCCATAATGATCGTGATCGAGATCCTCTTCCGCCTGGTTCAGGTCCAGGGTATCCTTGGTGGAATCCGTCCAGGGCAGGTCGAGAATCCAGTCGATATAGTTGCGCGACATCGAATACTCGGGCGACGAGGGCGGAATCCGTTCCAGTCGAACCAGTTCCTTGTCAACCACGGTCCTTGCCTGGGCGCTGAGTCCCTTCTCGGCCACCTTGGCCTTCAACTCCTTAACCTCAACCTTGTCGTCGTCCCCTTCGCCCAGTTCCTTGCGGATGGCCTGCAACTGCTGGCGGAGGAAAAATTCCCGCTGGCGCTCGTCCATATCCTTCTTCATGGAGGCCTGCAGCTGATTGCTCATCTCCACGGTTTCCAGGCGGGTGGCGAGTTCTTTGGCCACATGGTGTAAAAGATCGTGCAAGAGGGCGATCTCAAGGATCTCCTGTTCTTTTTCGATCTTCAGGTTGAGCTGGGAACTGACCAGATAGGCGACGTAAAACGGATTGGTCAGGCTGTTGATGGTGACCACCAGTTCCTGGGGCAGTTCGGTGGCGGCGACCAGCTTCTGAAACTGGGTTTTGACGTTGAAGAGCAAGGCCTCGATCTTCTTATCCTCGACGATCTCCATCGGGACCTCGACCGCCCTGGCCTTCATATAGGGGACGGAATCGATGAACTCGGTGATGGCGATCTTCTTGGTGCCGCTCACCAAAATCTGATAAAAGCCCTCGGGCGCTTTATTGAGCTTATGCAGATAACCGACCACGCCAATCTTGTAGAGATCGTCGGGACCGAGCAGATCATCATCCTTAACCTGCTCCCTGCGGCTCGGTACCAGGCCGATCAGACGATCCCCCAGCAGGACATCATCAATCAGTTGTTTGGAGGCCTCGCTGGAGACCTGTAAGGGAAAACCCATGCCCGGATAAAAGACGAACCCGTGCAACGGCAGGATGGGGAGGATTTCGGGAAGTTCCAACTGAGAAGGATCCATTTTTTTCTGTGGCGTTTGCTGTTCGTTTTCCATGAATTATGCTCCAGGGGTTATCCTGATCGTCACTCTGCTCTTTTTAGTCCGCTTCGGTAGGGTTACCCGCAATATGCCGTTGGCATAGATCGACTCAACGCGCTCTACATCCACGGCGGACGGTAGGAGCACGGTTCGCTGAAAACCGCCCAATTCAATTTCGAGTTGATGGACGCAGGCAATGGACTGGTGCGCCGGCAACTGGCGAAAGCCGCTGATCTGCAACTGCTGATCAGCAACGGTGACCCGGAGCGATTCGCTCACAACTCCGGCCAGATCGGCATAGACATAGATATTGTTTTCAGCTTCGTAAATGTCCACCGCCGGTTGCCATCCTTCCGACTCCAACGGCATCATCCGGCTCAGTGACATACTGCGTAGAATACGCCCGGTGTGCTGCTGCATCTGTTCCAGTTCCTCCAACAACTTTTTACTGAACGGGTCCATCAACTCCTCCCAAACTCGCGCTTCTTTCCGCAAAGCATCGTGTTTATTTATGCCACAGGTTGATCAGTTTTTTTGGCGACAGCCAGTCAGCCGAAAAATGGCAGCAGGCTTGCGCAAAGCCAGATTTTTTTAATGGCAACTACCAATTGAACAAAGCTCTACAGGCTATCAACCCGAAGGCGAGGATCGTCCAGCCGGGGCCACCCGGAAAAACGATCACCCGTGACCGCCGGCCGCTGCTCCGGACCGGCGATGCGATACAAATAACCACTATAACTATTCTAACAATTATAAATCAAGAAAAACACAGCGCAAAAGGCCAGCATCTCAGCCAGATTCTGGAATTGTTTTTTTCATTGCTTTTCAAAAGACAGGCATTAATGTATAAGCCCGAATTGTAATGAACTCGCCAGCACCCCGGCATCCCGGAATTTCCCCGTTGCGCTATGACATTCGCGCGATCATGTTTTTCTGGTCACCGCGATCATGCAATCAAAGCAGGAAACCCTGTCGTTCAGACATTCAGGTCGACCGCTTTTTCACGGGTTCGATACTTTTTAAAACTCTTTTTTCACCACTTATCTCTAATCGGAGGCTTATATGAGTAGTTCTTGTGGAGGATCCTGCGGGTCCGACCAGCCAAGCAGCAGTTGCGGATCAGGCGATTCACATTCAGGTGACGCCCGTTTGGCCCAGCAGGATATGGCCATCACCAGATCCCTGGGTAAAATCAAAAATAAAATCCTGGTCATGAGCGGCAAAGGCGGGGTCGGCAAGTCGACCGTCGCCGTTAACTTGGCGCTGTGCCTTGCTAAAAGAGGCCACCAGGTCGGCCTGATGGATGTCGATCTCCATGGCCCCGACGTCGTTCGGATGCTCAACCTCACCGGATCCCTGGAGGCCCCGGCCAACCCGAACGACCTGATACCGCCGCTGACCTTCAACGACAACCTCAAGGTCGTTTCCCTTGAATATATGATGAAGGACCGGGACGATGCCATCATCTGGCGTGGACCACTCAAAATCCAGGCCATCCGTCAGTTCATAGCCGACATGGACTGGGGCACCCTTGATTACTTGATCGTCGATGCCCCCCCCGGCACCGGCGACGAGCCGCTTTCCGTGGCCCAGACCATGCCCGGAGTGCATGCGGTAGTGGTCACCACCCCGCAGGCCGTAGCCCTGGCCGATGTCCGCAAGTCCATCAATTTCTGCAAAACCGTAGAGATGCCGATCATCGGTCTGGTGGAGAACATGTCCGGTTTTGTCTGTCCGCACTGCGAGCAGACAGTGGATATTTTCAGCAAGGGTGGCGGCGAGCAGACTGCCCGCGATTTCGACCTGCCCTTCCTCGGCCGGATTCCCATGGACCCACGCGTAGTAATTGCCGGCGATTCCGGCACCCCCTATCTGTGTTCGGACGAATCGACTCCCGCCACCAAGGCTTTTGAGATCATAGTAAGCGCGGTCGAACAACGTCTGCCTCCCGGTCCGGCGACGGTGAATCCTTTCGCCGGCGGCTGCGGCTGCAGTTCCGGCGGTTGCGGTTCCACCCTTAAATAACGCATCTCTTCAATCATCCCGCAGTCGGTCGTTTTGACTGACTGCGGGCAACAGCCTCGGGAATCAGGTCTATGCTTGTCAAACAACTCACGGTCGGCATGATGGGCGTCTGCTGTTATATCGTCTCCTGCGAAAAAACCAAAAAAGCCGCCATCATTGACCCCGGCGGCGACGAGGACCGCATCCTCGACTACTGCACCAGCAACCAGCTGCAGGTGATGTATATCATCAACACCCACGGTCACCCGGATCATGTCTGCGGCAATGGCCGCATCCAGAAAGCGACCGGAGCGCAGATCGTCATGCACGCCGCGGACGCCGCCTACTTCAACGATCCGCAAATCAAGGATTACTTTTCCTCGCTGGGCATGGACGAGTCGCCGCCGGTAGACGTGATCGTGCAAGACGGTGACGTCATTACGGTTGGCGAGGAGCAGTTGCAGGTCCTATTCACCCCGGGTCATACTCCCGGCGGCATCTGCCTTTACAACCCGCCTCACTGCTTCACCGGCGACACCCTCTTTGTCGGCGCGGTCGGCCGCACCGATTTCCCCGGCGGTTCCATGGAACAGATGTCAGACGCCATCCGGACCCGACTCCTGACCTTGCCTGAGGACACCTTTGTCTGGCCGGGACACGGCTACGGGGGCTTACAGTCCACCATCGGCCGCGAAGCCAAAACCAACCCTTATTTCTAAGCGCCACCGCGGTCAAGATGTTGCGAAGCTGCGACCACCAACCCCACCGGTCTGCCGATGCGTGAAATTATCCTCGGCACTGCCGGCCATGTCGACCACGGCAAGACCAGCCTGATCCGGGCGCTCACCGGAATCGAGACCGATCGCCTCAAAGAGGAGAAAGAGCGCGGCATCACCATCGAGCTGGGCTTTGCCTATCTTGACCTCCCCTGCGGTCATCGTCTCGGCATTGTCGATGTACCGGGCCATGAGAAGTTTATCCGCAACATGGTGGCCGGCACCGCCGGTATGGACCTGGTGGCCTTTGTGATCGCCGCCGACGAAGGCATCATGCCGCAGACGGTCGAACACTTTGAGATCTGCCAGTTGCTTGGGGTCCGCGGCGGGCTGGTCATCCTCACCAAAAAGGATATGGTCGAGTCTGAGTGGCTGGACATGGTCACTGAGGAGGTCCACGATTTCTTTAAGGGCAGCTTTCTCGAAAACGCGCCGATCGTGCCGGTCGATTCGCTCAGCGGTGAGGGGATTGAAGAGATTGTCAAACTGCTCGACGCCAAGGTTGCGGCCTTTGATTTCCATGAAGAATTCGGACCGTTTCGGATGGCGGTGGACCGGGTCTTTTCGATGAAAGGATTCGGAACCGTGATCACCGGCACCTCCCTTTCCGGGCGGATAGAGACCGGGGCGGAGCTGATGTTCTATCCCGGCGGCCTGATCGCCAAAATCCGCGGCATCCAGGTGCACGGCCGCGATGTCGACGTGGTCGAAGCCGGCCACCGCACCGCGATTAACCTCCAGGGCATCGAAAAAGAGCAGATCAACCGGGGCGATGTGGCAGCGACCCCGGGCAGCCTGATCGCCTCCCCCCTGCTCGATGCCGATCTCCACTACCTGCCCTCGGCCCGTAAAGAACTGAAAAACCGGACCCAGGTCAGGGTCCACATCGGCACCCGGGAGATCGTTGGCCGGATCATTCTGCTCGAGTCCGACACCCTGACTCCCGGGGCGACCAGCCACATCCAGCTGATCCTTCAGGAACCGGTGGCAGTCTGGCCGGGCGATCGCTATGTGGTCCGCAGCTATTCACCGATCACTACCATCGGCGGCGGAGCCATTCTCAGCAACGCCCCCAAAAAACGAAAACGGACGCTGGAACGGGACCGGGAACAAAATCGTGCCCATTTTGCCGCGCTGGCCGCAGCCGACAGCGAGCAGAGAATCCTGCTGCTGGTGGTGGAATGCGGTAGCCAGGGAATTACCGCCGACCAGTTGGCGGCCCGCACCGGTATCTTCAGCAAGAAACTAAAAAAAATGCTGCAGCACCCGATTTCAACCGGCGCCCTCCAGGTGGTCGACTCGGAAAACCAGCGATTGCTCGCCACCTCCGTCGCCGAAATCCTCAACCGCCAGATCACCGACCTGATGGCGGCCTTTCACCGGAAAAACCCGTTGAAAAGCGGGGTGGCCAAAGAAGAACTGCGCTCCCAACTGCGGCCGGCGGTTGACCAGAAAGTCCTCCACGCCCTCCTGGCCGGTCTGGTGAAGAAGGGCTTGATCGAACAGAGCGGCGCCGAGGTCAAGCTGACCGGCCATACCGTTATCCTCCAGATCAATGAACAAGAAATGGAGGAAAAGATCGGCAGCCTCTACCTCGAAGCCGGGCTCAATCCGCCCAACCTCAAAGAGGTGCTGGCCAAGTTCACCGAGTTTCCCGAACGACAGATCCGGCAGGTGATCGACCTGCTGCTGGCCAAGGGCACCCTGATCAAAATCAACGAAAACCTCTGTTTCCACGCCCCGGCGATCGCCAAACTGCAGGAAGAGGTGGTTGCTTTCATCCGTCGGGAAGGCGAGATCGATGCCCCGCGTTTCAAAGACCTCTCAGGCCTGACCCGAAAATTTTCCATTCCCCTGCTCGAGTACTTCGACAAGATCAAGCTCACCATCCGCATAGACGACAAACGGGTCCTGCGCAAAGGGTAGCCCCCTCGCCTATCGCCAGAACCGGCCGTTTTCCAGAAAAAAGGCCACCTGAGCCAGAACCGGCCGGTGGCGCATGATAAAAGCGTGCCCGTAGGGCAGAGTGAGAAAATCCGTCATCCCGGCAAGCTGCGCCCGGGCGACCGAAACCTTGCCGTCATTGGGCCCCGGAAAAAAGCGGGAAAGGCCGAGGGCCGGAAGGGTACCGATGATGATTCCCACCGGGCAGGGCATGGGTCCCAGGCGAAGCGGCAGATCGCTTTCGGCCGTGCCCAGCTGACAGCCCGCCGGACCGAAAAACCAACGAAACCAAAAATAACGGCCAAGATGGTCGACCACTTCGCTGCCTTGATTCGGGGGACTGAGCATCACCACCCGGCTGAGCTCGGGCAGGTTTTCGCTGGCGAGGTAAGAGCGGAGCAGGATGCCGCCCATGGAGTGGGTGACAAAGTGGATGCTCTCGATACCACCTCGGCGCAGTTCCGCCACCGCCGGCGGGAGGGCGAGGCGGGCCAGGGTCTCGGCCGGATATCGGCGGGAGGGATAGCTGACGTTGACCACCGTATACCCTTGCCGCTCAAGATATACGGCCAGTGGACGCATCGAGCGCCGGGTGCGGGCCAGACCGTGGAGCAGCACCGCTCCAGTCTTGGGGGGTAGCCCTGCCGATGTATCCGGGGTCACTTTTTTCTCAGATTCGTGATTTATTTGCAGTGGCTCAGGTTACCGCAGCCAGCAACAATCAGCCGGTTGGTTCCTGCTTGCAGCAGGATACCGCTCCGTCCTCGCCATTCCTCCTCCCGGGCCTTCGCCTCAGAAGGTGATAAAACGGTCGCTCTCCGCAATAAGCTGGTACAGGTCAGTCTGTTTCGCCCGTTGATGATATCCGGTCTCCACCCCGTGGAGATCAAGTAATTTCCCTCAGGCAAGCAGCACGCCCTCGGAGAGGGTGAAAAGTTTTGCCAGATCGGTAAGGGGAAAAACCGCCGAGGCCAGCGATTCGTACTGCACCGAAGGCCCATTGAGAAAAATGGTCACATCGTCCATCTGCTCCAGCATAAGGTTCCCCATCCTGAAACCGTTCCATACGATTTCAGGATCGCCGCTGCACACCATTAAGGTAGCCTTCATTAACTACGCCCCCCCCATCAAACCGGCTCTATCAAGACCTGCACCGGTTTTATTTTCGTTGCTTTTTATCCGGGCCTTCCGGTCACCAAGGGTAGAAAGCCCCTTGTCAGGCGAAACGCAGCCCTGCAATTTTCAACGCCCCGCGATGATACCCATCCGGAAACAGCGCCTCAAAGGCATCCAGTTCCAGGTTGCACTTTTCACAGGTTTCATAAATATTAGGAATTCGCTGCTCCTGTTGATAAACATCCCGCAGATAATGAATAATGCGCCAATGGTCCTCGGTCAGACGCCCCGCTGGGATTTTCATCTCCATGGCGCGATGCACGGCGTAATTTTCGTCCCAGGTTTCCGGATCGATCAGAAAACCACGCACATCCGTGGAATAGACTTTATCGCTGGACAAGGCCCGTAGGTCGGCAACACTTTCCCGAAGATGGGCGCCATAAGGCATATGGCTGACCCGATAATGCACCCCCGCAACCCGACATACCCCGCGATGGTAACCGGTAGGAAACAGTTTTTTCATCTCTTGCGGCACCAGCCCGATGGCTTTACAGGTTGCGAAGATCGTTGGACAAACAGCGGTTTGCGCATAGGTGTCCCGAATATAACGGATGACATCCCAGTGCTCCCCGGAGAGCACCGGGATATCGCACTCCCTGGACACACCTTCGGCAAAATTCTCATCCCAACAAGCCGGGTCCAGTAAACATCCCTGCTCATCCACTTCGTAAGTGACACCCATGTGGGAAAATTTTTTCATTGTCGCTCCCATATTTTATATATCGATATCGAAAATCTTTTGCTGATTATTTGCGCAGGCATAGCATAACTTACCTGATGCACTGCACAATTAAATTATGTTACCATTGAACCGGCAATATCGCAAGAACCGGCAACCGCCCTTTGAGGACGAAAACCATCGGAGTTCAGAAAGAACCGCGGTGGCGAAACCCTCCTGTGAAAACTATGCCGCGCACAACGCCAGCCCCTTGGCGGCCAGTTGCATATGTTCTTTTTCCATTTCGGCAATAGCATTAAAAACCTGCGCCATGGGTTGTCCCTGGAAACGATGGGCCATGTTGCGCGAGAGGTCATAGGCGGCATACTCGATGGTCAGCGCCATTTCCAGGGTGGTCCGGCACGGTTCAAGCGGTTGCTCCTCCAGCATCGCCACCAGAGCGGCACTGGAATAGCCGCCCTCGATGACGTCCCCGGCCAACGCAGTGTAGACCGTTGTAAAAGAAGGCGGATCGGCTTGCCCTTCGGCCCAGAACCGATAGATCATGCGGGCATGGGCCTCTTCGGCCCCGGCCAGGCTGGCGAGGCTGTTCGCCCAAGGAATACTCCCGTAGCGCTGCCGGAGGGCGAGGTAGAAACGTTCCGCCCCCCGCTCCAGATTCATCGCCTGGAGGAGCACGTCCTGGTCCGTTCCTGAAAGATCGAACGTTTTTAGATTCGGCGTCTCGTGCAGGAGATGGCCATTCCAGGCAAGAATGCCGCCGGTCATGTTGAACACGGTGCCAGCCACATAGGACTGCGATCCGATGAGCAGAGCTGCTCCTCGCGATCGTTTGCCGGATCGGCAATAGAAAATGACATCCTTATCCACCGGTAGTTCAAGCAGCCGTTCGGGAAGTTCCCCCAAAGGGATGAGCACGGAACCGGGGAGATGTCCTTTGGTGTATTCGTCGGGCTGCCGGACATCGACCAGCAGATACTCCTGTTCATGATGCCTCCCCATATACTCGCGCAATCGCTCCACGCTGATATCCTGATACTCGTACACCATCACCGCCCTCCCGGTCAATTCCGCCATGGATGTTTCGATCTAACGCCTCCTGCCTATATAGGGGACATCTTGCCGATTTTCAAGCTCATCGTTCGCCCTCTTCCTCATTCTCCAGCCATGGTTCCCGGCAAAGGTCAATGGTCGCGAAATCGACGATGACGGAGAACCATTCGACAAAAATGTCGAACCACCGTTGCTAACCAAACCAGGGCTATTGCCGCAAACCGTTCTCCTGCTTGAAAGACTACGAAAACCTATCGGCTAACCGATCTGGCATGTATACTGCTTCTTCACAACAGACTCTGTCCGTTTGGCTGTTTAAACTTTGATCACGGAACCCTGCTCCGATGCCCATACGAAAAATCACCTCCTTGACCCTGCTGCTTTCCTTTGTGCTACTGATACTGACCAGCCTGGTCCTCTACATCGTTCCCGAGGGCCGGGTCGCCTACTGGTCCGACTGGCGCTGGCTCGGACTCAGCAAAACCCAGTGGGGCAATCTCCATATCAATCTCGGTTGGCTTTTTCTGGCGGCAGGCCTGCTCCATCTTGGATACAATTGGGCCGCTGTTAGCAGTTATATGAAAAACCAAGCCAAGGCACAGCGGATTTTCACCCCGGCTTGCACTGCGGCCTTGCTGGTCAACCTGGTGTTCATCATCGGCACCCTGCTGTACCTGCCGCCCTTCAGCACGATCCTGGCGTTCGGCCACTCGTTCAAAGCGGCCGCAGCTAAAAAATACGGCGAACCACCTTATGGTCATGCCGAATTGTCGTCGCTGCGTCTTTTCGCCCAACGAACCGGACTTACGCCGGCAGCCATCAAGGCCGGATTGACCCAAGCCGGCATCCGCTTCACCGGGGAGGATCAAACCATCCTGGCAATCGCCCAGGCCAACAAGATCACCCCAAAAGCCGTTTATGACGCCATGCAGGTCGAGGACCGGAAC
This sequence comes from Desulfobulbaceae bacterium, assembly GCA_019163135.1. GTDB lineage: Bacteria > Desulfobacterota > Desulfobulbia > Desulfobulbales > Desulfobulbaceae > Desulfobulbus. The sequence goes on along the minus strand of JAFLKR010000154.1, from coordinate 8,736 downwards.
CAGCCCAAGCCCGTTCAACCCTTTCCGGCCGCGCCCTTTCCGGGCATGGGCCAGATGAAGCTCAAAGACCTCTGCCGTCAATACGGCCTCGATCAGCAACGGATTATCGAGGCCCTGGCCGCCAGCGACATCAAAGCAGCCCCGGAACAATCATTGCGTGAGATCGCGGCCGCCCATGGCTCCACTCCCCCTATCCTTTTCGCCATCATCCATGCAGCTGCGAACCAACCTTAACCTCCTGCTCATCTTGATCCTTGCCCAGGGCCTCGCCCTGACGCTGACCCTTGCGCCGGCTAGAGCTGCCGACCTGCCGATCACCGAGGCCTCGGATAGCAAACCAGCGGCTCCGGCTCCGGCTGCGGCCCAGCCGGTTATCCAGAGCGCAGCCGTGATCCCCCCGACCACCCCGAATCTCCCCGCGCCCCCAGACCCTTCTCAAGCGGCACCTGGAGAGACGAACGACCTCAACGCCCTCCGGCAACGCTACGGCCACGACCCTACCGGGGTAAGGGCACGCCTGGGGCTCTGCGGCCGAGGCCAAGGCGGGCCAGGCTGCGGCCAGCACCGCCGCTACCGGGGAGGCAACCAGTGGAACACGCCGTAAAACAGGACAGCCGTCGCCATCTTTCTCTGCCGTCCTGGGGAATGAACCTGGCCGGATTCGGGGTGCTCATTGCTCTGGTTCTGGCGGTTTTTTTCTGGCAGCTGACCGCTATCGACCAGGATCTCCACCGCAACACTCTGGGCCGCTCCCGGATGATGGCGGCGATCATCGAGGAAAACCTGTTCAATGCCGCCCTCTCCCAGGAAACCATCGATCGGGTGGTCACATCCTTCCTTCGCGACAAGGCCCGGTTTATTGACTACCTTTACACCATCGACCCCTTGCAGCCGGAAGAACTGACCGCACTGGCACGGGAAACCGGCCTGCTCGGCATCGATCTGGTTGAAACCGGAGGCACGGTGATTGCCGGTCCGGCCGACTGGCTGCCGCTGGAGCAAGCCTGCACCCTCCCGCACAACCAGGTTCACTATGACCCGGACCAGCAGACCGCCGTTCTGATCTACCCCGGCACCAACAAAGCCATCCGCTGCATCCGGATCGGCCTTGAGGCCAGTGCCATTGTCCAACTCCGCAACAAGACCTCACTCCCGGTGCTGCTGGCGACCCTCTCCCGCCTGCCCGGCATCCATTATGTTCGCCTTGAACAGAGCCCGGTGACTAACCCAGCGGACCCAGTGGGTCTGGTAACCCACGACGGAAAGAAGACTGCAGAAGCCCAGTTGCCCACGCCCATGGGCACCCTGGTGGTTGGCCTTGACGCTACCAACCACCTCAGACGGCTGGAGGAATTGCACCGGCAGTTCCTCCTCTTTTCGGCCCTGCTCCTGCTGCTCGGCCTCTTTTTTTCCTGGCTGCTCTATCGTTATCAGCAGGCGGATCTCAAGCGGACCCGGACCTTTGAACGGCTGCTGGCCAAAGAACATGAAGCCGCCGCCCTTGGCCGGGCTACCGCCACCATCGCCCATGAGGTCCGTAATCCGCTCAACGCCATCAATATGGGCTTGCAGCGGTTGACCTTGGAATCTCCGGTGCTGAGCGGTGAGCAGCGGGAACTAATCAGTGCCATGACTGAGGCGGTGCGCCGAGCCGGCACCATCATCAGCGAACTGCAGCGCTTCACCAGGAAACTCCAACCCCTGGTGCAGCCGGTCGATCCAGGCCAGATCCTCCGCCAAATCCTGCCCCTGTATCAATCGCGGTGCTTGGCGCAACAGATCAAACTCACCATCAAGCCGACCTTCAACGGCACCATCGACGCCGACCCCGAACTCCTCTCGGAGCTTGTGGAAAACCTGCTCAAAAACAGTATCGAGGCCCAGCCGGGCGGCGGCTTTATTGAAATTGCAATAACCCCGGTCCCGCAAGGGATACGGTTTGCGATCACCAACGGCGGCTGCACCTTGAGCCTTGAGGAACTGGGACGGCTGGGCGAGCCCTACTTCACCACCAAAACCAGGGGCACCGGCCTGGGGTTGGCTCTTTGCCGGCGGATAGCCGAAGCCCACGACGGCGATTTGTCTTTTCAGGCCGACCCCGCCCAGCAATGCCTGACCGTCGCCGTGACCCTGACTCGAACGGCCACCGGCCACCGTGAGACCGCCGTTGTGCCGCCCCGACCCTTACCGAAGGAGCAGAGCGATGTACATTCTGATTGTTGATGACGAAGCCCTCCAGCGGACCCTGCTCAGCGGGTTTCTGGAAAAACAGGGGTACGCCGTCCTGCAGGCGGGTGGCGGGGTTGATGCGCTCGCCCTGTTCATGCAGTACCCCATCGATCTCGTCCTGCTGGATCATCGCATGCCCGACATGAACGGCGACCAGGTCCTGGCACGGATGAAGGAACAGAATCCCCTGGTCCGGGTGATTATGATCACTGCTTATGGCGCGGTCGATACTGCGGTGCGGGTGATGCAGTTGGGAGCGGAAGACTTCCTTGAAAAACCGGTGGATCTGGAGTTGCTCCTGGCCCGGATCCGAGCGATCGACGAATGTCTTTCGATTGCCGGTGATGCGGCCCGAGTGGCCGAGGTGGTCGACCAGGAATCCCTGCCGGTACGAATGATCGCTTCCAGCCCGGCCATGCAGCAGGTGCTCTCCCTGGTGCTACGGGCGGCACCGGCACCGTGGACCGTGCTCATCCAAGGAGAAACCGGTACCGGCAAGGAGTTGATCGCCCGCCTGATCCATCAGCTTAGTCCCCGCAAAGACGGTCCTTTTATCACACTCAACTGCGCGGCCGTACCGGAGGGGTTGTTCGAATCGGAGTTGTTCGGACATGAAAAAGGGGCGTTCACCGGGTCTGCCAACCAGCGGCGCGGGGTCTTCGAACAGGCGCATCAGGGCACCCTGCTGCTCGATGAGGTGGGCGAACTGCCGCCAACGGTGCAGGCGAAACTACTGCGGGCCCTGCAGGACAAGACCATCTGCCGGGTGGGCGGCGAGCAAACGTTACCGATGGATGTCCGCATCCTGGCGGCCACCAACCGCGATCTCAAACAGATGGCGGAGGCGGGCGGTTTCCGCGAGGACCTCTACTTCCGCCTTAATGTCATCACCGTCGAAGTGCCGCCCCTGCGGCAGCGCAAGGAAGAAATCCCGGAGCTAATCCGCTTCTTCCTCGCCAAATATAACAGCCAAGCCACCTTCGACGACCAAGCCCTCGGCCAGCTGGTTAAATATCATTTCCCCGGTAATATCAGGGAACTGGAGCACATTCTCCAGCGGACCATCACCCTTGCCCGTGCACCAATGATTTCCCGGCGCGACCTGCCGCCGGAAATCAGGGAATACCGGGGCGCTACGGTTGCAGGCGATCTCACCGGTCGACTGGCGGAAGTGGAGCGGCAACTGCTGATCGAGGCCCTCGACCGCCATAACGGGGTCCAGACTCGGGCGGCGGAGTCGCTCGGCATCAGCGAACGGGTCCTGCGCTACAAGCTGGAAAAACTCCAGATCGTCAAGAAGATCTGAGGGCAGGCGCCCCTCTATCAAAAAACCGCAGTGGTACCTGCCCCGAAAAACGGTGGTCAGTTATTGTTGCTGCCACCACCTGTGCCTGTTGTCCCGCCGGTGGGCGGAGCACCCCAGCCCATCCCTCTGCCCATGCCGCGCCCCATGGCCATACCTCGGCCTCGACCCGGCCCTATATACTGCTGCCGCTGCTCCGGAGTCATCTGACCGAGCCGCTTCTGCCATTCGGCGTGGAAGGCGTCCCATTCCGGCTGGCTGGCGTTATTGAGGGTGCCGCGCATCCTGCTCAGGTCTTCAGTGGACATGCTGGTATAATCAACCGCCCAAGCCGCTCCGGCCACCATCAACAGACAACACATTGCGAGCAATGCTTTTTTCATCGTTTTCATCATTCCACCTCGTGGGTTTGTAGTATTCTGAGCGTTCCAACCAGGAACCATGCCGTCCTTCTTCTGTTAGATTATCAACAATCATGCCAGGGTGATTTTATATAATTTCATTTAAAATCAAGTGATTAGAAGCAAAGACAGCGGGAGATGAAAAGATACATCGACAACTCGCTGCTGGACTCGACGGAAATGTCGAGATCCGGCGGTGAACCGATGGGGAGCAAGAGGAGGGAGAAAAAATTAGACAGGGTGCAGCCGGCCGCGCCAGGGTTTACGCCCTTGCGGATAGGAAAACTCCAGGTGTTCCCGGGTGACTCCGACCCGCAGACCGCGACTCAGGTGCAGTTCGCTGCCGGTTCGACCGCTGCGGGCCGCGGCGACCACCGCCATGATCTGCTCGTAGCGAGCCGCCTCGCCGATGGTCCAGAGCAGTTGCTCCACCATGCGGCGCTGCAGGGCCGGATGCAGGGTGCAAAACGGATCGCGCCTGAGGAGGGCCATCAACGGACTGGCGCTGTTCGGCTCCTGAATCTCGATTACCTGCTCCCAATGTTCAGCAAGCAGGAACTCCAACAAATCTTCATCCTCACGCAGATTGGCAGCGGTCTTCAGCAGGGCCTGGCGGATTCCTGGATCAAACTGGGATTCGAGCAGCGGCAGCAGGTCGTGCCGGATACGGTTGCGGACAAAGCGGAGATTATCATTGCTGGAATCAAAGCAGAACCCAATCCCTTGGTCGGCAAGGTAAGCTAGCAACTCCGATTTACGGACGGCAAGCAGGGGACGAATCAGGGTGCCCGACTGCAACCGCATGCCGGACAGCGCCTTACGGCCGCCACCCCGAAACAACCGCAGGAGGAGTTCTTCGGCCTGATCGTCCGCGGTATGGGCTACGGCCAGGGTGTCGGTTGCCCACTGGCGGCCGAGGTCGGCAAAGGCCTGATAACGCAAGTCCCTGGCCGCATGTTCCAGCGAAAGTTTGTGGGCCGTCGCCAAACCGGTGACATTGACTTGGCTACGGGTGCATTCCACCCCCAGCCGAACGGCCGCCTCCCGGACGCAGGTCCATTCCGCCGGGGTCTCCGTCGGACGCAGACCGTGATCGATATAGGCGGCCACTAAGGTTAGAGAGAATGCATCGCGCAGGGCGGCTAGGATATGCAAAAGCGCTATAGAATCGGCCCCGCCCGAAACCCCGACCAGGACCCGGCCGCCTTTTGCCAACAGATTATCGTTGAGCAGAGTCTGGCGGATGGCATATTCCAGGGGATGCATAAAGCTACTATTCCTTGCCGAGTTCTTGAATCAATGCCGAAAATGCTCTATGCTGATTGCAGTGAACATAAGGTGACCTTGCTGAAATATACAAATGGTGGATACAGATGGATCGCTTGGCATATCTCGAAACCATGAAACAGCACCTCAAAACTGCCTATCTGCTCAGTGATGAAAAAACCGCGACCATGATCCCCGTGTTTATTACCACTCTGCAGTCCCATGTTGACCGACTGGCGGAGTTGGCGACCGGCGAGGACATGCTCCAGTTGAGCCGCGCCAGCCACGCGGTCAAGGGGGCTTTGCTCAACATGGGCCTGGCCGACCTGGCCCAGACCGCCTACACCATCGAGAAACAGTGCCGGGACGGAGATCGCACCTTTGATTACCGAACCCTGGTGACTGAACTGCGCAACACGGTGACACGGTTTTCCGAGGACGGTTGAGCGCAGAAGATGGCCTGAAAAAATAACCGCACACTCCCACAACCTCAAAACGAACAATCCCCTTTCCGACCTCCCCCAAAATTCAAAGGACCAGCATCGGCAGGAAATGCCGGATCAGGTCCCCATCCCTTACATTCCGCAGCCGATTTCTCTCCAGGGCTTGAGGCGATTTAAACGGTCAAAATCGTCGTAAATCCAAAAAATTGTTAAACGGGTTGCCCGAGTCCGGTTAACAATCGCTCGTGAATCCCGTCAAAACCGCCATTAGAAAGGATCACCACGACATCTCCGGCTTGAGCGTTGCGAATCAGAGACGCGAGGATGGCGTCAGTATCGGGATAGGCTTGCGATTTGATGCCCTGGGCGCGGAGATCGGCCGCCAGTTTGACTGAAGAAAACTGTTCGCTTACGGGAATGGTATCCAGCGGTACATGCTCGCGGATCAGGACCTCGTCGGCCCGGTGGAAGACACCAGCATAGTCCTTCTGGAACACCGCCCGCCGGCTGGAATTGGTGCGCGGCTCGAACACCACTACCAGGCGGCTTTCGGGCCAGGCCAGCCGCAGGGCATTCAAAGTCTCGCGGACCGCGGTCGGATGATGGGCAAAATCATCGACCACGGTGACCCCCCGGACCACGCCCCGGATCTGCTGCCGCCGTTTGACCCCTTCAAAGGAGGCCAAGCCGTCGGTGATGGCCGTTATCGGGAAACCAAGATGGTGCAGCAGGGCGATCACCGCCAGGGCATTGAGACTGTTATGCAATCCCGGCATGGGTAGGCGACAGCGTCCCAGAAACTGGTCCCGATGGTAGACCGCAAAATCGCTGGACAACCCTTGAACCTGGAGATCGGCCAAGCGCCACTCGCAGCCCGCGCTGGAGCCGTAGGCAATCACCGGGCAACAAGCCACTGCGGCCAATTCGGCCACCACCGGATCGTCGATATGAGCCACCAGCGCCCCTTGGGTCGGGATGCGACCGATGAATTCGGCAAACGAGGCCTTGATGCTGTCAAGATCGGCAAAAATATCGGCATGGTCGAACTCTACCGAAGTCAGGATGGCGCAGTGCGGCCGATAATGCTGAAATTTCGATACTTTATTGAAAAAAGCAGTGTCATACTCGTCGCCCTCGATCACAAAATACGGGGTATCGCTGAGATGGTAGTTGCGGCCGAAGGCCTCGACCAGCCCGCCGATCATAAAACCGGGAGTGGCGCCGGCCCGGTGCAGGGTAGTGGCGAGCAGCGAGGAGGTCGTAGTTTTACCGTGGGTGCCGGTCACCACCAGCGGCACCTTACCTTCCAGAAAAAAATGGGCCAACGCCTGGGGCATGGACAGGTAAGGGAGGCGCTGCCGCGCCAGTTCCACAGCCTCGGGGTTGGTGATGCGCACTACATTGCCGACGATCACCAGATCGGGCCGGGCGGCCAGATTGGCGGCATGGTAACCCGCCATCACCGAAATCCCCAGGTTGGCCAGAAAATCCGACATCGGCGGATAGACATTCTGGTCCGAACCGGTCACTGTCAAACCTTGTTGATGGAGCATCCCTGCCATGGCGGCCATGCCGGTACCGCAGATACCGATGAGATGGACGTGGCGGGGATGTTCCGGGGCACGGTTAAGGGCCGGATCGAGCAGGATTCCGGCGCTCATTTCGCCCGCACCGTCCGCTCGATGGCCTTGTACACCTGATCAAAGGTCGCGTCGAAGGTGGACGGCGTCAGACGCCCCACCTCAATAAACTTGACCACGATTTCCTTGGCCACCTTGAAGATCGCCTCGTCGCTCACCGGTTGCTGCACCGGCAGCTTGCCTGTTTTTTCGTCACTGCCCACGTCGATCCCCATTTTGTTATGACACCATAAAAAAACCCCTGTTACAGGAAGAAGGCCAATTCTTATCCAGTTGTAACAGGGGTAACCAGTCTCGCACGGAAAAAACCTCGCCAGCATTCCCCGGGAGGTGATGGTTTTCAATTGCGCCAGGACAGCGCTGCTCGTACCGCCCTGAGATGATCAGTTTTTTTCCAACATCCGGTAATCAATAAGTTCGGCAAAGGCGAGCAAATCTTCTCTGGCAACCTGCCGCCCCTTAATGGTGACGACAAAACGGGAAGCAACCACAATGTACAACTCTCCGCTTTTTTTGTTGCCGTCGAATTTTATAATCGCCCGCTGTCCTTTCAAAGACTCGAGTTTGCCGCCGCCGGCCCCGGCGAACACCGGGTTCTTGATCATCATCAGCACCGATTGCAACACCGGTGAATCGGAAACGATCTCGACGCTAACACTCGAAGATCCTTTAGTATAATCACGGCTCACCGTAACGCCGCCGCCTAGGATAGCTGCTCCCAGGGCCTGAGCGCTGGCCTCTCCCGCCAACCAACCGGAGGGGGGATCGGGCAGCAAAGCCTTCATCTTTTCACTTTTCTGCTGACGAACCAGTTGCGAGGCATAGTCAAGGTTGGACGAGGCCCCGGTATAGTCACCGGCCTGATACTGCCTGACCGCCTCCTTAATGGTGCTCAGCACATTGTCTTCGGCAGCGTGCAGGGACTGCGAACCCAGCACAATGAGCAGCATTAGAACGATCCGCAGCGATATTGTATCAATCATAGGTCACCAAACAGGCTCCTTTGAAAAAGGAATTTTTTCAAGGTGGCCAACAGTCGAACCACGATAATTAAAGTCAGGTCTGTGATACCAAGAGGTACTGGAGGTGTCAAGCAAAGAACAGAAATACAGAGATTTTTCAAAATAAAAATTAACAATAACAATATATTGATAACAAAAAGATCACATCGAGGCATCACGACAGAAAACCGGAAAAAGTATCCGCGAATCGCAGCCCCCTGTCGGCCATTGAGCGACAAAAAATGCGCGAGATGAGGTTGGTTATCCCGGAGAGTTATTGCCGGATAACGGCTAAACAGCTACCATTTCCTGTCGGGAAGCGCTTGCAAATACACAAATGCACGCCCGCACAATGGTACGCCCGGTGTCAACTGCACTTTGCCGCAACCTTATGGGCCATTCATGGAGAACAAGATGGGAAAGGAAATCGAACGTAAATTCCTCCTTGCCGGC
>JAFLKR010000148.1 GCA_019163135.1 Desulfobulbaceae bacterium | reverse complement strand
ATCCGGGAAACCTACCGGATGATGCTCAGGCACCTGGGATATACGGTGACCACTGCCGGTAAACCCGGGGAGGTGCTTGCCCTGATCGAGATGGCCGAGCCTCGCATCGATCTCGTTATTACCGACCAGACCATGCCGAAAATGACCGGGGTTGTCTTGACTGGGGAAATTCGGCGCCTGTATCCCGGCATTCCGGTGATTCTCTGTACCGGGTATTCCGATCGCCTCAACGGTGAAATCGCCCGCGAGGCCGGCGCCTGTGATCTGCTGATGAAACCGGTGGATTTGCGCGGACTGGGCACAGCGGTCAGGAGTGCCCTGGACATCAATCATTGATTGGCGTGGCATGGGGGATGCGGAGTCGCCGTCTGCCCTTGCCTGCCATGCTCGCCAGGAATTATTTCAAGGTCCGGGGCGTTGACCGGGTCAGGTTGCAAGGGGAGAAGATATCGGCCAGCGTATCTGGGTGAGCAGGGCAAAGACCGTCGGATAGATTCGTGGTTCGCTACTGGCCCTGGGGCCGGCGACATTAACGGTTTTCAACTGCAGGATATCCAGCCAGTGTTCCACCAGGGCGGCGGCCTGCCTGCTGTCTACCAGCTCAAAATCGACATGCAGGAAGGGACGGTCATGCCGGATGGCCAGCGCTTCGGTCAGTGCCGATCCTCCGCTAAGGGGCCCGAAGGAAAAGATCAGGGTGCCGTCGGCCGCCAATATATTTTTTTCGGTACGATCGCGGTATCTGCCGGAATGCAGTTCACCCAGCGTGTATCGCAGGGGTAAAGGGCCGCTTTCAGTTTTTCTGCCCTTCGGCAGCCAGCCCCCATGAGGGATATTCAAGGCTATGGCTGCGTCAAGGGCCGCCAGGTCGGCGCCTGTTTGCCCGCCGGAGATGATCTTCATGGGCGCTGCAATCCCCTCTTGGAAGATGTCGCGGTTTCGTCAAGGCATCTGGCCCAAAGTTTCGCCGCGATAGACCTTTGGCTGTCCGTGGCCTGAGGCTTTGTTGTCAGGTGCTGTTTTTGTGTAATCATGGTTTCCAGGTTCCCTTGAGAGGTAGTGGTCTTTACGCCAGGATAATCCATTGGGCCGGGTGGTTCAACCGTGATCGATCCGGGATCCGGGATTCGGCGGTAGCAGGCGATCAGGAAAAGCGTTACCGGCATCATTTGTACGTACGAAGCCGGGCTCGATGGAGAGGGAAAAGGGAAAAATGCCGGCTCAAGCAGGTTTGTTGCGGGGCATGGCCATGGTTTGTCTTTGTTTAAGAGGAAATTACCCGACTATCTATTTGAAAAAACGAACAAATTTTTTTATACAGCCGGTGGCGGCTGCTTTTTTTTGCATGCAATTTCTTGACAAGCGAGCTGGTCTGCATTTATATGAGACGCGATTTTGACTGCAACCACACAGCGTGGATGTTTTTTTAGTCTGAACATCAAACTGGATAAACCCTTGAAAATAGAGGAAAATGGTTACAGATAAAAGTATAGAACCCGTCTTGTCCCGTCGATTTTTTCTTAAGAGAACAACCCAGATTGCTTTAGGGCTAACCGTATTATCCGTACCGGCTATCAGTTGTGCCAAGGTTATGGGAAAACGTTCCCTCTCCTTTTATCATACCCACACGCAACAAGCGCTCGATATCACTTATGCCTGGGGCAAAGTGTACAATCCAAGGGCGCTGGCGCAAATCAGCTACTACCTGCGCGACCACCAAACTGGAAAAGCCCATCCGATTGACCCGAAACTTCTTGATATCCTCTGGAGTATTCAGGGGGAAATGGGACGCAAGGGGGTCTATGAGGTGATCTCCGGCTATCGTTCACCCCAAACTAACAAGCAGTTACGGCGGAAAAGCTCCGGTGTGGCCGGGCAAAGCCTGCACATGCAAGGCAAGGCTATTGATATCCGTTTTCCCGGGATCGATACCGATCAGATTCACCAGTGCGCTGTTGAAATGAAAAGCGGCGGGGTGGGGTATTACGCCAAGTCTGATTTTGTCCATCTCGACACCGGGGATTATCGGACCTGGTAATTTGCCGTTGCGAGATTTTCGTGCTCAGGCACGTCCCCTGGTCGGCATCGGGATAACCGGAAATGATCGGGCGATGCTTGGAGTCCTTTGACCGCTTCGCGGGAGGGGCGCCGGCATTGGATGGTGGCTTGTGTCTGGAACGGTTTGCTGATGCCTGCTGGACCTTTCGGGGGACCGAGGGCGTTTCCTTTGGTGATCCTCTTTTCGCGGACGGGCAAGCAACCGCCCGCTGCGTACTGGGCCGGACCTGGCGGTGCCGCTCGTTATACGGGTGGGAGCTACTATCGGTAACTGGAAATGTCGGCACTTATAAAATTCTTCTAGCCCGGCGGTGAAAGTATGGAAGACCCTATTGCCGAAGAACTCGTCAATATCATCAAGAGAAATAAAAAATCAGAGTACGAGGAGGCTTTTGAGCGCGCCTTTGAACTGACGAAATCGTATGCCGGTTCAGCCAATGCCCAGGCTTCCACCATCCCCTTTGTCTTTGAAAAGCTTTTTGAACTGTTCGTGACCGGTAAAACAAAACCCTGAAGAATTCCAGGAAGAACGGGATCGTAGCCTGCTGATCGTCTCGCTGTCGTGCGGTAGGGCCCAGTCAATTCACAGTGTCTGTAATAGGCGCTGAATCGCCTGCAGGTCAAGCCATGCCGCTTTTTTCATATCCGCACATTCCAGCAGAAAACGGGGATGAAAGGTTACCATGATTTGAATGGGATCAGCCCCTTCTTTACTGTATCGATAGCGGTGGAACCGGCCACGCAAACGGGCCACCGGCTCATTGCCCTCCAGCACTGATCGTGCCGCCGACTCGCCCATCGCACAGATAATTCGCGGCCCGATCAGTTCAATCTCCCTGCGCAGATAGGCCAGGCATCGCAGTTCTTGCTCAGTTTCAGGCGGCCCGGTGGGGAGTGGGCAGCATTTGACCGTATTGGTCACATACACCTCTTCGGGCGAGAGTCCAATTGCCCGCATCATATTCCACAACATGGCATCTTCCGCCGCACCGAACAAGTTGGTTGTCGAGAACCCGGTTGTCTGGCTGGAATAGTCACCGATGATCAAAAGACGGGATGCTATGGTGCCACCGCCGATCACCTGGCCCTGGCGTGACGTTGCGAGGGTGCAGAGCCGGCACACTTCAATTTCGCGATGCAGAGCCGTGAATTGCTCAGCGAGAGCCGCCGTGCCGATAGGCGGCGTCTTTTCCGGACGGGTAAGGGGCAGCGGTTGCGGTGCCTGCGGGCGCAATATTTCCTTGGCGTGGGGTTGTTTTCTGGCCAGGCACTGCTGCAAGTCTGGGGTCAGCGGATACTGTTTAATACCCAATTGTTGATGAAACTGCAGGCAGGTTCGAATACCGGCAGCAATGGCCACGACTGCGGCGCGGTCCGGCTTGGCCACAACACTCTGGGCGTAGTCATTACTGTCGCTCTTTTTATCAACTGACAAAGGGGGCCCCGTGCTTTTTTGACCTGGTCGCATTCCTGGCTTTTTGGGGGTGTTCTGTCCGCCCCTTGAATGCAACAGTTATTGTAAATCTCTTTTTGCCTGCCGGTTTCGACCTTGCAGCCTCTATTTATTTTTTCTTTTTTGGTGGGTCGAACTCATAGACGGTCTCGTTCTTTTTCAAGAGGCCATGCTTTTTACGGGCTACCTCTTCAAGATAGGCATCATCGGACCTTAAACGTTTGATGTCCTCGTTGAGTTCGATATTTTTAGCCTCAAGCTGGCTGTTTTCCTGGGTCAGGGTGGTGATTTCATTTTGCAGTTTCCGGAAATGGAAATAACCGCGACCCGGAGCAAATAAAAGCCAAAGCAGCAGGGAGACCCCCACGATCAGGCCAAGACACCAGAGTATCTTTTTATCCTGCCCGTTTTCTTCCTGTTTTTTTCGTATCGCCATATCCTCCCTGTCCCCAACCTAACTTAAACGTCGATTATCATGTCTCAACAGCAAAAAAAATGTCTCGTCAGCGCCTGTCTTACCGGGTTGTGTACCCGATATGACGGTCAAAGCAAGGGTAATCCCGCCTGCCAGTTGCAGATTGCCGACTATTTCTGGATTCCCGTTTGTCCTGAACAGTTGGGCGGGCTGCCTACGCCCCGGTCAGCTGCCGTCTTGGTCAATGGCGACGGCCAGGATGTCCTTGCTGGTATCGCTCAGGTCAGAGACCAGAACGGCAACGATGTTTCCGCTGCGTTTATCCGGGGAGCGGCGATGGTGCTGACTATTGCCAAGGCACACAGTATTGAGTGCTGTTTTCTCAAATCCGGCAGCCCCTCCTGCGGACTGGATCCGCATCCCGGGGTGACCGCAGCCTTGCTGCTGGCCCACGGCATCGAGGTCGTCAGTTTTTGACTCAGCTGATTTGGCGAGTTGAGGATGTTGTCCGTTCCTGATCATCGCCAGCGAGCACTAACCCCCTTCTGCTATTCCATATTTTCGGTCGCATCCAATCGCAGTATGCGGATCAGCAGAATGCCGGATTCGTACAGCAGATATATGGGTACCCCCATGAGCGCCATATTAAAGAGATCCGGAGTCGGGGTAAGGACGGCGGCCAGAATGGCGATGATCAGGATCGCATAACGCCGGTGCTTTTCGTAGGTTTTACGGGAAACGGCACCCACCTGGGCACTGAACACCATGAAAACCGGCAGCTCAAAAACAACGCCAAAGGCCAGGATGAACAGGGTCACGAAATGGACAAACTGACTGACGGAAATCACGGCTTGCAGATCTTGGGTTTGAAAACTGAGCAGGAATCGAATGCCAAAGGGCAGCGTCACCATATAACAGAAAAGAGTGCCGCTGTAAAAAAGGAAACAGGTGGCGAAAACAAACCAGAACAGTTTTTGACCGGTTACATCAAAGGGTTTGCCAATCGCTTTCCATAAGACGTACATACAGAAGGGCATAAGGACATATAAGGCCCCGAAGAACGCCAAGGTGACATGGGCGAGAAAGGGTCCGGCCACTGAAAAAAAGTACAACTTTTCGCCAAGATGGGCCTGCAGGGCAGCGAGTAGCTGGCTCGACAAAAAAAAGAACACCAGGGTCGTCGCTGCCAAGGTGAGACCCAGGTATTTCAGAGAACTGCGCAGTTCCAGCAAAAAGATAATAAAAGATTTTCTCAGTTCAGCCATAACGGTTGTAAACGTGGACTATATTTCTAATTTAATCTGGTGACGGTAACTGGAAAAAAGTAGCAAAACAGCAGGGGAAAAGCAATTGAATACCCGTTGCGTTTCCATGGTGGCCGTGATAAAAGCCAGTTAAACTGGTGTGCGTCCGGCATGCGTCCGGCGTGTCAGAATACTACCTTCTTAATACTTCTCCTAACCAAATAGCAAGGTCATGCTTGAATTACGCTTCGTCAGGGAAAACCTGGATCTGGTCCGGGAAAAAAGTCTCCTTCGTGGGATCGACCCGCAACTCATTGACCGCTTTGCAGTATCCGATCAGCGCCGTTTGGCACTCCTGGCCGAGGTCGAATCACTAAAAAATCAGCGTAATACGGTTTCAAAAACCATCGCATCGCTGAAACAGTCCGGAGAAAATGCTGCAGCCGAGCCCCTGATCCTGGAGATGCGAGCCGTCTCCGAACAGATTAAGGCCTTGGATACCACCTTGGCCGAGATTGAGCTTCAGCTTCAAGACAGTATCATGTCCATTCCCAACCTCTGTGACGATTCCGTACCGCCGGGGCGGGATGAGCAGGATAATTTGGAAATAAAACGATGGGGTCAAATTCCGAACTATTCTTTTCCGCCTCTGCCGCATTGGGAAATCGGAGAACAATTGGGCATCATCGATTTTGACACCGCCTCCCGGCTTGCCGGGGCTCGCTTCAGTCTGCTCAAAGGGTTCGGTTCCAGACTGTCGCGCGCCCTGATTAATTTTTTTCTCGATCTGCATACCCAGCGGCACGGCTACACTGAGGTGCTGCCGCCATTCATGGTCAACTCCAAAGCCATGACCGGGACCGGGCAATTACCGAAATTCAAGGATGAGCTGTTTAAAATCGAAGGCTGGGACTTATGGCTTATTCCCACCGCCGAGGTTCCGGTGACCAACATCCATGCCGGGGTAACTCTGGACGAAGGTGAGTTGCCGCTGAAGTATACCGCCGCCACCCCCTGCTTCCGTTCGGAGGCGGGCTCCTACGGCAAAGACACTCGGGGGCTGATTCGTCAGCACCAGTTTGAAAAAGTGGAACTGGTGAAATTCACCGCCCCGGAACACTCGTGGGAGGAATTGGAAAGTCTGCTGGCCGATGCCGAGGCCGCGCTCCAACTCCTGGAACTCCCCTACCGGGTCATCACGCTTTGCGCTGGGGATTTGGGCTTTTCCGCGGCTAAAACCTATGATATTGAGGTCTGGCTGCCCGGTCAGAACACCTACCGGGAGATTTCTTCCTGTTCCAATTTCCTTGACTTTCAGGCCAGAAGGGCTGGTATCCGCTATCGCCCCAAAGGCGAAAAAAAGAGCCGCCTGGTTCACACCCTCAACGGCTCGGGCTTGGCAGTGGGACGCACCCTGCTGGCTATTCTCGAGAATTACCAGCAGGCGGATGGGACCGTGCAGTTACCAAAAGTTTTGGAACCTTATTTCGAAACCCGTTTTTAGCGGAAACACTGCCGGGGCATGGCCCCGGTACGGTGTTGGGGGGGCGTCAGTCCGTCAAGCTGCGCGGTTTTTCCAAGGCAAGCGCAATCAACCTATCCAGCAGAGCGCTGAACGGAAGGCCGGCTTCGGCTGCGGCTTGGGGCAGCAGGCTGGTGGGGGTCATGCCGGGGATGGTATTGGTCTCAAGTATATAGAGTTCTTCGTTTGCCAAAATCATATCGGTGCGGCTATATCCCCGCAATTGCAGGCTGCGATGGGCGGCCACGGCATACTCTTGGGCCTTTTTCCTGATCTGTTCACTTACCGGAGCCGGGCAAATTTCTTTGCTGGCACCCGGTTGATACTTGGCTTCATAGTCAAAAAAATCAAAACGGCTGTCGGGAATGATCTCAATCAGCGGCAATGCGGTCAGTTCGGCGTTGCCGATCACTCCCACCGTCAATTCTCGCCCCTTGATGAATTCCTCCACCATGACCGCACTGTCATGTTTCAGGGCCAGCCGTAAAGCGGCGGGCAGCTGATCGATCTTCCGCACGATCGACATACCGATCGAAGAACCCTGCCGGACAGGCTTAACCACGCAGGGCAAACGAAGGCTGGCGGCAATCCGGCCGGTGTCCGCAAGATCTCCCGGTTCGACCATGACCCATGGGGCCACTGGCAATCCGCTGAGCGTATACATGGTTTTTGCGAGATTTTTGTCCATTGCCAGGGCGCTGCCCAGAACTCCCGACCCCTGGTAGGGAATGCCGAGCAGATCAAGAAAACCCTGGATCGTCCCGTCTTCGCCATGAACGCCGTGCAAAAGGAGGAAGGCAACATCAATGTGGTCGGCATTAAGCGCGATTTTGGCCAGATCGGTCGCCGGGTCGTATCTGATTACCTCATATTTTTCCGAGTCCAGCGCCTGCGCTACCCCGGTTGCTCCCCTGAGCGAAACCTCACGTTCATCTGATGTCCCGCCGGCAATAAGCGCTAATCGAATTTTAGCCATCGTCGATCTCCAGTTGAATAAACACGGTAACTTGCCTGCCCGGTTGAGCAGTTGCTGAATATGTTACCATCGCGGTTAAAAAAAATAAAAAGAAAAGCCGTCTCAGTAACCATTTTCGAACAAGACCAAGCTTGATTGTTTCTGGTCGAGAACCTAAAAACAACGGGGCTCCAGGTATTAATTTGTGAATTGCATTGACAAGCTTTGCTGGAAAAGTTATTTTTTGAAGTTTACAAAACACTCTTATTAAAGGCTTAGGCCAACCACCAAAGGAAGTGATGCAATTATGATCGAAGTCGATGTCAGAGGTGACCTTGAATACGCGATCAGGCAGTTGAAGAAGAAACTGCAGATCGACGGTATTAAACGAGAGCTGAAACGGCGTGAATACTATGAAAAACCTAGTGTCAAAAAACGCCGTAAAGCAGCTGAGGCCCTGCGCAAACTTCGTAAATTCAACCGGGTAAGAAGCCGGTTTTGAATTGAAAGCCCCGACGGCGCAACCGTCGGGGCTTTTTTTTTATCATCCGTATTCGGACGCCCCTGCAGATCAACGCCTACATCGATCACTTGCAGCTTTTTCTCCAGCACCTGACGGTGCAGAGAAGGCTTGCCAAGAATACCGTCCTTGCCTATCGATCTGATCTAGAGTCTTTTTTAAGTTTCGTCGATCGTTCTAGCCCCTTGGCTCCTGAGGGGATCAACAAAGAGCATATTCAGCAGTTTTTTAGCTTCTGCCATGAACGCCGAATAAGTGCCCGATCCAACGCTCGACGCTTGGCCGCGCTACGCGCCTTTTTTCTTTTTTTGTGCGAGCGAGGTGTACTCTCCGGCAACCCGACAGCCGAGATCGACGCCCCCAAAATAGGCCGCAGGCTCCCCAAAGCCCTCACCGTCACCGAAGTCGATACCCTTTTGCAACTGCCCGAGATGAAGCCCCCGCTGGTTCTGAGAAACTATGCCATGCTGCATCTCTTGTATGGTTCGGGGTTGCGGGTTTCCGAGTTGGTCAGCCTGCCGGTTAACGGCTGCAATCTGAGTAGCTGTCATATCCGCATCCTCGGCAAAGGCAACAAGGAGCGGGTTGTGCCCTTTTCCACCACTGCTGGAGCCCTCATCAGGGACTATGTCGAACAGGGGCGACCGCTGATTCTCAAACGCAAGCCCAGTCCCCTGCTGTTTATTTCCAACCGGGGCAGCAGTATGACCAGAAACCGTTTCTGGCAGATCATCCAGGACATCGCCCTGCGATCGGGGATCGCTAAAGCCATCAGCCCGCACATGCTCCGTCATTCCTTTGCCACCCATCTCTTGGCGGGTGGAGCCGATTTACGTTCAGTCCAGATGATGCTGGGGCACACCGATATTTCAACCACCCAAATCTATACCCATATTGATGTCGACCGGTTGAAATCCATCCACCAGCGGTTTCATCCGCGGGGTTAGCTCGCTACCCCGGCTTTTTGCAGTATGGGCGCTGACACATTCTCTTGCGGTAGCCTGACGGTAAATTCCGTTTTTCCAGGTTTTGATTGCACTTCAATGCTGCCCCCATGGGCACGGACAATGCCATAGGAGACCGGCAGGCCGAGTCCTGTTCCCTCAACCGCCGACTTGGTGGTGAAAAAAGGTTCAAAAATATGGTCGAGGTTTTCCGGTTGGATCCCAGGACCATTATCACCCACCGTAACCAAAACCTCTTCATTCCGCAGCACTGTGCCAATGGTCAATATACCGCCCGTAGGCCCGATGGCGTCGCCGGCATTGATGAGCAAGTTGATGAAAACCTGGCGAATCTGATCTTCCACGGCCGACAAACGGATGGGCTGTGGGTCATATTTCCTGATGAGCGAGATTTGTTTCTTTGTTAGGAGATTTTGGTGTAAAATCAGGGTCTCTTCCAAAATGCGATGCAGGTCGAAATCTGTTTTTTTACCGGTGGATGGCCGATTGAACTGCTGCAGATCGCGGATCAACTTGCGCATGCGATCGCATTCGTTTTCCGCCAGTCGCAGCAGATTTTTATCCTCCAGGGGAATTCCATGGTGCTGCAATACCTCGCGCAGTGCAAAGCGGACGCCAAGAAGCGGATTACCGAATTCGTGGGCAATGGAAGCGACCAACTTGCCGATAGCCTCCATTTTCTGCGCATGGTGTAATTGCTCAACCAACTGGAGTTCCCTGGTGATATCGCGCCCCATGGCCACCACATTAGTCCGTTGACCTTCCTGATTGAAAATGGGGAAAATGACAGCCTCTAGATTAATGCATCGTCCCTGGTGGTTGGTGCGGGTGAAGGTACCAATCCAGGTCTCCCCCTTGTTGATCAACTTGCTTACCTCCTCGATCTGCTGTTCGAGATGCAATCCACGGAAAGCCTCGAGAACGTTTTTGCCAACCAACGTTCCTGACTCATACCCCGTGACCGTTTCGAAGCTGGCATTCACATATTCGATTCTACTGTTGGAGTCGACGATAAGGATAAGTGCCGGTGCTTGGCGGATGATTTTGGTGAACAGTTGTTTCTCCTGTTCGAGTTTTTGCTGTCGGCTGATATCTGCAAAGAAAACGATGGCGCCGGTGCACTGCTTATGCTCGAGTACAGGGTAGGAACGCAAAGAAATCAACAGCAACGAGCCGTCGGGCCGCCTCAGCGGCATTTCATCGGTGAGTAAGACCCTTTTCTCTCTGATGGTGGTCCTGACCTGTTCGCCAAGCATGTCAGGTTGCGGCAAATCCCGACAATCATGGGCAAACCGTTCAAGGATGGGACTGCCGATAAAGGAATCTGGCGTTCTGCCTAGAAAATGATCCTGTCCGGCTCGATTGATGAACGTACAGGCACCTTGGCGGTCGACACCAACAATTGATTCTTCGGTGGCGTCAAAAAAAAGACGAAGATGTTGTTCCTGAGTCCGCAGATCGAGGAAGGCCCGGTAACCGCTCTGGCAGAGGGCGTTGAGGGTGGCTGTTACTTGGTCGAGTTCGTCGGGTTGGTGGGAAGGGCGGCGACCCAGTTGCAACGGATGGGGTTTGCTGTTGCGGATATCGATATCCTTAAAATATTCGGCCAATGTAGTGAGATGTTTGGTGATATTTCTTTGAAACAGCAAAAGGATGAAGCCGGAAACCAGAAAGGTTTTCACGGCATTGCTGCTGAGGAGGATGATGATTCGGCGCAGGAGGCGCTGGTAAATCCCGTCGAGCGAGGCGGTCACCCGTAAGCGGCCGATCTGTTCAGGGACGCCGCGAATTTGATGATACAGGGGGAAAATGCGGGAAAGGCTATTGGCAAAGGTCGGCGCACCTTTGGTCCAGGCGATCTGATCGCCCATCTCAACCGCAGCGTAGACAATATCCTGGCGTTTTATCAAGCCTTCGAGCTGTAAATTGACCTGCAGATCATCAAGGATCCAGACGCTTTCTTCCAACGGCCTGATGCTGGTTGCTTCGATGGTCGTGAAAAATGTATAAATATCGGAGAGATCTCTCCGATAGTCGAGATACAGTTGCAGGACAGTTAACAGCAGCGCCACCACGGTACTGAACAAGATGACCTGAAAGGTCAGGCGGTAGGCAATACGGTTTTTTTTCAAAGGTGCCAAGAGCCGTTACCTCATCTGCTATCGGGGGATCGTTCGTTTTAACATCTGCCATGCACCCAGCCTCGCTGGTATCTGCGTGCAAGGTCAAGTTCCCGGAACCGTCAGGATGTTGCTCACCGCGATTGCGCGTCCGGCCTTTAAGAGGTGATCTCCAGAAACGGACAGGTTTGCAACTGACCGGCAAGCAACACCTTTAATGATCCGTGACTTGGCAGCAACCGGCGGCGAACAACCTCCTGCACAAGATCCGGGTGGTTGTTGATGGCGCTGAGATGGGCCAGAACCAGCAGTTGCAATTGATGTTCAGCCAGGTGGGCAGCCAGATCGACCGAGTCGCCATTTGCCAGATGGCCACGACTGGACAACACCCGTTGCTTGAGCGCGAGCGGATAGGGCCCGGCCTGCAACATCTGCACATCGTGGTTGGCCTCAAGGACCAGGGCTTGGCATTTTTGGAGGTGATGCTTGATGAGTTGGGTGATTTTTCCGGTGTCGGTGCAGTATCCCAGGCTGCTGTTGCCATCGCTCACCACGAATCCCACCGGATCGGCGGTGTCATGGGACACCGAAAAAGGATGGACCTGCAGGCCGTCGATCACGAACGGTTCGCCGGTGCCGAATTCCCGCGGCGCCGGCAACTTACCGATCCTATGTTCTGCCGCCTTATGGGTAGCGTTATTGGCGTACACCGGGAGATTCAACCGTCGGGCGAGTACCCCGATCCCTTTGATGTGATCATCATGTTCGTGGGTGATGACGACAGCGGTGAGCAGTTCCGGGGCTAGGCCCAAGCGGTTAAGGCGCCCGATAATTTCCTTGCCGGAAAAACCGTTGTCAATAAGGAGGCGGGTTGAACCGGATTCCACCAGGGTGCAGTTACCCTTGCTGCCGCTGCCTAAGACCGAGAATTTCATGGGGTATCCGCAGCGGGTCGAGGGCGATCCGTTGTTTCAATCCCAGTATGGCCGAATCCGCCGCTTCCCCGAACCGTGGGCGCCAGCGCAGGCACCACCTGAAACTTGGCCCGGCAAACCGGCGCTATAATCAATTGGGCGATGCGGTCGCCGCGTCGGATCGTAAACGGTGTGCGGCCAAGATTGATCAGGCCCACCTTGACCTCACCCCGGTAATCGGCATCAATGGTGCCGGGGGCATTGATCACGGTGATACCGTGTTTTACCGCTAAACCAGAGCGGGGACGAACCTGTATCTCATAGCCCTCGGGGAGCGCTACTGCAAACCCGCAGGGCACCAGACTGATGTCGCCTGGCTCGAGCACCAACGGTTCATTGAGGGCCGCACTCACATCCATCCCCGCAGCTAATGCCGTCTCGTACTCTGGTAACCTCAGACCCTCGGCCTGTTGGGAGTCGATCCAGGTAAAGGAAACACGTACCGTTTGCATCACATCTCCTCTTACCACTTCAATAATCGCTAATGAATCCTCGTGGTCTTCAATAAAAAAAAACCGATCCCGCTTGCGCGGAAACCGGTTTTTCTATCAGTTTATGACAACACAGTGACTTACTCTTCACCCTCCGCCAAGGCGGCCTTTCGGCTCAGGCGAATGCGGCCACGGCTATCGACATCAATGACCTTGACCTTGATTATATCGCCTTCCTTGACGACATCGGTTACATTTTTAACCCGGTCATTGGCCAGTTCAGAGATGTGCACCATACCGTCGGTGCCCGGAAAAATCTGCACGAAGGCTCCGAAGTCCTTGATGGTTCGGACTTCCCCCTCATAGATTTTGCCAACCTCTGGCACTGCCGTGATCTGCTGGATGCGTTTGACCAAGGCATTGGCGGATTCACAATTGTTGCTGAATATTTTGATAGTGCCATCATCCTCGACGTCGATCTTCGATTCGAATTCAGCGGTCATCTCCCGGATAATCTTGCCGCCGGGGCCGATGATGTCGCGAATCTTATCGGGGTTGATCTTCATGGTGATATACTTAGGCGCATGCTCGGAAACCAACGCCCGAGGTGTTCCGAGGGCCTCTTCCATTTTCTCGAGGATGTGAATCCTGCCTTTTTTAGCCTGATCCAAGGCCCGCGACATGATAGCCCGGTCAACGCCGTCAATCTTGATATCCATCTGCAGGCTGGTGATGCCGCCTCGGGTGCCGACTACCTTGAAATCCATATCACCGAGATGATCTTCATCCCCGAGGATATCAGTGAGCACCACTATCTGGTCGCCTTCTTTGATCAGGCCCATGGCAACACCGGAAACCGGCGCTTTGACCGGCACACCGGCATCCATGAGCGCCAGGCTGGCGCCGCAGACTGTGGCCATGGAAGAGGAACCGTTTGATTCCAGAACTTCGGAAACCACCCGCATGGTGTAGGGGAAGACGTCACCGGCGGGCAATACCGCTTCAATGCCGCGGCGGGCCAGGGTGCCGTGGCCGATATCACGGCGGCTCGGACCGCTCAGACGGCGGACCTCACCAACGGAGAACGGCGGAAAGTTATAATGGAGCATGAAACGGCGATAGACATCGCCGCCCAGGCCTTCCAGGTGCTGTTCGTCGCGTTCGCTTCCCAACGTGCCGATAACCAGGGCTTGGGTTTCCCCCCGGGTAAAGAGCGCCGAGCCATGGGCCCGCGGCAGGATACCGACCTCACAGGTAATCGGCCGGACTTCTTCGAAGCTCCGGCCATCGAGACGTAACCCCTTGCTGACGATGCGATCGCGCATCACCTGTTTTTTATAGTCGCTGAGCAGTGACGTGACTTGGCCGGGAGCTTCGAACATGGAGGGATCAATCAGGGCCAGCACTTCGGCCTTGAGTTGGCTGTAGCGGCTGGATCGGGCCATTTTATCGGCGGTGGTCACCACCTCTTCCATGCCGGGGGCGGCCGCGGCCTCGACCAATGCCTTGAGCGGCACATTGACGGTCGGTGCAACCACCACCCGTTTG
This sequence comes from Desulfobulbaceae bacterium, assembly GCA_019163135.1. GTDB lineage: Bacteria > Desulfobacterota > Desulfobulbia > Desulfobulbales > Desulfobulbaceae > Desulfobulbus. The sequence continues at coordinate 14,524 of JAFLKR010000148.1, read as the reverse complement.
GTTTTTCCGGCCTCCTGCTGCAGACGCAACTGCAGATCAATCAGCGGTTGGATACCGGCATGGGCAAAAAAGATCGCCTCCAGGATCACCGCCTCGTCCATTTCTCCGGCCCGGCCCTCGACCATGACCACGGCGTTGCGGGTACCGGCAACCACCAGGCTGATCTGGGAATTTTCGAGCTGAGTCTTGCTGGGGTTAAGCACATACTGGCCGTCGATATACCCGACCCGGGCGGCGGCAATCGGTCCGGCAAAGGGGATATCGGAGAGCATCAGGGCGGCGGAGGCGCCATTCATCGCAAGGATATCGGGATCGAGATCCTGATCCGCCGAGAAGACCGTGGCGATCAACTGGGTTTCACTGGAATAACCAGCGGGAAAGAGCGGGCGTAACGGCCGATCGATCATCCTGCAGGTTAAGACTTCCTTCTCGCTGGGCCGACCGATCTCACGCCGGAAATAACTGCCGGGAATGCGGCCGGCGGCGTACATCTTTTCCTGATATTCGATGGTCAGCGGCAGAAAACCCAAGTCTTTCGACTCGGTTTCCGCAACCACGGTGACCAGCACCATGGTGTCGCCGCTCGAAACCACTACCGAACCGTTGGCCTGTTTGGCCATTTTGCCTGTTTCAAAGACGAGGGTTCGCCCGCCTATATTGGTTTCAAATGTTTGTTTCATACGTACTCCTGTTCCGGAACTCCCGGAATGTGCATTGATGGGTGACGATGGGTCCGGTTCAACATAATGCCGTCACAAAGGCACAAAGGATGCAGCGACAATCTCCATCCTTTGCCAATTCTCTCTGTGTCCTTTGTGTCTTTATGACGTTTCCGCTGTTGCTGACCTGGTTCATCGTGGGGTAAGCGGGCGGAAGACCATTGTGGTCCTCCGCCCGAATGTGATTTATTTGCGGATACCAAGCGCCTGGATCAGGGACCGGTATTTGGCGACGTCTTTCTTTTGCAGATATTTAAGCAGATTGCGACGCTGGCCAACGAGTTTCAACAGGCCGCGACGGCTGTGATGATCCTTGGAATGCGTTCTGAAATGCTCGGTGAGGTACTGGATACGTTCGGTCAGGAGGGCAATTTGAACCTCGCAGGAACCGGTGTCCGTATCGTGAATCTTGTATTTTTCTATAATTTCTTTTTTCTTTTCAACAGTCTGTGCCATAGGGCTCTCCACCTTTTGTCCTTCTGCTACCAGAAAAGCAACATCCCTCAGCCTTTACTGGAGTCTGGATAAATTGTTCCTGGTTCTGGGTCAGAGGGGCGACCTGGAGGAACGATATACAACTTCTGACTTCTATACTCTACGCCGATAAACTGTGGCAAGTTTAAAGCGACGGCTCTGAAACGAAGCGCACGGCTTCTTCGATACTGTAACGGCCGTGCTGTAGCAGCAACAGGCCATCTTCGGCAAAAAGTCTGATCCCCGGCAAGCAGGCCTCCACGGAGAAGGGACCGCTGACGGTTCGGCGAAGTTCGATCAGATGGGCCCCGCAGCCCAATTCTCTGCCTATATCTGCGGCAAGCACTCTGATATAGGTGCCCCGACTGCATTCGACCTCAATGTCCAACTGATGGGTGTCGGCATCGTATCCCTGGTGAATGAGCGCGTAAATCTCAATCGGTTTGGCGGCCTTTTCGATAAAAACCCCCTGCCTGGCATATGCATACAGCGGCTTGCCTTTGTGCTTCGCCGCCGAATACGGTGGCGGGGCTTGCAACTGCGGTCCGACATACCGTTGCAGGCAGACATCAATGATCTCCTGATTGAGTGCTGGTACGGTTGTCGTTCTAGTGACTGTACCTTCAGGATCTTGGGTCTCGGTCTCGATTCCTAATTGGAGGCGGGCTCTGTAAGTTTTGCGGCCGGACATGAACAGGTCGACACATCGGGTGGCGGCTCTGCCGGCACAGACCACGAGCAGTCCGGTTGCAAAAGGGTCAAGCGTACCGGCATGCCCGACTTTTTTTATCCCGAGCAGCCAACGAATTTTGCGGACAATGGCAAAGGAGGTCATGCCCGCAGGTTTATCCACCAGAAAAACACCATCTTCCCATGCCTGCCCCTCGATCCGAACAGGTGCGTCGCTTACCATGGGCTACGCACTGATCCCCTGACGTAATAATGGCAACAGGGAGTCGCGCACTGCATCCAAAGTCTGACCCTTGATCCGATATCCGCTGGCGTTGCGGTGACCGCCGCCGGCGAATTGGGCGGCGATCAGTGAGACATCGCATTGCCCTTTGGCCCGCAGGCTGACGGAAACAACACCCGGGGCTACCTCCTTGAGAAAGACCGCAACCCGAACCGAACGTACAGCGCGAGGGAAATTAATAAAATATTCGGTATCCTCCATGGTGGTGAAGGTCCGTTCGAGCATCTTCTGGGTGACTCTGATGATGGCAATCCGATCACGCTCATGCATCTCGAGACTTGCCAGCACTTCTTGCATCAGGCGTAGGCGACCTAGGGTATAGTTATCGTAAAGATGGTTGGAGATGATTTCAGGGCGCACGCCCCGCCGAACGAGTTCGCCAGCAACCGCGAAGGTGTGACCGCTGGTGGATTCGTAGCGGAATGATCCGGTATCGGTGCTGATCGCTGCAAACAGGCACTCGGCGGCCCGGGTGGAAATCTCTGCTCCCATCGCTTCGGCCAGGTCATAAATCATTTCACCGGTTGAAGAGCGATGCGTTTCGATCCAGGAACCGTCGCCGAAACCATTGTTACCCTGATGATGATCGATGACCATCATCGGCCGGAAACCGATCAGTTCCTGGCTGTTAGATCCTAAGCGTTTCTCATCGCCGCAATCCAGGCAGACGGTGACGATATCTCCTTGGGCCTCGGCAACAAAATTCCTGACTTTTTCCATGTCGGTCTGGATATGTCCGCAACCAGGCAGAAAGCGGTAGAGCGGCGAGACCGGCTCTTCGAGATATCTGAGCACCTGTTTGCCCATCCCTTCAAGAATTTCGGCGAGACCAAGCAAAGACCCCAAGGCGTCTCCGTCCGGATTATAGTGGGTGGCTAGCAGAACGTGTCCCTTGGACTGTACCGCCACCAGAACCGTTTGATCAGGGCTCGTCATTCTTTCGTTCCTTTTCAATCTGGCGGAACAAGGTGTCAATACGCTGGACTTCTTCGTTTATACTGTCAAAAAAGAACAGAAGCTCGGGGGTGTATCGCAGGTTAAGCACTTTGGCCAGGTGGCTGCGGAAAAAGCCTTTGGCCCGTTTCATGCCTTTCAGGGCCGGGCCGTTGCTGGTTCCAGCCGGTACGGAAAAATAAATTTTGGCCTGCTTGAGATCGGGCGTCACAATCACTTTAGTGATCAGAACGCCGGTCAGATGGGGGTCGGCAGTTTTCTGGAGCAGCAGCAGTGATAGTTCGTTTTGAATCGCTTCGGAAACGCGGTTCGGCCTCGAACTTTCTGGACGCCCCAGACCGGGAAGCTTGAAATCAAATTCCATAGGCATAGTCGTCAATTATAGAACCCCAGCCACCTCGTCGAGAACAAAGGCTTCAAGGTTGTCGCCAATCTTGAGGTCGTTGAAATGTTCGACGCCGATGCCGCATTCAAATCCGGTCAAGACTTCCTTGACATCATCTTTGAACCGCCGCAGGGAGGCGAGTTTTCCGGTAAAGAGAACCACCCCTTCCCTAAGTACCCGTACACGGGCATTGCGCTCAATTTTACCGGCAATGACCGAGCAGCCAGCAACCGTACCAATTTTTGGCACCTGGAAGGTTTCGCGGACCTCGGCAGTGCCGATTACCCGTTCTTCAAAGGTTGGCTCAAGCATGCCTTTCATTGCCTTTTCGATATCTTCCAGCGCGTGGTAGATGACGTCATAGCTACGGACATCAACCCGCTCTCGGTCGGCAAGTTCTTTCACCTTAACTGTAGGCCGGACATTAAAGCCGATGATGATGGCATCGGAGGCCGCAGCCAGGTGGATATCGTTTTCGGTAATGGAGCCGGTACCCTCATGCAGGCTGCGAACCCGGATAACCTTGGTTGACAGGCTTTCCGCTGCTTGGCCGAAGGCTTGAAGCGTCCCTTGGACATCGGCCCGCAGGATAACCCGCAATTCCTTAACCTCCTGTTCCGCCATTTTCTCGAAGAGATTGTCGAGGGAAACCTTGGTGGCTGAAGCCAATTCGGATTCTCTGGCCTTGAGTTGCCGGGATGCAGCTACCGATTTGGCCATCTTTTCATCGGTGAGCACGACAAAGGCGTCCCCTGCCTGCGGCACGCCAGAAAGCCCCTGCACTTCGACGGGCGTGGAAGGACCGGCCTCCATGACATGTTCACCGCGCTCGTTGGTCAACATTCGGACTTTGCCGCTGTAGATACCGGCAACAAACTGATCGCCAGGACGTAAGGTACCATCCTGAACAAGAACGGTAGCCACTGGTCCGCGTCCCTTGTGAAGTTGCGCCTCAATGACCGTGCCTTTGGCCTTGCGCGATGGATCGGCTCGAAGTTCGAGGATTTCAGCCTGGAGTTGAATGGCTTCCAGGAGTTCTTCTATGCCGATGCCCTTCTTTGCGGAGGTCTGACAATAGATGGTCTGGCCGCCCCATTCTTCAGGAATTAGGCCGAAATCACTTAGTTCCCGTTTGACCCTCTCCGTGTCAGCATTGTCTTTGTCAATCTTGTTGATTGCCACCACGATCGGCACTTCGGCGGCCTTGGAATGGGCGATGGCTTCCTTGGTCTGATCCATGACGCCGTCATCGGCGGCCACAACCAGCACAACGATATCGGTGACTTTGGCACCCCGAGAGCGCATTTCCGTGAAGGCTGCATGGCCGGGGGTGTCGACAAAGGTCAGATCGCCCGAAGGCGATTGCACATGATAGGCACCGATATGCTGGGTAATACCACCAGCTTCGCCTGCCGCCACATCGGTTTTTCGAATAGCGTCGAGGATGGAGGTTTTGCCGTGATCGACGTGTCCCATGACGGTTACTACCGGCGGTCTGGGCATGGCCGCGCCACCCATCTCGACCTCATGCTCCTGCAAGGCCTCGACTTCAAGCTCTTCAGTCATGGCCTGTTCGACTTCGTAACCGAAGTCTGCGGACACCAAGGCGGCGGTATCGACATCCAGGGCCTGATTGAGGGTTGCCAGAACCCCGAGGCGCATGAGGGTGGCAATGACCTCGCTGGCTTTGACGCCCATGCGTTTAGCCAGATCACCGACACTGATGGTTTCCACCACTTTGATCCGCTTTTTAATGGCTTTGGTTTCAGCGACCGGAGCCTGATCTATTTGATCTTTTCGAGATCCGTCCTTCTTTTTTCGGCCCTTGCGAGGACGCATAAACTCGACGTCGCCATCGGGTGAGAAATCGAGCCGCCCTCTGCCTTTTTTTCCAGCCTTGGCGCCTTTTTTGCTGCTATCTTCTTCCTCGGCCTGGACGGCAACGATTCGTTTAGCCTTTTTCTTGCCTTTACCGTCGACCCTGCTTCCCTCATCCTTGACCACCGGCACGACAGCCGGTGAATCGCCGGCAGCCGGTTTAGGCGGGCGAGCCGGCGGTCGTTTCACCACAGGCCTGGACCTTTTTTCCGGAACCGGGATAACGACCCGCCCCACGATCCGGGCCAGTTGGCGCGGCTTTTTGTGCTCATCACCGGAAGTCTCTTCAGGCACCGGAATTTGCTTCGGCACGTCTTCGGCTGTCGCCGTCGGTCCGGTCACCAGAGTATCAAGCGTGGCCATCTCTTCCTGGGTAACAGGTTCAGTCGTCGCGGCGGACGATGCAACATCTGTAACGTCCCGATCGGTCTCCTCAGGTAGTTGCGGGGCCTTAGCAGCTTGCTCGGCCTGTTCCTGCAACTTGGCTTCAAAGGCGAGGGTCTCAGCTTCAAAAACCAGCGCTTCAGCCTCCTCCACCTTCTTGGCAGTCTCTTCTTTTTCGGCCTTGGAGCGTCGACGGATGACCGTTGTGGCTTTCGTAGCGACGCTCTCAGTACGAGTTCTGAGTTCTATACGTCCTTCCGCTGTCCCGGTAACAGCTTCACCTTTGAGTTTCTTTCGAATATCCGCTGCCATATCGTCGTCTATACTTGAACTATGACTTGCAATGGGATATCCCATCGCTATAAGCTTATCTGCCAGTTCCTTGCTCTTTAGTCCGGCTTCCTTTGCCAGTTCATACACACGAACCTTACTCATCAAACACTCCCTTCCTCTATAACCTGCCACGCATGGAGGTTCAGCCCGCTTTCAGGACTTTTTTGCTTTTTGCCAACCTTTCACGGCAGGTGCTTTCGTTGCAGCAGTATATCCCTCTGCCGGGCAAAGTGCCCTGCAGATCTTCAATTAACCTGCCTTCGGTTACATAAAATCGCAGCAGCACGGAACGTGGGCCTTTTCGGCCGCAGCTCCGGCAGGTTCGCTCCGGGATGTGTCCTTTGTTCATCAATCCTGGGCGTCGCCGTCATCTTCTTCAACGGCAACATCAGGTGCTGATGGCTCGTCTTGCACGGTTTCGGCGGTATTTTCCAACTCGGCATCAGGCTCAACCTCAAGCGCCGGTTCGTCGGAGGTCGCAGTGACAGGGGGGGCTGTCACACCAGAAGATTTGATCAAGGCGGCACTTCTTTGCATCTTCTGCGCCCGCTCCTCATCTATTCTGGCTAAACTCATCAGTTGCTCGATATTCATGGTGGCAAGCACTGCCGCCGAGGTGATACCGGCGGCAAACAAGCGGTCGGCCAGGCTTTCATCCATCCCGTCCACCTCGGCCAGATTCAGGTAGCCCTTGTTTTCAAGATTGGAGTAGCGTTGTTCGCTTTTGACATCGATCTTCCATCCCAGTAGTCGGGAGGCCAGTCGGACATTCTGCCCCTGCCGGCCGATAGCCAGCGACAACTGATCGTCGGGGACGACCACGAGCAGAGCCTTGCGGTCATCGTCGACCACCACCATAGAAACTTCCGCTGGAGCCAGGGCATTGTAGGCATACTTGGCCGGGTCCGGACTCCACGGGACGATATCAATTCGTTCCCCCTGCAGTTCCTGAACTACATTCTGTACTCTGGAACCTTTCATGCCGACGCAGGCACCTACTGGATCGACATCGGATTCAATCGAGGAGACCGCGATTTTCGCCCGAAATCCAGGCTCCCTGCTCGCCCCCATGATCTTGACGATCCCCTCAGCTATTTCAGGAACCTCCATTTCAAACAGCTTGATCAGGAATTCGTTGCAGGTTCTACTCAGGATGAGCTGGGAATCACGAAATTTAGAATCACGGGAATCTCGTCGTACTTCCTGTAGATAGGCACGAATCCGGTCCCCTTGCTTGTAGGAGCGTTTGGGGATCTGCCCGTCTCTGGGAAGAATAGCATCGGTACGGCCAAGGTTGATCACCATGTCGCCCCGTTCAAAGCGCTGAACAATACCATTGACAATGGTGCCCTCGCGATCGCGGTACATCTCGTAGATAACGTCGCGTTCGGCGTCGCGCATGCGATGGATGATAACCTGTTTGGCTGACTGGGCAGCGATGCGACCGAGGTCGGCGATGTTGTCCAGCTTTTCCCCGAGGTCGTCGTCGAGTTCGATCTCGGGATCAAGGCGCTTTGCGTCTGCAAGCAAAATCTCCGTATCTTCGTCGTAGACCTCATCCACGACTGTGCGGTACTGAAAGACTTCAACTTCTCCAAGATCCTCGTTGAACTGGACCTCTATCTCTCTGCGGCTGCCATATTTTTTCCGCACGGCGGATCGGACGGCCTCTTCAATGGCATCGATCAATAAAGCCCGATCAATCCCTTTATCTCTGCAGATCTGATCGACAATTCGTTTCAGATTTTCTGTTCCCACCATTGTTGTGCTCCAGCTCAGGCAATCGTTCCCGTTGTTTCCACGGCCCTGACGAGCCGCCTGTTCGAATCGGTCGATACGGGTGCTACAGGGTCAAGCGTGCCTTCGATATATTTTCCATGTCTATACAGACTTTTTCATTTTCCAGCGCCAGCACGACGGTGTTGCCTTCCAGGCCGCACAGTGTGCCAATCAGCACCCGTTGGTCACCCAAGGGCTGACGCAATTTGATCCGGACCCGGCGATCGGCAAAGCGGAGAAAATCTTCTTTTTTCTTAATCGGTCGTTCCAGTCCGGGTGAGGAGACTTCAAGATGGTAGGCGTTGGGCACCAGATCTTCCACTTCGAGATAGGCGCTGATCTCCCGGCTGACCTTGGCGCAGTCGTCAATGCCAACCCCACCTTCTTTATCGATAAAAAATCGGAGCACCCAACCGTGGCCTTCCCGTCGATATTCGACATCCACCAACTCCATCCCCATCTCCGCCAGCAGAGGTTCGGCAAACCCCTGGATGGTTGCAATCAATCGATCAGCAGGTGTGTCCAATGCGCTTTAATCCGTTCCGGTTGAAATTCTGGGAAAAAGAGTACTTTCTTCCCCGTCTCTCGACAGGGGGCTTTCGTGAAAAGGCAATAAAAAAAGCGGGCAAAGCCCACTTTCACGTACACCGGCGAATCCACCAATCCGATCGACCCCCGGCGGAACTAGCCGGCATCGGTCACCTTGCCACCTTTAGCATGGAGCGGGCAACGGGGTTCGAACCCGCGACCCCAAGCTTGGGAAGCTTGTGCTCTGCCAACTGAGCTACACCCGCTCGTGATCCCTAGGAAGTAGAGTACACTATAGTATTAGTTGTCAATTGTCAAGCAACAACAAAATGATGCTAAACGTTTTTATTTCTGGGCATCTGCCGGTCTTGGTGGGTAGGCTTAAGAAAATTAAGGAGGTTTGCAAGGCACGTCGGCAACCAATTTGACGCTTGGAAGCGTGATCAGTTCAAGGTTTGGCAATATTGCCCGTGTTTCTGATCAGTTCTGGCGAAAGCGCTTGTCGGTGCCGGGAGCGCCCTTATGCATCGGGAGGACGATTCCTTTACAGATGGGGTATGTTGTGTATAATCCCGCCATGGATATTATCACAACCCATATCGGTGCTGATTTCGACAGTTTGGCGGCCATGGTTGCCGCCAAGAAACTCTACCCGGCTGCCGAGCTGGTTTTTCCGGGTTCTCAGGAAAAAAGCGTTCGCGATTATCTGGCGCAGGAGTTCCGTAATATTTACGAATTTAAAAAGATCAAACATATCGACCTGTCTCGAGTACAGCGTTTGATTATCGTCGACACCCGGCAGGCGGAACGGATCGGCAACCTGGCGCAATGTCTCCAAAATCCTAATGTCATCGTCCATATTTACGATCATCACCCGAATGTCCCCGGTGATTTGCGCGGCGCGGTCGAGGTGGTGCAACCCTTTGGCTCTACCACCACCCTCTTCACCCGCTTATTTCAGGAGCAGGGGATCGTACCGACTTCTGAAGAAGCCACCTTGATGGCACTTGGTATCTACGAAGATACCGGCAGTTTTCTCCATTCCTCAACCTGCCCCGAGGATCTGACCGCCGCTGCCTGGCTACTGGCCCATGGGGCCAATCTCGATGTGGTCACCCAGTTCGTCTCCCGTGAGTTGAGTTCTGAGCAGATCAACCTTATCGGCCAATTGCGCCAAGAGGCCACCTCCTATGTCATTCGGGGGGTGACGGTTGTGGTGAGCAAGTTGACCCTGGCGGAGTATATTGACGATTTTGCGGTGGTCGTCCAGCGATTGATGGTGATGGAAAACATCGATGTCCTTTTTGCCCTCTTGAGCATGGGGGAACGGACTTATCTCATCGCCCGTAGTCGCATCCCTGAGATTAATGTCGGCACGATTGCCAGGGAGTTCGGCGGCGGCGGGCATGCTTCCGCCGCCTCGGCAACCATCCGCGACCTGACCATCGCCGAGGCCGAGGAAAAACTTGTCGGCCACCTGCACCGCCATATCAGGCCTAAGGCCATTGCCGGCGAACTCATGAGTTCCCCGGTGATCAATGTCACCCCGGAGGTGAGCATTGATCAGGCCAACCAACTGATGACCCGGTACAACGTCACTGTCCTGCCGGTGGTCAAGTCCAGCGGCAGCCAGGAGACTGGCAGGCATCCCGCCGGCCTTTTGGGGATAATCTCAAGGATGGTGGCGGAAAAGGCCATTTTTCATAAACTGGGCAGCCTGCCGGTGGCCGAATATATGACCACCGAGATCGCCACCCTGCCGGAAAGCGGGACGCTGGCCGATATCCAGAAGCTGATCATCGAGCATCGTCAGCGGATGATCCCGGTGGTCCGGGGCGAGAGCATTATCGGGGTCATCACCCGCACCGATCTGCTCAGCCTGTTGGTCAATGATCCGGCCAATCTGTCGACGGATCTGCTTCGGGGCGACGAACGGCCTTCGGTGGAGCGGACCCGCAACCTCAGCAGCGTCATGGCCCAGGTTCTCTCCCGCACTGTAATTGTTTTGCTGCAAGAAATTGGCGAAACCGCTGCCGGCTTGCATTGCAACGCCTATGTGGCCGGCGGTTTCGTGCGCGACCTGCTCTTGCAAGTCAAGAATACCGATATTGATATCGTTATTGAAGGCGATGGCATTCGCTTTGCCAAGACCTTGGCCGAACAGCGGCACGGTATCGTCCATCCCCACGAAAAATTCGGTACTGCAACGGTCATCTTCCCCGATCAAACCAGGATCGATGTGGCCACGGCCCGGCTTGAATATTATGAACATCCGGCGGCCATGCCCACGGTCGAACTCAGTTCGATCAAACTCGATCTCTACCGGCGGGATTTTACCATCAACGCCATGGCGATCCATCTTAACCCCGACCGGTTCGGCACTCTGGTCGATTATTTCAATTGCCAGAATGACCTCAAGGAACGCCGGATTCAAGTGTTGCACAACTTAAGTTTTGTCGAGGATCCCACCCGGGTTTTTCGGGCGATTCGATTTGAGGGCCGACTCGATTTCTCTATCACCCGGCATACCGAAAAATTAATCAAGAACACCGCGCAGATGAACCTGTTCGATCGGTTTTCGGAAGCGCGATTTTTCCACGAACTCAAGCTCATTCTCTCGGAAGACGACCCCATCCCTTCGTTGCGGCGAATGGCGGCTTTCAAGCTCTTTCCCTTTCTCTGGCCGGATCTTCGTCCCAATTTGGAAATCGATCGTCGTTTTATCCATTTTCTTACCCAGGCCGTGCAGGCGATCTCCTGGTTCAAGCTGCTCTATCTCCCGGACAAGGTCGAAACCTGGATGGTATACTTATTGGCGATCATGAGCCGTTCCCGGACCAAGGAACTGATCAGCTTTTGCACCCGATTCGACATCCCGCCCAAGCAGCGGAAAAAATTGATTCAGCAGAAGACCGACGCGGAGAAAATCGCGTTTGATATGCAGAAACGCCCTTTTTTAAGGCCCAGCGAGGTCTATTGGTTACTGGCCGAACTGGACAATGAAGGGCTGCTCTACCTGATGACCATTGCCCGCAAACGCTATATCCAGCAGGCGGTCTCGCTCTTTGTCACCACCCTGCGCAAGGTGACCCCCATGGTGACCGGCGACGAATTGAAAGCCATGGGCTATATCCCCGGGCCCCTGTTCAGGGTGATCCGCAACCACCTGATCGAGATGCAACTGGACGGCGAAGTCAGCACCCACGAACAGGCCCTGGCCTTCATCCACACCACGTATCCCGTAACTCCGCGGCCAACCTGATCGGCCTTTTTCCCCTCGCTTTTCGTCCATTGCTTCTTATCGTTTAAAGACGGATAAACCGTGTCTGTACCACAAACGAGTAGCATCCTTTAAAGAGAACCGTCTATTGTCATGAATTTTGATATCAACGCCTTCATTCAGCAACTGATCATCCAGGCACCGCCCCTGCTTTTTGCTCTGACCGTTCATGAATTGGCACACGGCTATATGGCCTACAGGCTGGGTGACCCCACTGCCAAAAACGAGGGGCGGTTGACCCTTAACCCACTCAAGCATCTGGATCCGCTCGGCGTACTCGCCTTTATCATCATGAAGATCGGCTGGGCCAAGCCGGTCCCGGTCAATCCCCGGTATTTTAAAAATCCCCGCCAGGATATGCTGCTGGTCTCGCTGGCGGGGCCGGGATCTAACATCCTCCTGGCTCTCGCCAGTGCCGCTTTGGCCCATCTGGTGATCGCTCTCCACGCGCTGCCTTTTTTTATCCTGCAGCCCCTGGTCGCCATGCTGGCCGCGAGTGTCTGGATAAATATCATGCTGGCGGTGTTCAACTGCATTCCCATTCCGCCATTGGATGGCTCGAAGGTGCTGATGAGCCTTTTACCCCCGGCCACTGCTCACAGTTATGCCAGGCTTGAGCCTTTCGGCTTCCTGCTGCTGCTGGGTCTTTTCTATACCGGAATCATCGGTTGGATTATCATGCCGATCATCCGGTTCTCGAACAAACTGCTGCTGGGATAAAAAAGGACCCGGAAATCTCCGGGTCCGTCAGCAATGCCTAAAAAAATGAGGGGCCTGCAGGGTTGTTCAGGGTCTCCTTTAAGGTGAAAAAGTCGAAGCAAAGAGGCCTGCTTCCGCTGAAGGACGCCGGGACGGCAGCACTCGGCATGCCTGCCGTCGCTGTACCTGCACGATTACAGCTTGTAGGTCAGGCCGACGGTCACCAGATGGGCTGCAGCGTCATCAAAAGATCCATTGATCCCCATCGCGTTGGTGACATCGCGGCTCTCCTTGTCGTCATAGAGATAAGCGGCTCCAAGTTCCAGATTCTTGTTCACTTTATACCGTACGCCCATCGAATAGAGCAGGGCATCGGAGTCGGGCAGTTCAAAGCCCAGAGTCGAATCCGGCACCGGGTTCTCGTCAATGGCGAAACCGGCCATGAGGGTCCAGTTGTTCTTGAGATCATAGCTGACGCTTATCCGCCAAGCATCGCTATCCGACCAGTTTTTTGGCTTGGAGGTATCAAAGGCTGCGGTCAGCACACGGTTGTCCAGGGATCTCGGGTAGGTGAAATCGAGATTTTCATAATCGGACCAGTAGGTCCGGTCGTATTCGAACTCCACGGTCAGTTGATCGAAAAAGGTGTAGGAGACCGCCACTGCCAGGATGGCGGGTAGGGGAATTACAACACCGGTGTCGTCGTTGTAGGTGCGGGGGCCCACCGGGTAGTTGGTCGCCAGGTTGGCAGTGCCTTCGACCCCCAAATCAACTTTCGACCGGTAGGTCAGGGCCACATTCATTTTCTCTGTTGGGCGGGCGGAGAGGGCCAGATTGTAGCCCGCCTCCCAGGTGTCGCCATCCATATCTCTGCTGGCGGTAACGCTGGGCGGAATGACCACCCCGCTGCTCTTCACCTTGCCATCGACATATATAGCGCGAACCCCGGCACCCACGGAAAATCGGTCGCAGAATTTATAGGAAAGCGAAGGGTTGATATCAAACACCTTCAGGCTGAATTCCTCGGCAGAGGTTCGAGGGTAGGGGTTTTGCCACTGCTTCGATAAACCGGCCGGGGCGGTAACCGAAAAGCCGGCTCGGAAATTTTTGTACTCGGGCGAGACCGCAAAAAAAGTTGGTACGAGAAAGTTTTCCGATTCCGATTCGCCATTATAGAGCGCGGTGCGGTTGTCGGTATACTCAATCCCGGTAAGGTGAATCCAGGTAGCGTCCGCCTCCAGATGGGTCCGGTTTTCGAGCCAGGACATGTTGGCGGGATTGTAGTAGCTGGCGTCGGCGGCCGGCGTGTAGGCGACATATCCGCCGGCCCGCGCGGTGGAGTTCACCGATTGTTCCGGAATGCGATACCCTGAGGCCATGGCCGGTCCGGCGGTCGCCAGCAGGATCAGCCCTGCGGCTCCTATGGTTTTGTTCATACGTTCTTCCCCGTTGGTAAATGTTTTTGGCGGTATGCCCGTGCTACACATGCATGGTGTCTGGATATCTAATGTTTTGTTTTCATTGCGGTTATTTTTAAAATATTTCGCATTGGGACAATATCGGGTACAAAAACATCGAATCCTTGGCGAGAAAAACTGCCAGCTAAGCCAGGCAACGTAACATTTGAGCAAGAACCACGTCAATATTAAGCAGGACATTAAGGGGAGGGCGCACTAAGAATGGTGCTATTTTTTATTGGTTGATCAATAGGGGGGAGCGGGAGGGGGAAGGTACGGATAAAAGTGCAAACATTGGAGCCCACGATCGGGATTGAACCGATGACTTCCTCCTTACCAAGGAGGTACTCTACCACTGAGTTACGTGGGCGAAGAACGATAACTTTGACACTAACCAGCATTGCCAGTTTAGGTTCGTTACCGATGGAGCGGGAAACGAGATTCGAACTCGCGACTTCAACCTTGGCAAGGTTGCACTCTACCACTGAGTTATTCCCGCTCATTATTTTCCAAAACTTTATAATATAACAAGATCATTGGGCAGTTGTCAACAAACGATCCTGCGGTTTGATGTTTCTTCGAGATCTCTTACTGGCTTTTAAAAGATGTCAGTTCTGTGTATCTCTTGGATCTGGATTCACCCCTTCAGTCGGTTTCGGTACACCAGGCCGACAGTTCTTT
>JAFLKR010000126.1 GCA_019163135.1 Desulfobulbaceae bacterium | reverse complement strand
CGCCGCTTTTCGGAAATATCCATACGTGCCAGGCTCTTGATCCGCGAGGTGATCGCTGAATGGACCGCCTTGGGCAGTTTGTAGATGGTGTGGAGGATGCCGTCGATCCGGAAACGGACCAGGCAGATATCCCGTTTGGGCTCGATGTGGATATCGCTGGCCCGTTGCTCCAAGGCATAGCTGAATAGGTGGTTCACTGCCGCCTTGATGTGCTGGTCAGTGGAACTCAGTTCCTTGGCAGACGAAAGGCGGACGTACTGCTCGAGATTGCCGATATCCACCGTGGTGGCGGTTCCGGTGGTGCCGAATTGGGTTTCTGCGGCGGTGATCGAGCGTTGAAATCCGAAGAATTCAGCCAGGATTTTTTTAATATCGGTCCGGGTCGATAGATACGGACGCACCGTCACTTGGTTGACCCGCTCAATATCCTCCAGCGCCAGGTGGTTATCGGGGTGATAGGTGACGACCGAAAGGATGTTGTGATTAAGCTCGAACGGCAGAATCAGGTGATTGACGGCAAAGGATTTAGGAATCGTCTTGGTTACGATCTCGATATCCAATTCCAGCGGGTCGAGCTTTTTAAAAGGAATTTTGAGGTCGTGACTGACGGCGCGTATGATCATCTCTTCGGTCAGCACCGTTTTTTTGGCGCCGCCGATCTCGAGCTCAAGGGAGACAATAATGTCGACCAGATCAGGCACCCCTTTGTCCAGTTTGAAATCGTCATCCTGTCGGCGGCCGCCGAACTGCTTGAGCAGTTTTTGGCGTTGCTTCCCACGGTGCAGAATTACGAACTGCTTCTGTTCGGTGGTGAGCAACCGCTCCTGGACGAGCAGATCGAGAAGGGCTTCACTGTTGAGAAATGACATGGGGCGTAACCAATGGGGGTTGAAACCGATAGTTCGGCATCGTTCCTTTCCTCCTGGCGGAGGAGCGGGTTTTTTCAGGGTGCCGACGGATTATCAGGGGGTGTAAGTTTGTCCGATAGGCCGAGGGGCAGCGTGAAGGAGGCGGGGAGCAGCGTACAGGCCCTGAGGCTTGAAAACCACCGGCAGGAACTACACCTCCGGCTAAATCGGTGCGGGGTGCTGGTTTGCCAGACGGTGCAGGCCGGAGTTCGGGGTCAGTTCGGCCAGCCGTAGGCACCGATCAGATCAACGAAGCGGACCTGCTCGATGGTTTGCACGGTGATGACGCCGTCCCGTTTTTCGACTACCTGCAATTCCTGCGCGTCTTGATTACCCACCGGCATGACCAGGCGGCCGGGATCGGCAAGTTGGGTCAGTAACGGTTCGGGAATGCGCGGGCCGCCGGCGGTCACAAGTATCCCGTCAAAAGGCGCCTCCGCAGGCCAGCCAACCGTGCCGTCGTCAATGCGCGAGACGATGTTATGATAGCGGAGCCGGTCGAACACTTTCCGTGCCCGTCCCACCAGACCATCGATTCGTTCAACGGTGAACACCTTGCTGCAGAGGCGGGAGATTATCGCCGCATGGTAACCCGATCCGGTGCCGATTTCCAGAACCTTTTCCGAGCCATTGAGGTGGAGGGCCATGGTCATGAGGGCCACAATGTAGGGTTGGGAAATGGTCTGGCCGCTGCCGATCGGCAAGGGGAAATCGCCATAGGCGTGGGCCTGCATCGCATCCTCGACGAACAGGTGCCGCGGCACCAGGCGCATGGCATCCAGGATTTTCTGGTCGTTGATACCCCGAGCTATCAGCTGCTCTTCGATCATCCGTTCCCGGTTGATATCAAAGGTCGAAGGTGGACTCACTTGACCTCTTCCCATGTGTAATCTTCCATCCATTTACGATCAGAAGTGCTGAAGTTGCGGAATTCGCAGTTGGTGACCACATCGTTTTGGATGGTGACAATAATCATTTCATACCCGGAGGGGCCGGTCATGGTGCCGAGCACCGGCATTTTTCCGAATATTCCCGGCTGGTCTTCATGGTAGACAAATTCGGTCACCCCGGGGGAGACCTCTCGCCGCCCGTTGGGTTCGCCAAGGTATTTCTGGACCTCTTTGGCGGTTGTCTGCCCCGGCTTGATCAGCACGGCATCGGAGGCGAGGTGTCTGACCTGCTTGGAATAACAACCGCTAAGCAAAAAAAGTGTAATGAAGAGCAAGAACAGGGATGAACGCATCAAATTCCCTCCAGGGACAATCCGAGCAATTTAAAAAAGGTTGTGTTCATATATCGTGAACACAACCTTTTTTCAAGGCCAGACTCTCTTTCCTTGGATAATTCAACCAAAAACCGACGCGTTACGCGCCAGGCCGGCATTGGCGGGATGGATTGGCCCGGTGATGCCGGCCGGCAGATGGGATATGCCGATTACAATGCAGCTGCAGGTTCGCCGGCGGCCCGCTCGAGGATGCGGTAATTGCGCTTCACCATGGTCATCGGATCCACAAGGAGTCCGGCCTGGATCATGGCGTTATCGTACAACTGCTCGACCACATCACCGGCAAAGGTCACGTCACTTGCCCGCAAGGCCGCAAGTTTCTTGATCAGCGGGCTGGCAGCATTAATCTCCATGTCTTTTTTCATGCCCATGCCAAAGGCCTCGTTCTGGCCCGAAGCCTTGAGGAGTCGTTCCATGGAGGAGGTCATGTAGCCGTCGACATTGACGATCATGGCAGGGCTGTCGACCAGACGGCTGGAGGCCTTGACCTCGGCAATCCGTTCACCGAGGATCTCTTTCATCCATTGGCAGAGTTGTTCCAGCGCCCCGGCTTCCAGCGGTTCGCCGACTTCTTTGGTTTCCTCGGTTTTGTTTTCAGTCGATTCAGGCAGATGCAGGTCGGCTCGGTCGGCGGAGACCAGTTTCTTGCCGCTGTACTCACCCAAGTGGTTGAGGACAAAATCATCGATCGGTTCGAGGGTGTAGAAGATCTCCACGCCCCGCTTTTTGAACATTTCCACATAGGGGCCGTACTCGACCGCCACCCGGTTCGGGCCGTTGATGTAGTAGATCTTGTCTTGGCCTTCTCTCATCCGGCCAACATATTCTTCCAGCGAGATCATCTGGCCGGGTTCGCTGGACGAGGATTCGAAGCGCAGCAGTTTACCCAGCTCATTGCGGTGCTCATAGTCCGAGGTTACCCCCTCCTTAATGAAAATACCGTAGGCCTTCCAGAACTCGAGATATTTTTCGGGCTCGCGTTCGGCCTCTTCTCCCAGGAATTTGATGAACCGCTTGGTCAGGACCTTGCGCAGCTTGACCACCAGGGCATTGTCCTGCAGCGACTGCCGGGAGATGTTGAGCGGCAGATCTTCGGAATCGACCACTCCTTTGAGAAAACGCAGCCATTCGGGCAGGATGTTCTCGCTGTGCTGATCGATCAGTACCTTGTGGCAGTAGAGATTGACCCCCGGTTGCATCCGACCCATGCCCAGGACCTCGAAGTTTTCCTTGGGCACGTAGACCAGGGCATTGATGGCCAGCGGGGCGTCGGCGGAGAAGTGGAGCCGGAACATCGGCTCATCCCCGGCATTGCCGATGAATTTATAGAATTCGGTATATTGCTCTTCGGTGATCTCGTTCTTCGACCGGGTCCAGATGGCCTGGACGGTGTTGACCGTCTTGCCCTCGACCTTGACCGGGAAGGGCACAAAGGTGGAATATTGCTGGACGATCCGTTCGATGGTGAACTTGGAGCTGTAGGTCTGCGCATCGTCCTTGAGTTCGATGATGATTTTGGTGCCGCGGTGTAAGCCTGGGCACGGGCTGATGGTATAGGTGCCGCCGCCGTCGGAGGCCCATTCAAAGCCCTCTTCGCCGCTCCAGGAGCGGGTCTGCACCCGTACTTTTTTCGCGGCCATGAACACCGAGTAGAAGCCGACCCCGAACTGGCCAATGAGGTTGACGTCTTTTTTAGCGGCTTCGGCCAACTGCTCAAAGAAATGTTGGGATCCGGAATGGGCGATGGTGCCCAGATTGGTTTCCAGCTCTTCCTTGGTCATGCCGATGCCGGTGTCGGTGAAGGTGAGGGTGTGGGTTTTATCGTCACAGTCAATGGTAATTTCCAGGGGCACGTGAGCGTCGAACTCGATTTTCTCGATCAGGCTCTGGTGCCGGAATTTTTCCAGGGCGTCGGCGGAGTTGGATACCAGTTCGCGCACAAAGATGTCGCGCTCGGTGTAAAGTGAGTTGATGACGATATCCAGGACCTTTCTGGTCTCCGCCTGAAACTGCTTGGTTTCAACCTGTGCTTCTGTCATGGGTCTGTTCCCCTTTTATCTTTGGTATTGGTTGTGGTAATAAGACCGGAAACATGCGCTGTTCCGGGCAATAGTTTGAGGCCTGCGCCTCTATCATTTATCCGGGCAACATGTTAAGCACGAATCATTTCCTGTCAAGATAACCTAAGGCCGCAGGTTAGCGGCAAACTAAGCAGCAATGGAATCCTATGCAACCCTCCATCTATGACGTTTGTATCGTCGGTGCCGGCATCTCCGGTCTGAGCACCGCCGCTTTTCTCCAGGCCGCGCAACCGGAGCTGCAACTGCTGGTTCTGGAGGAATCCCCTGATCCCGGAGGGGCGATCGGAACCTATAGCGCGTCGGGGTATCAGGCCGAATGGGGACCGCACGGCTTTCTCGACAACTGCGAGGAAAGCCGGATGCTGATTAACATGGCTGGCCTGGATGCGGAAGTGACCACTGCGCCACTGGGCGAATTTGTTCGTTATGTCTGTTTGGACGGGCGCCTGCGCTGCATCCCGCAAAAGCCGTTGCAAATTCTAAAGGAACCGCTGATTCCAATGCGCGCCAAGCTCCGGGTGTTGGCCGATCTCTGGAAAAAACCGTTGGCAGGGGAACCGTCGGTGGCCCAGTGGGTGGCACATCGCTTTGGCAATGCCTTGCTGCCCTTTGCCGACGCGGTGTACACCGGCACCTATGCCGGCGATATCGAGCGGTTGAAGATCGATGCGGTCATGCCAGGGGTGCGGGAACTGGAACGGCAGCATGGATCGGTTATCCGCGGGGTTATCGGTAAAATGCGCGGGGCGGGCCGACAGAAAAATGTGAAAAAAAAGGAGCTGCCGTCTATGATCAGTTTTGCCGGCGGCATGGCCCGGCTGCCCGAGCGGTTGGCCGCGGGTTTGGCTGCCACCGGTCATCTGGTCTGCGGTAACGGCGTCTATGGCCTTTTACGGGAAAACGAAGGTTGGCGGGTGCTGGCCGAGCAGGGCGAAGTGTGCTGTCGCCACCTGGTGCTGGCTCTGCCGGTCAACCCGTGTTTGAAGTTGCTGGCGCCGGCCTTGCCGACCATGCCGCCGCCGCTTACGGCTATCCCCGAGGCCCGCATCCTCAGCGTCCTGCTTGGGTTTGATGCGCGTGCCCGTATTCCCTTCGGCTTTGGCTATCTGGCCCCGGAACAGGAGCAGCGTTTTACCTTAGGCGCCCTGTTTTCCTCCCATATGTTTCCCGGCCGGGCACCAGCCGGACACCAACTGCTGGAGGCCCTGGTCGGTGGCCGGCGTCATCCCGAACGGCTCGAGCTGACCGACGCCCAGCTGATCGAAGCGGTCTATCGCGATCTGGGGCAGCTGATGGAATTGCCGGAGCCGCCGCATTTCACTGCAGTCTTGCGGCCCCGGTCCGGAATCCCCCAACTGGAGGCGGGCTACACCGGGCTGCTTGAATGGCGGAAGAGCGTCCATGCCGCCCATGACCAGCTCCATCTCTGCGGCTTTGGCTGGAAGGGGATCGGGATCAACGACATGACCAAGGAGGCCCGGCAGGTGGCACTCAGGATCGGTGCACAGTCAACGAAAGGGGAACAACACGAGGTGAAAGGCGTTTACTTCTGAGCCGATAGCGCTTCACTTGATCAAGTGGACGCTATCGGGTGGGGGGATTTTTTGGGAACAGCTTCAGGGGTACAACCTGAAGCGCCCCGTTATTTTTTGATCTTGGCGCAGAGCAGCTCGACCTGTTCCCGGACCGAGGTCTCCCGCGACATGTCCTTGGTGATGGTCTTGATCGCGTAGAGGACGGTGGAGTGATCGCGGTTGTACATGTTGCCGATATCGGCCAGCGATTTATCGGTATATTTCCGGGTGAGGTACATGGCCAGTTGCCGGGGGAAGGTGACCGAACGCTTCCTTGAGCGACTGCGCAGGTCATCGATGCTGACCCGGAATTGGCTGCCGATGAGGTCGCGGATGGATTCGCCGGTGATCACCACCGCGCCGCCGATGAGCCCATAGATCACTTCGCGGGCCATGCGCAGATCCGGCGGGGCGTTGTGCAGGCAGGATTTAGCCTTGATGCCGATGATGGCGCTCTCCATTCTTCTGATATCGCCCTGGAGGTTTTCGGCGATAAAGCCCACCAGATCGTCGTCGGCTTCCAGGCCGTGCGACTGGAGCTTGTGGCGGATGATCCGGGCCCTGGTCGCATAATCGGGCGATTCTATCCCCGTCACCAGACCCGAGGTCATCCGGCTGCGGAAATCATCGTCAATCCCTTGGAGCTTATTGGGGGGCAGGGCCGAAGTCAGGATGACCCGCCGTCCCGATTTGATCAGATAATCGAGGATGGTGTTGAGCTCTTCCTGGGTTTTGTTTTTGCCGGTCAGGGTATGAATGTCTTCCACCAGCAGCATATCGCACTGGTTGACGTATTTTTTGGAAAACTGTTCCATGGCATTGGATCGGATGCCCTTAACCATCTCCGCCGAGAACTGCTGGGCGGTCAGGTAATGCAGCCGGGTCGAGGGGGCGGAGCGCAGCACCTGATGGACGACAGCCTGGGTCAGGTGGCTCTTGCCCAGTCCGGTGGAGCTGTTCATAAACAGGCAGTTGCCGAAGGTGGCATCGCCGGTTGCCAGCGCCTTGCAAGCGGAACGGGCCAGCAGGTTCGACTCGCCGACCATAAACTGCTCGAAGGTGAAGGCGGGATGGAGGGAACGCAGTCGGGTGCCGCCGGTGGTTCCGGGGAGCTTCAGCTGGCCTCGAAGGTCGCTTTCAAACTGCATAGGCAGGTTTTCGGCGATGGTCAGTTGGACGTCGGCAGCCGCGCTCAGTTGTTCGGCGGTGTGGCGGATAAGGTCAAGATAACGATCTTCAACCCAGGCACAGAAAAATCGATCCGGTCCGACCAGCTCAAGGCTTTGCCCGTCCTGTTGCCGACATTCAAGCGGTTTGATCCACAGGTCAAATTCGCTTGCTGGCAAAGCACGGTGCAAAGAAGTTTTGATCGCATTCCACAGCATAGATAGTTTCCCTTTATTATAGAAAAGTTCTTCCGAATACCATGTAAGAATCCGTTCAGATGAATGGGTTCTGATTTACTGAAAAACCCAGCTCCGGTCAAAAGCGGTATGGGCTGATTTCATGCAGCAAACAAGATGGTTATGCACACGTTGCAACTGTTAGTCGCCAAGAGAGTTTTCAGGGGGGCTGGCCCGCAAGTCGCAAGAACGACGTTGAATTTAATAATAATCATATAATACCCATTTAAATCAATGCGTTGTTTCGATTATTATGAAGTTATTAACAATTTGCCAACAAAAGACGATCTTCAATTAGCTCGATTTCTTTAACGAAAGCTCAATAATGCTCAAATTTAATCTTAGCTGGCGGTGAAATCCTGTAACCCCTTTCTACTCCATGGTTTCAGAAAATAGCGATCCAGTAAAAATATTTTCCTGGATGCTTCGTTATATTTATTTCAATAAAAACAATTAGAAAGGGCGGTTGGCGTTTTTGGGTTCGAGGTATTGCAACGGTCGCGGGCGTTTGTGGCCTGCCAGGTTGTCTCAAGGCGGCGGTACTGTTTCCCTGTGGTTTGGGGGCGGAATATCGGCGGTTTTGGGATTTATCAGACAGGCGCCTCTGCGGTGGCAGGAAGGGTCTTGCGGTCGAAATCGTCTGGATTACGCTCAGCACCGGCCCTCGTTGTTTGCGGTTCAATATGATGCAGGGACTAAGATACAGGCGCTATCAACAGTTCGCTTGTTTTGCGCCGGATCGAAATTTTCCAAGGTCTTAACCCCGCCGTAGATTTCCGGACGGTTCTTGATCCGTATACCGATTTCGGAATAAGAAAACATCGCTTTGACATCCAGGAAAAAACTGTTGGATAGGCTGTAGTCTGCCCCTGCACCCCCTTGAATATCCGTGTTGCCGTAGAAGCCGAGGAGTTCCGCCGATCCATTAAAACCGTTGAGGGTCTCGATGAAAAGGTTGCCTTCAATCCCATAGACTTGGTCACCCGCATTTCTCTGGATGGACGAATTCATAACGATGGGGTTATTCGGATCTGTAACATTGCTATCTTGAAAGGTGGTGATCTCGTCTTCCTCAACGTGGATATACTGGCAGGTCAGGCCAATACGGATTTTTGCCGGATCGAAACCGGAAAGGTCGGCGCCAATGGTGAACTACACCTGAACGACGGCGCCCTCAGGGTTCCTCATCGGCCTTGACCGGTTGCGAAGGGAGGGCACAGATCAGCCCGGCCGGAACACCGCAGAGGATCGGTTGGCAAAGGTAATTGGGAAAGTTTAGCGCTTTATATGGTTCTCTTGTTAAAAGGTCTAATCGTATAGGTCAGTTGGGCGGGAGGTAATGTTTTTTGTTATTTTTCCAACTACTTCTTGGTTAAGCCTCGGTCGGTGGCTGCACAACTTGGCGTTCTCCGGAAATCCAGCTCTCTTAATTGATCGACTGTCGCCGTCGCCGGTGCCAGTGCAATCCTAGGACTCCTGCTCCGGTGAGAGCAGTGAAAAGCTGTTGACTGTTCCCCCTCGATTATCTATTAGTCAGCTCTTTACCTTGTTTCTGGTTGTGGTTTTCAGGGTGCTGTTTACCGCAGGAATTGGCCGTCGTGCCGGATTGCTGCCTGCAAAGCAGCTGTCTGGCTTCGGGAGGAGAGAAGATGATGCAGGGATTTGTTCAAGTCTATACCGGCGACGGCAAGGGTAAGACCACCGCTGCTCTGGGGCTGGCACTCCGGGCCGTCGGCGCTGACCTCAGAGTCTATATCGGCCAGTTCATCAAAAACGCCGATTATAGTGAAATCAAAGCCTTGGAGCGGTTTGCCGATTGCATAACCATCGAGCAGTTCGGTCGGGGCTGTTTTTTGCTTACCGAACCCTGCCAGGCTGATATTGATGCGGCTCATCAGGGGCTGGTCACTTTGAGTCAGGTACTGGTATCGGGAGCGTATGACGTGGTCATTGCCGATGAAGCCAATGTGGCGGTGGCCCTGCAACTGATTGATGAAAACGATCTCCTGGCCCTGATTGACCGGAGGCCGCCGCAAGTGGAACTGGTGCTCACCGGTCGGGGGGCCCCGCCCTTGGTGCTGGAACGGGCCGATCTGGTGACCGAGATGCGGATGGTGAAACACTATTATGATCAGGGCATTCTGGCCCGCAAGGGAATTGAAGGGTAAGCAATGATTCAAGGCCGAACCCCAGAGCTCCTCGGCCTATCCGTTGGGCCGACTACTTCGGAGGAAGATATGTCAGAACAAGCAGCCTGCCTGGCCGTGCTCGGTACCGGCTCGGATGTGGGCAAGAGCATCGTCACCACCGCCCTGTGTCGGATCTTTGCCAACCGGGGCATCCAGGTGGCGCCGTTCAAAGCCCAGAATATGTCCAACAATTCCGGGGTAACACCCGAAGGGGCGGAGATGGGACGAGCCCAGATCGTTCAGGCTGAAGCCGCCAGGACTCCGCCCCATGTGGACATGAATCCGGTGCTGCTCAAACCGGTCAGCGATATGGGCTCGCAGGTAGTGCTCAACGGCACCGCCTGGATGGAGGCCTCGGCTCAGTCGTATTACACCAAAAAGGAGTATCTGTTCACCCAGAGCTGTGCGGCCCTGGATCGCCTGCGCCGGGATTGCCAACTGGTGGTGATGGAGGGGGCGGGCTCATGCGCCGAGGTCAACCTGATGGAGGGCGATATAGTCAACCTGCGGGCCGCTGCCTACGCGGACGCTCCGGTCATCCTGGTGGCCGACATCGACCGCGGCGGGGTGTTTGCCCAGATTGTCGGCACCCTGGCCTGCCTCACACCGGAGCAGCAGGCCCAGATTAAGGGGTTTGTCATCAACCGCTTCCGGGGCGATATCGCTTTGTTCAAAAAAGGAGTCGACTGGATCGAGCAAAAGACCGGCAAGCCGGTTTTTGGGGTGCTGCCCTGGTACAAACATTTTCATATCGAGGCCGAGGATGCGGTGGTGATTGAGAACGCCCGCCCCTTTGATCCGACCTCCTCCGCCGAACCGACGATTGCGGTCATCCGACTGCCCCATATTTCCAATTTCACCGATTTCGATCCCCTGGACCACCTGGCGGGTTGCCGTTTGGTCTATCTCCAGCAGCCCCAGGACCTTACTGGGTGCCGCGCTGTGATCCTGCCGGGAACCAAGAGTACCTGCAGCGACCTGGAGTGGTTGACCACTACTGGCTGGCGCGAGCGAATCCTGCGTTACGCCGCTGATGGCGGCCATCTGCTGGGTATCTGCGGCGGGTATCAGATGCTGGGCGAACGAGTCGAGGATCCCGACGGCATTGAGGGATTGCCCGGCACCACCCCCGGTTTAGGACTGCTGCCGGTGGCAACTGTGCTCAAGGCGCCAAAGACCATCACCTTGACCGATTTTTCCTGGGATGGCATCCCCGGCAAGGGATACGAGATCCACATGGGACAGACCATGCCCCCGCAGGGCCGGTCTCTGGTGCAGATTCAGGGCCGCAACGGGCTCAGCTGCGCCGATACCGACGGCTGCCTTGCTGAGGACGGTCGGGTTATCGGCACTTACATGCACGGCCTGTTCGATACCCCGGCCATCACCCGTCACTGGCTGACCACCATCGGGCTCGCCACCATTGCCGTTGATCGGCTCCATGGCCCGGCGGCTCGAGATCAGGCCTACGATCAGTTGGCCGAACATGCGGTCCGCCATCTCGATATTGATGCGATCACCGCCCTGTTGCCGCCGTATCTCCAGGAGATGGGGCGATGATCCAGGGACACGGGGGCAATGTCGTGGCGTTGGCCGAGCAGTTGGGGTGCCGGCCGGAAGAGATCATCGACATGAGCAGCAATATCAACCCACTGGGCACCATGCCGGGCCTGATCGATCACCTCAAAGACCGCTTGGACCGGATTCGGGTCCTGCCCGAGGTCGATGGCCGGGCGGCGGTGCGGGCCATTGCCGCCCTGCTGGGAGTCGAGGAACAGCGGGTTCTGGCCGGAGGCGGCACTACCCAATTCATCTATACGGCCTGCAAGGCCCTCCAATCGGCTCGGGTGCTCATCGTCGGGCCGACCTATGCCGACTATACCGACGGTTGCCGGGTCCACGACATCGAACCTGAATTTTTCCTGGCCGAAGCGGTCACCGGGTTTGCACCGGATCTGGAACGGCTGGCGCTCGCACTTACCGGGATAGACACGGTTTTTCTCTGCACCCCCAACAATCCCACCGGACAGCTGATCCCGCACGCCGGTCTGCTCCATCTCTGTCGCAACCATCCGAAGGTTCGTTTCATCATTGACGAATCCTACCTGCCCTTTGTCCCCGCCGAGCAGAGCGAAAGCCTGTGCCGCTGTGGCCTCGACAATGTCATCGTCCTCTGGTCGGTTTCTAAAATATTCGGCATGCCCGGATTGCGGGCCGGGTTCCTTGTCGCCAATCCGTCCGTGGTCGATCGGTTTCGCCGCTATATGCAGCCCTGGTGCGTTAACAGTCTGGCCCAGGAAGCGGTCTGTTTCCTCGGGGACCATCAGGCCGCCGTTGCCGCCTTCCTCGAGCAGACCCATGCCTGTCTGGCCAAGGAGGGCCGTCGATTCGTCGAGGGGCTGCGTCCCGGAAGGCTAACCCTCTATCCGAGCGTCACCTCCTATTTTCTCATAGGCCTGCCAGCGGACCGGACTGCGGAGGCGGTCTGCGGTGCGCTGGCCCAGCAGCGGTTTCTCATCCGCAACTGTGCCAACTTTTACGGGTTGAACGAGCGCTATATCCGGGTGGCCCTCAAAGATGCGGCCACCAACACTGCGGTAGTCAGTCATCTCCTTGCCGCGGTCGCCGCTACCCCCGAGGCCTGAGCATGCCAATCACACTCTTAGAGATGCTCCCCTGGTTTTCCCTGCCTACCGCCTTTGCCCTGGATGCGGCGGTGGGCGATCCCCGCTGGCTTCCTCATCCGGTCCGCTGGATGGGTCGGGCCATCGAGAAGGCCGAACCGGTCTTTCGCCGTCTCTGCGCGAGCGAATTCCGGGCTGGCCTCCTTTTTGCGATTTCTCTTATCCTCGGATGCTGGGCCCTTTCGGCGCTGGTCATCGGCCTGGCCTACCGGGTTCATGGTTTGCTCGGCTTTGCGATAGAGACCGTGCTGCTCTTTTACTGCCTGTCGGCCCGATCGCTGGCCCAGGCCGGCATGGAGATCTTTCATCTGCTTGCCGCGGGTGAGGTCGATCGGGCCAGATCCCAGGTGGCCATGATTGTCGGTCGGGATGTGGAACGTTATCAGGCCGATGATATAGCCCGGGCCACGGTGGAGACCGTGGCCGAGAACGTGGTCGACGGGGTGCTGTCGCCGCTCTTCTTTGCCGCCATCGGCGGCGCGCCCCTGGCCATGGCCTACAAAATGGTTAATACCCTGGATTCGATGGTGGGCTACAAAAACCCGCGCTACCTCCTTTTCGGCCGGGCGGCCGCCCGGATCGACGACTTGGCCAACTTTCTTCCGGCCCGACTCAGCGTGGCCTTGATCGCCATGGCCGCCAGGATGCAGGCCGGGCTTTCGGGTCGGCGGGCTCTGGTCACGGCCTGGCATGAAGGGACCCACCATGCCAGCCCCAACGCCGGTTATCCGGAGGCCGCCTTTGCCGGTGCTATGGGGGTGCAGTTGAACGGGCCTAATTACTACCACGGCGTGCTGGTCAAAAAACCTTTCATCGGGGTCGGACTGGGGTGTGTCGGCCTGCACCATATCAACCAGGCCTGCCGCCTGATGACCATCACCTCGCTCCTGGGCGTCCTTTCCGGCTGGCTGCTGTCGATTGCCGGCCATCTACTCTTACCTGCGATTCTTTAGTGACGCGACGCAGGCCCTCCCTTCGTCTGTTCCGGAGCTGATTTTAAGTCTGCCACCGCCAGGGAATCCCTGAAACAGGTAGACGTAAATCGTCTGCTTCTTTAATAGAGAAAGGATGACGATCGTTGGTGGGCGGTAGAGCCACCACCGAATTGGCCATGCTGGAAAAAACCGCTTCCAATTCGTTGCGCTGGACGATGATCCGGATGCGCCGGTTGCTCTGTTCCGCCATCTGGTTAATCGAGCGGCCAGCCCGGCCATCTCCCAAGATATATGCTCACTGCTGATCTTTATCAACGGGTCAGCATTTCGGCCCCCGCGTTTCATTTCCTCCAGCGGACGGCTGATTTCGCGAGCCCCCCTGGGATAGCAGCGTTGCCAGGCCAATCACAGTCAGGCCGATCACACACATTTTCGACTGCAGGGTAGAGCGCATCGCTTCGACCGAAACGGTGGGGATAGCGAGGCGCAGTGCTCCCCGGTGGCCAGGTAATTTCAGTTCAATCGGGATCGCAGCATGGAGAAGAAGGTGAGCCGAACGTCGGCGGGGCAGAGCTGCCAGAAAAGATGAATGTTGCGCTTGGGCGACTCTGCAAGAGGCCGGTGATTGGGCCCTCGCAGGTGTCGAGGTTTTTGCCGCCAGGGGAGAAAAGGGGGCCAGTACCGTCGATTATTCTCGAATCCGGTAGCCGATGCCTCGCACCGTTTCGATGCAGGCTCCGGAAGCACCCAGTTTTTTACGGAGTCCGAAGATCTGCACATCCACGGCCCTGGGGGTGATGCTGTAGTCATACCCGCGAATCTGGTCGATGATCTGCTGGCGGGAAAAGACCCAACCCGGTCGGCCTGCCAGCAGTTCCAGGATGGTGAATTCCGATGCGGTGAGGTGCACCGCTTCATCATTGACCCGCACCTCATGGCGGCCGGGATGGATGGCCATGCCGTGACGGGTGATGACGCCGATGGTGTCGTCCGGCGCTGTGGTCGTCTCCGGGGTCCGGCGCAGGGCCGCCTCGATCCGGGCGATCAGCACTCGGGGGCTGAAGGGTTTGGTGACATAATCGTCGGCCCCGTCTTCCAGGCCGGCGACGATATCCTCCTCCTCGCTTTTAGCGGTCAACATGATAATTGGCAAGGCTTTGGTCGTCTCCTCATTGCGAACAGCCCGGCAGACTTCATTGCCATCTTTGCCGGGCAGCATCAGATCGAGCACCATGGCATCGAAGGTCTCCCGGTTGAGCCGTTGCAACGCTTCCTCGCCGCTGTCGGCGCAGGTGACATTGAAGCCGGCTTTGATCAGATTGTAACTGACCAGCTGTTGGATGTCGGTGTCATCCTCGACCACCAGAATGCTGGATTTTTTCACTGATTGCTCCCGTTAAAGTTGATGCAGAATCTTTTGTAAGGTCATAGTTATGCAGTACTCTTACGCTTGCAACAAAAAAGGAAAAAGCTAATGCTATCCTAATCTATTTTTAACAGATCGGTAATCAATGGCTTGTATTTTGGAAGATACGTTTATCGAGTAGGACTGTCTATCAATAGAATATTCTGGAGGAAGCCCGTGAGCCGACATATGCATTTCCATCGCGAGATCGATCAACTGAAGAAGATGATTCTCGAACTTGGCACCTTGGTGGAGGACCGTCTACGGCGAGCCTGCACGATTCTGGAGAACAGAGACGAGGCCCAGGCCGTGCAGATCATGACCTCGGACTGGGAGATTGACGACATGGAGGTTCGGGTGGAGGAGGAATGCCTTAAAATTCTCGCCCTGCACCAGCCGGTGGCCCGCGATTTGCGGTTGATCGTCTCTATCATCAAGATCAACAGCGAACTGGAAAGGATAGCCGATATCGCGGTCAATATCGCCAAACGAATCTTGACCATCAATAAAAATAAAACCGCTGATTTTGTCTTTGTCCTTGATTATCAGCCCATGGCCGCCAAGGCCTTGGAGATGTTGAAGATGAGCCTTGACGGCCTGGTCGCCGAAGATGCCGGCCTGGCCCGCAAGATATTTCTCATTGACGACCAAATCAACAGGATGCGCGATGTGGCCTACCTAACCATCATCAAAGAACTCGGGTTGCGCAACGATAATGCCGCCAGCCTGGTTAATCTCTACCTGATCGCCCGCCACCTTGAGCGGATCGGCGACCGGGCCAAAAATATTGCCGAAGAGATTATCTACCTGGTGGAAGGAGAAATCGTTCGCAGCAGCGAGGATCCGCATTGAAAACGGTGACTGGGGGAACAGGAAGGCAGGGGGCTTGGCGGTAAAAAGGCTTTTCAATTCGGATCGTTCGTGGCAGATTGGCGGCTTGAGGGGATGGGGGGGCCGGTGTTGTGCTGGACTGACGGCCACCGCAGAGCCGTTCTTTTGACCTGTTACAGGCATGTGCCCCGTGATGGGCCGGGTTTGATGGATGGTTATTTGCTGTGCCACCTTTTGATCCCGGTTGTGAGCGTACGCCAGATTCTCTGTCCTCCATTAAAACAGTAAGTTATTCAGGAACTCACCGTAATGGTTCGTATCGATAAAGAAGCGATCAATTTATTACCCATCGGGCGCTGGGAAGGGCCAACCCATCTGGTGCGGACATCGCAAGAAGTGCATGCGGCGGTGACCTGCCTGTCGCAGGCGGCGGTGCTGGGATTTGATACCGAGACCAGACCCGCCTTCAAAAAAGGACAGAAATATTCCCCCAGCCTCCTGCAACTGGCCACCGCAGAGGAGGTTTTTTTATTTCAGCTCCAACAGACCGGGTTGCCGGACGCCCTCCTCGCCGTTTTGAGTGATTCGGCCGTCGTCAAGGCCGGGGTTGCGCCGGATTTCGATCTGCTCAGTCTCCAGGAAGTGCAGCCTTTTCAACCGCAGGGGTTTGTCGATCTGGCCTGGATAGCCCGCCATAAAGGGATGAAAAATCAGGGGCTCAGAGGGCTGGCGGCGGTGATCTGCGGCATCCGCATCTCCAAGTCAGCCCGAACCACCAACTGGGCCAACCGTGATCTCACTCCCCAGCAAATTCAGTATGCCGCCACCGATGCCTGGATCGGTCGAGAAATTTTTCAGCGGCTCGAGCGCCTGCCGGTCCCCACAGCACGTTGATCGCGCTTCTCTCAAAGGGTTGGACGATTGCTTCGTACCGGCCCTTTCTTGTTTTTTTCCATAGTTCATGGCGGCGAAGAGAGCTTAGCCGCCCGCCGGCAATAAAAACGATAATAGCCGACCAGATTGCTGCAGATGAATAAGCCTTCCATGAGGATGGCGGTGGGCGAGCCTGCCAGGCAGTTATGCGCCAACCACAGGCTGGTGGCGATCAGCATCAGCTGGCGGAGGCGTTTGTCGGTTCGGCAGAACGAACTGATGGTGCCGAAAATCGAGCCCAGGCAGCTCAGGATGGACAATATCCCGTGGAAGGTGACCACGGCGACCACGAGGGCCGCACCAATGAATACCGCCATCAACCCTTTGGAGGTGGTCAGTAGGCTGGTGGCAAATCGCAGGGCTGCCAACAGGCCAAGGCCGGTAGCGGTCCAGTAACCAAGGAGGGCAAAGTGGATCGCCACCAGCAGGCAGGAGACCACCAGGCAGGCAATGATCCGCCGCCGCTCTTTGAACTGAAATGATAACAGGTCAAAGCCAATGGCCACCCCGACCAGCAGTTGGGAAATGGAAAAAACGGAGAGTTCCATGGCAGACTCGATTTGCAACAACCAACGGGATTTATCTGATGACCTGGTGGGCACAGTACGTCAATGGAGCGCTCCAGGCGGAACAATCCTGGGATGAGCTTAGTACCTGTTAGAAAAAAAATTGAACATCCTGCATCTCATTTTTGGGTCATCTTTGGCTGCGGCTCAATCGCAAAATCCTCGACGTAACCCTGCTATACCTGCGGTTTTGCGCTGGTCACCACTACCAAATCAGACCAAAACCTGAGCGCAATTTAGTCCAATTTTTTTCTAACAGGTACTCAGTACTGCAGACTAGACATTCGCCGTTTGACCTGAATCCTGGTCCAAGGTCGCAGCCCCATGGGCCGCCCCGAGGAGGGCGGTGTGCGGGTTGCAGATGACCTGGATAGGAATTCGGGATAGCAGGTCATGGTAGGCACCCCGGGTAAAGATCGGTAGAAAGCGTTCGGGGGTGAGGAACGGTAACAGTCGCGGTGCCAGACCGCCGCCTAAAAACAGACCGCCGAGCGCCAGAGTCTTGAGAGCGAGGTTGGCCGCTTCATCGGCCAGGATATCGACCAGGAGGGCCAGGGTGTGAACAGCAATGTCGCAGGCGCGCTTGCCTTGCAGGGCATGCAGAGCGGCCTGGATGATCACCGGGGTTCGATCGGTGGCCCCCTCCAATTCGGCCAGGAGCCATGCCGGCACCTGGTGCCTGGTGGTCATGAAGGCGAACAACTCGGGAATTGCCAAGCCAGAACAGACCCGTTCCACCGAAACGTGCGGATGACGCTTGAGCATAAAGGCCAGCAAATCCATCTGTTCCCCGTTCCTGGGAGCAAAACTGGCGTGGCCGCCCTCGGAAGGATACGGATGGTACGCGCCGTGATGGTGGACCAGGAAAGCTTCACCTAAACCACTGCCCGGCGCCAGCACCGCCATTACCCCCCCGGCTTCCGGGACTCCAAGATTGAGGGGATGCAGGTCTGTCGCCGGCAGGTGGATTGCCCCCATGGCCGTGGTCACCAGGTCGTTCTGCAACTCCACGCGAGCGAAACCGTGACGTGCTTGCAGGGCATCGCCGGTGATCGACCAGTTGAGATTGGTCATCTTGACCGCATTGGCGCGCACCGGACCGGCAACGCCAAAACAGGCAGAGGTCGGTTGCGGAGCGTTTTGGTGGAGAAATTCGAGGAGGAGATCGTCGAAACAGGAGAACAACGCATTGCGGTAGGTCTGTTGTCGGAGCGGTGGCTCGGGAAACCCTGCGGCATCATAGAGGGCGAGTGCAGTTTTGGTGGCGCCGATGTCTCCGGCAAGCAGAAGGCGGTTGCTGGTTATCATGGCTTGCTGGGCCTCCCGGAGCAATTTTTTGGTCAACCCTCTTTGAGGAGCCGGATATCCCAGGCCTCGGAACGGTTGTTGTTGGCCGGGTTATCCACCACCCGGAATTCAAAAATTCGGTGGGGCTCCTGAAAATAATGATCGGAGGCCAAGGTCGATTTGGAAAGATGGAAGAACACCGTCTCCGATTGGAGGACATTATCCTGCAGCCGATAATATCGGAAAAAGCCAAAGCCCCGGTCCTGATTGAAATTGGCGACCGTGCCGCGTTGCCATTGATCGCTGTTGTCGCCAGCCGTGCTGCCGGCAATCGGCAGCAGGCCGGGCACCAGGAAACCCGAGATGTAGGAGTCGGCGACTTCGCGTAACTCCTTGTTGACGTTGTGAAATCCGATGACCTCCACCCGGCAGCCCATGTTTTGGAGGGCGATGATCAGTCGAAGGAAATCGCCGTCACCGGTGAGCAGGATGATGCGGTCGAGATTGCGTGCCTGCAGCAGGGCATCGATAGCCAAGTCCATGTCGGCGTTGGCCTTGGTCGTGATGTTGCCGTCTTCATCCTTGAAGCGACGCACGTATTTCTTGATGATTTTGAAACCGCACTGCCGCAGGATGTTGTGATAGGAATATACCTTCTGCCGGTAATCCGGATCTCGCTGGGTCCGTTCGAGGTCCTCGGCCAGATAGCAGTTGGCGCGGAGCATGACCGAGTTGGTGTTGTTGGCCAGGCCGACGAGCACATCGTAGCGCATACCGTAGCCGCCGCACATCTTGATGTTTTCCGCATCTACATAAATTGCTGTCTTCAACATGGATATACTTTTTTGCTGATTGAATTCCGAAGCTGCCCCTCGCTCCTCCATCACTCCCATTCAATGGTGGACGGCGGCTTGGAAGAGATGTCGTACACCACCCGGTTGACCCCCCGAACTTCGTTGATGATCCGGTTGGAGATTCGACCCAGAATTTCATAAGGCAGGCGCGACCAGTCGGCGGTCATGGCGTCTTTGCTGTCCACTGCCCGCAGGGCGATGACGTGCTCGTAGGTGCGGCCATCGCCCATAACCCCGACGGTCTGGATCGGTAGGAGCACGGCAAACGATTGCCAGACCTTGCGGTACCAGCCGGCATCCTTCATCTCTTCCAGGACAATCATATCGGCCTGGCGGAGGATGCGGAGACGCTCGGCGGTGACCTCGCCCATGATGCGGATGCCGAGGCCGGGACCGGGAAAAGGTTGGCGGTAGATAGCCTCTTCCGGCAGACCCAGTTCCAGGCCGAGTTCGCGGACCTCGTCCTTAAATAACTCGCGGAGGGGCTCAATCAGATCAAGTTGCATCCGTTCGGGCAGGCCGCCGACATTGTGGTGGGATTTGATCGGTGCCTTGCCGCGGAAGACCACCGATTCAATCACGTCGGGGTACAAGGTCCCTTGGGCCAGGTACTTGACAGCACCCAGTTTACGGGCCTCTTCCTCGAAGATTTCGATAAAACCGTAACCGATGCGTTTGCGCTTTTCCTCGGGGTCCTTGATGCCGTCCAGAGCCTTGAGGAAAAAATCGGCGGCATCGACGTCGATCACCTTGAGGTGGGTCTTTTCCCGGAAAAAGCGCAGGACACTTTCTGATTCGCCGGTCCGCATCAGGCCGTTGTTGACATAGATGCAGGTCAATTGGTCGCCGATGGCCCGATGCACCATGGCCGCAACGACCGAAGAGTCGACCCCGCCGCTCAGGGCGCAGATCACCTGGTCGGTGCCGACCTTGGCCTGAATGGCGGCCACGGTGGTGTCGATAAAGCTATGCATGGTCCAGTCCGGGCTGCAGTTGCAGAGGCCGAAGATAAAGTTCCGCAGGATATCGGTGCCGATCAGGGTATGAGCGACCTCCGGGTGGAACTGGACCGCGACAAAGGGTTTTTCGGTGTGGCGCAGGGCCGCATAGGGAGAGTGGCCACTGGTGGCGGTGACGGTGAAGCCCTGGGCCAACTCTTCGATACGGTCGCCGTGGCTCATCCAGACCTGATAGTGGGCCGGGGCAACCTCCATCCCGGCAAACAGGCCGCCGGTATATTCGATGGTAAGCTGAGCCTGGCCGAATTCCCGTTTCTCCGCCTTTTCCACCCGGCCACCCTGCTGGACCATCATCAACTGGGCACCATAACAGATGCCAAGCACCGGGACGCCGAGTTCGAAGATGCCGGGATCGCTGATCGGGGCATCTTCATCGTAGACACTGGCCGGGCCACCGGAGAGGACGATGCCGGTGGGGTGCATGGCTTTAAGCCGGGCGAGGTCGAGGGTGTAGGGGTGGATTTCGCTGTACACCTTCTGTTCGCGGATGCGGCGGGCGATCAACTGGGTGGTTTGTGAGCCGAAATCAAGGATGATAATTTTCTGGGTATGGATGGACATGGTGGCCTGTCTCTTTGTAGTATGAAATCGATGGATTAGATGCTTTCTGTCCGATAGTTTGGAGCCTCGCGGGTGATGATGACATCATGCACGTGGCTCTCGCGCAACCCTGCGGTGGAGATCTGGACAAACCGGGCCTTTTGATGGAGTTCCTCGATGGTGGCGGCTCCGGTATAGCCCATGCCGGAGCGCAGACCGCCGAGCAACTGATAGATCATCTCCGAGATCGGGCCGCGGTAGGGAACCTTGCCCTCAATGCCCTCCGGCACCAGTTTGCTGGCCTCGTTGTCCTGGAAATAACGGTCACTGGAGCCTTGTTTCATAGCGCCGATGGATCCCATACCGCGGTAGCCTTTGTATTTTCGGCCTTGGTAGAGGAAGGTGTCGCCGGGGGTTTCATCGGTGCCGGCAAATAGGGAGCCGATCATCACCGAATGGGCGCCGATGCCGATGGCTTTGCAGATATCGCCGGAAAATTTGATGCCGCCGTCGGCAATTACCGGAATGCCGTGCTTGGAGGCGGCTTCAATACAATTTTTCAGGGCGGTGAGTTGGGGGACGCCAACCCCGGCAACGATCCGGGTGGTGCAGATCGATCCCGGGCCGACTCCGACTTTAACGGCATTGGCACCGGCCTTGATCAAGGCCTCGGCGGCCTCGCCGGTGGCAATATTACCCGCAATGATCTGTAAATCAGGGAAGTGGGCCTTGACCTCAGCGACCGCACGGAGGATGCCGGCGGAATGACCATGGGCGGAATCGAGCACAACGACGTCAACTTTGGCTTTAACCAGGGCTGCGGCTCGTTCCAGCATTTCCGCGCCGACGCCGAGAGCCGCTCCGGCGAGCAGTCGCCCCATGCCATCCTTGGCGGCATTGGGATACTGCTTGATCTTTTCGATGTCCTTAATGGTGATCAATCCCTTGAGCCGGCCGTTTTCATCGACCACCAGCAGCTTTTCAATGCGATGCTCGTGCAGCAGTGCCTTGGAATGGGCCAGATCGATACCGACCGGGGCGGTGACCAGGTTTTTGCTGGTCATGACATCATTGACCCGCAAGCCGTCATCGGACACAAATCGAAGATCGCGGTTAGTGACGATGCCGACCAGTTTGTCACCATCAAGCACCGGCAGGCCGGAAATCCGGTAATTGCGCATGATCGCCTGGACCTCAGCCACACTCTGGTTGCGCGAGACGGTGATCGGATCGACAATCATGCCGGACTCCGATTTTTTGACCCGTTCAACTTCCCTGGCCTGGGCCTCGATACTCATATTCTTATGAATAATACCGATGCCGCCTTCCCGTGCCATGGCGATGGCGGTCTGGTGTTCGGTGACTGTATCCATGGCAGCGCTGAGCAGCGGAGCCTGGAGTTCGATGGTATCGGTGAGGCGGGTTTTTAATGACACCTCCGAGGGAAGAACCTCAGAAGGGCCCGGCACCAGGAGGACATCGTCGAAGGTGAGCGCCAGGGGAATATCTTGCCGAAACATATAGTCTCCTTATCTGCTGGAGTAAAAATGGCGGCGCCGGGTGTCCGTGCGCCGTGTCCATTGTAGGAAGTTGGTATTGTCGGTTATTGAAAGCGCGGTGCTATTGCCTGGAAAACAATTTTGCCTGTTGTCGACTCTTCGGTGAAGAATCGGCAACCCGCTTTTTACTAAAGCGAAACAGGTCGGGCTTCGACCCGGCGCTGTTGTAAAAAACCGGGCCAAAGCCCGACCTGTTGTTCGTGTTGCTTGCTTGCGGCTTTGGGCTTGATTAATAATAACTGCGCTCAGTTTAGCATGTTTTTGTGTAAAAAGAAATATGTGACATGAAAAAAGACCAGTCGGCAAAGATCGGCGGAGAGCAGAGAAAGCCTTTCGGGCCGCCCAGAGGGCGGCATGCTAAAAGGTCTCCTTTGGGTGTTTACGGCTAGGGGAAAATGGTAGCAAACTGCCTGCAAATGGTGATTTACCCTGGTCGTTCTCGTTAAAAATCGCTGGCTTTTCTCAGGTAATCCTGCTTAAGTAACTCGCCTCCAACGCCGTTGCCGGCACGGGCGGTGTGCCACAGGCAGTTTGGAGTACTGTGGTGCCTGCCCCTCCGGCGGGACCCTATCCTTTTGTACGACCGATTTGTTTCTTATGGCTAAAATTCTGGAAATAAACCCCTGTAACCCCCAACCGCGATTAATTGCCCAGGCGGTCGAGATCTTGCAGCATGGCGGGGTTATTTGCTACCCCACGGACACCATGTACGGTATTGGTTGCGATATTTTTAATCAAAAAGCGGTTAAAAGGGTGTATCAGATCAAAAGGCGTCCAAAAGACAAACCTTTCAGTTTTATGTGTGCCTCCTTAACTAATATCAGCAATTTCGGCCATGTCGGCAACACCGCCTACCGTCTCATGCGGAAAAACCTGCCAGGCCCATACACCTTTGTGCTTTCCGGCACCAAGGTGGTGCCAAAAATCATGCTGACCAAACAAAAAACCGTGGGCATCCGGGTGCCCGATAATCCTATTTGCCTGATGATCATTGAGGCCTTGGGAAATCCAGTGCTCAACACCAGCGCCATGCTGGAAGAAGAGGATCCGCCAGTGTGCAGTTGTCTCGATGTTGACCGGCTTTTCGGCAAGCAGGTGGATTTGATCATCGATGGTGGTGATATCGTCCCTTATCCTTCAACCGTGATCTCGCTGTTGACCGAGCAACCGGAAATTCTCCGGGAAGGCAAGGGCGATATCAGTGCGTTCCTCTCCTGAGCGACCAGGTCGAGAACGACCAGCGGGCTACGCTCCGTTCCTTTGTTTGATCTTGTCTCGTCGGTCACACCCGCAGCAGACTGGAATAAAAAAAGGACCGAACCTGCAGCAGGTTCGGTCCTTTTTTGTATAAAACAAAAACGGTTTGCTATACTGTTTCGTCGATCAACACTTCCTTCAGCGATTTGCTCATCGTGAAATGAAGGGTTTTGCGGGCGGGAATATTCATCATTTTTCCTGTTTTCGGATTCTTCGTGGTGCGCGGCTTGCGCGTCCGCACTGAAAAACTGCCAAATCCTCGAATTTCCACCCTTCTTTCTTCCGCAAGTGCCTGCGATATCTCTTCAAGAATGATTTCAACAGCTTGGGCGATATCCTGTTTGTAGTAATCACCAAGCTGTTCGGAAACCTGATTGACCAATTCACGCTTAAGCATGATAATTATCCTTTTTAACCGGCCGCATTTGGGTCAAGAGACCTAAGGCCTCCTGGTGCGGGTATAATAAGAAAGGGTCTTCTACCTGTCCCGTACGGATGGGGCAGGTAGAAGTACCCATTGGGTGCGTTTAATAATAAACGATAAGAAGGCCCTTACTTGTTGGTATCTTCACCCGCCGCCGCTTTCAGCAGGTCGCCAAAGGTGGAGGGGCCGCTGCTGCTTTGCGCTTTCTGGACATACTCTTCCGGAATGGCGCCATTGTTGTCATCCTTTTCCTGCATGGCTTTTACGGAAAGACCAATTTTGCGATCATCGGCGGAAACGTTGATCACCATGGCTTTCAGGATGTCGTTGACATTGAACATGCCGACCGGGGTTTTCACCTTTTCTTTGGAAATCTCGGAAACATGCACCAGGCCTTCAATGCCTTCTTCCAGTTGGACAAAGACACCGAAATCGGTCACGTTGGTGATAGTGCCTTCAACTGTTGAACCAATCGGGTAGTTGCTGGCGGCAGCTTGCCATGGATCGGGTTCGAGTTGTTTGACGCCCAGAGAGAATCGTTCGTTCTCTTTGTCGATCTTGAGTACAACCGCCTGGATGGTCTCGCCTTTGGCGTATTTTTCAGAAGGATGCTTGATCCGCTCGGTCCAGGAAAGGTCAGAAACATGGATCAGGCCGTCAATACCCTCTTCAATACCAATGAAGATACCGAAATCGGTGATGTTTTTAATCTTGCCTTCAATGACCGAACCCACCGGATAGCTCTCTTCGACCACATCCCAAGGGTTGGGCTGCAATTGCTTCATGCCCAAGGAGATGCGTTTGGTCTCGGCCTCGACTTTGAGGACCTGAACTTCGATTTCCTCGCCAACCCCAACGATTTTGGACGGATGACGCGGTTTTTTCGACCAACTCATTTCGGAGATGTGGACCAGTCCTTCGACACCCTCTTCCAGTTCAACAAAGACACCGTAATCGGTGATGGAAACCACCTTGCCGGTGACCCTTGAACCCGGTGCATACTGCTCGGGCACGCGCTCCCACGGATCGGTCTTCAGTTGTTTGACGCCCAGCGAGACCCGGTCGGAATTCTTGTCGTATTTGAGGATTTTGACCTCGATCTCTTCACCGACGGTGTACAGCTTGGAGGGATGCGATACCCGGCCCCAGGACAGGTCGGTGATATGACACAAGCCGTCCATGCCGCCCAGATCGATAAACAGACCGTAGTCGGTGATATTGGTGATGGCGCCGCGGATGGTCTGTCCTTCTTCAAGGGAGGTGCGCATCTGCTCGCGCAGCGCGGTTCGCTGATCTTCGAGAATGGCTCGCCGCGAAATAACCACATTATTGCGTTTGCGGTTGAACTTGAGGATCTTGAAATCAAAGGTTTGACCGATAAGTCCATCCAGATCTTTGACCGGGCGAAGATCGATCTGCGAGTAGGGGAGAAACGCCGGCACACCGATATCAACCGACATACCGCCTTTCACACGGTTATCAATACGGCCCTCAATAGTCCCGTCTTCTTCTTGAATTGTGGCAATCTGTTCCCAGACTTTGATGGCAATAGCTTTTTCACGGGAAAGCAGCAGGCCGCCTTCATCTTTGCGTTTTTCGATGAAGACTTCGAACTGATCACCAATTTTAACTTCCCGATTTGGATCTTCATGGCGGAATTCGGCCAGCGGAATATAACTTTCGGCCTTGTCGCCGACATCGATCAGGGCGGCGTCACTGCTCAGGCCGACAACGGTGCCGAGTGCAACTTCACCGACGGTGATTACGGTGTTATTGTCTTCTTGTTCAAACAGTTCCGCAAAGCTCATTTCCTCAAAGCTGTTGTCATCTGCCGCAAATGCGGGTTGAGTTCCGTTATTTGTCATGGATTGTTCCTGTTGTGACCGTTATCCGGCCTTTGATAAGTGGTTGATGATGAGCAAGAAGCATTTCTTGCCCCACCCCATTTTGAGTAAGCGATGATATTTACCAGAGTTGTTTTTGAAAGACAACTGTTTCATCTTGAAAAAAGGTATTTTTTTGCCTGCGCGATGAAGTTGGGCAGCGTCCCGGGCATCCTTGTTTCCGAGGGTGGCAACAGCGCCGCCGCCTGTGATCGCATGAGCTTGCCGGGGCAGTTGCGCAGTCAAGGCAGGCGGATGCATTTGCCGGTGGTGGTGCTTTTGGGGAGGGGGGTTGGTCAGCGTTTGCCGTAGGCGCTTAGTTCCTCCAGCAGGGGGCCAAACAGTTCTTCGTAGGATGGGATCGATTTGCGTAGGATGATGTCGAAATGGCCCAGGTCGGCGGTGTTGACGGTGAGGTTGGCGCTGTAGGCCAAGGCCTCCAGGTCGTAGAGGGTGTGGAAAATATCTCCGATTAGAATATAAAAAAGGTAGCGCCTGCGTTCCATTGGCAGGTTGCATATGTAGGCATGGAAGGTGGATTGGGCAAGCGTCGCCTCCAAGTCGGCCTGAAAGGCGATACAGGAAAAGTTAACAAAGCGCATGCGCTCCATCGCGTCGTCCACCGTGTCCGCCATAAAAACCTGGTAGCCCACTGCCTCGAGCGCTTCGCCAATATGCTTGCGCTGTTCGCCGGGCTGGTGGAGCAGGAGCGCCATGGGGACATCTTCGACCTTTTCTTCCCCCTGATACTGCCCTGCTTTGAGCCAGTCAAGATTGGGCGGCGGGGGCGGTTGCACCGAATTGGCGCCCCCTGCCAGCGAGCGGCCTGATTTATCCAAGGGGATCGTTCCCCGGCAGGCTGGGCATTTTATGGCCAACGATTTTCCGGGAGCAAGTTGCGACAGAGCCTGTTCCATCCGGGTGATTTGTTCGGCGGTGAGTTGCAGAGGCTGCCGGCAAGCGGGGCAATGGGTCAGCATAAGGAGTCCTTAATCACAAAAAAAAAATTGAGATATCGGTGCGATCGGGTTTCTTTCATGACCAGCGTTGATAGGGGTCCTCTTCTTCCTGCTCCATGCGCAGGTTGTCGATGGACGAGGTGCTTTCACCGCGGGCGGATTTGATCGTGTCCATCCCTCGCTTGATTTCGCTGCGGTGGGAGGAATACAGCATCGCCGACTGTTCGGTGATCAGGCCGGTTTCGAAGAGTTCGAGCAGATGCTGGTCAAAGGTGCGCATATCGCGGGTCGAGCCAGCCTGGACAACGTTGTAAAAGGTTTTTTCCTCGGTCTCGCCGTTGATGATCAGGTCTTTGACCCGGAGGCTTGAGCAGAGAATTTCCAAGGCGGCGATACGGCCCCCGCCGACTCGCGGCGGCAAGCGTTGGCTGATGATCCAGCGGATGGTGTCGGCCAGTCGGTTGCGAATCTGAGGTTGTTCGTCCTGCTCGAACATGCCGAGGATGCGGTTGACGGTCTGGCCGGTATCGATGGTGTGGAGGGTGGAAAAGACCACATGGCCGGTTTCGGCCGCGGTCAGGGCGATCTCCAGGGTTTCCCGGTCACGGATCTCACCGACCAGGATGACCTTGGGGGCCTGGCGGAGGGCGGCGCGCAGTCCGTTGGCGAAGGTGTCGAAATCATCGCCCATCTCTCGTTGATTAAAGGTGGCCTTTTTATGGGGATGAACATACTCGATCGGATCCTCCAGAGTGACGATGTGCACTTGGCGTTCTTCGTTGATTTGGTTAAGGATCGCTGCCATGGAGGTGGTCTTGCCCGTGCCGGTAGCCCCGGTGAAGAGGATCAGGCCATTGACCTCTCGGGCCATTTTGCTGAAGGCGTCGGGGAATTGGAAGCTGTTAATGGTGGGAATTTTGGTTTCGAGCTTGCGCAGCACCGTGGTGTAGTATCCCTTTTGTGAAAAAATATTGACCCGGAATCGGACCTTGTCGCCCAAGGAATAGGAGAGGTCACAGGAGCCTTTGACCACCAGATCGCGGAGCAGGCGGCGATTGCCGCCGATCAGATTCAAGGCGAACACCTCGGTCTGGAAAGGGGTCAGCTGCTTCACCGGGGGGGCGACCTCCACCGGCACCAGCAACCCGTCGCTTTCGACCTGCAGGGTCTTGCCCACCGTGACGTTAAGATCGGAAACCCGTTCGTGCTTATGTAGCATGGCGGTGATCCAGTAATTAATCTCCTGTTGTTTCATAGCGCATCCCAGTATAGAATTGACAAAGGCATCTCTTTGGGTTCTATCGCTAACCAGCGGCAAAAGACAAGAGAAAAATAACCAAGTGAGTCGAGGAGAGAGAAATGGCTATCCCACTGCGGAGCGCAGCAACGACGGAAGGCAGAAGAATGGCGGGGGCCCGGGCGCTGTGGCGGGCCAACGGCATGCGCGAAGAACAGATCGGCAGGCCGGTGATCGCCGTGGTCAATTCGTTCACCCAGTTTGTTCCCGGCCATGTCCATCTGCACGAGATCGGGCAGCGGGTCAAGCAGAAAATTGAGAGCCTGGGGTGCTTTGCTGCCGAATTCAATACGATCGCTATTGACGACGGCATCGCCATGGGCCATGACGGCATGCTTTACTCGCTGCCTTCGCGGGAGCTGATCGCCGATTCGGTCGAGTATATGTGCAATGCCCATAAGGCCGATGCCATGGTGTGCATCTCCAACTGCGACAAGATTACCCCCGGCATGCTGATGGCGGCGATGCGGCTCAATATCCCGGCGATTTTTGTCTCCGGCGGACCGATGGAAGCCGGCCGGCTCGGGGATAAAGCCCTGGATCTGGTGGATGCCATGGTCATGGCCGGGGATGATGTGGTCAGCGACGATGAGATTGCCGCGGTCGAACGGAGCGCCTGCCCGACCTGCGGCTCCTGTTCCGGCATGTTCACTGC
The DNA here is from genome assembly GCA_019163135.1 of Desulfobulbaceae bacterium. Lineage (GTDB taxonomy): Bacteria > Desulfobacterota > Desulfobulbia > Desulfobulbales > Desulfobulbaceae > Desulfobulbus. Next base: position 2,119 of record JAFLKR010000126.1, on the reverse strand, counting down.
CAACTCGATGAATTGCCTCAATGAGGCGCTCGGCCTGGCCCTGCCGGGCAACGGCACCGTGGTTGCAACCCACCGCGCTCGGCTGGCCTTGTTCGAGCGGGCTGCGGAGCGGATTGTCGCCATGTGCCAGTCTTGGTACGAGCGGGAGGACGCTTCAGTCCTGCCCCGGTCGATCGCCACCAAAGCGGCTTTTGAGAATGCCATGGCTCTGGATATCGCCATGGGCGGCTCGACCAATACCGTGCTCCATATCCTGGCCATTGCCCATGAAGCCGGGGTCGATTTCACCATGAAGGATATCGATGCCCTGTCCCGCAAGGTCCCCAATCTTTGCAAAGTCGCCCCCAGTTCTTCCTATCATGTCGAAGATGTCAACCGGGCCGGCGGCATCCTCGGCATTCTGGCCGAGTTGGATCGGGCCGGTCTGGTGGATCGCACGGTGCCGCGGGTTGACGGACTCACCCTTGAGCAGGCCTTGACGCAATACGATATCGCGCGCCCGGATGTCGGCGAGGCCGCCAGGATTCTGTACCGCAGTGCCCCGGCTGGGGTGCGTAATCTGGTGATGGGGTCGCAGGATACCTTGTATGCGGAACTCGATGTCGACCGCAAAGCCGGCTGCATTCGGGATTTGGAGCACGCCTACTCCCGTGATGGAGGCTTGGCGGTACTCTACGGCAATATTGCCGAAAAAGGCTGTATTGTCAAAACCGCCGGAGTGGATGCGTCCATCCTCCATTTCACCGGAACGGCCCGGGTCTATCACTCCCAGGAAGCCGCTTGTGAGGGGATTCTCGCCGGATCCGTCAAGGCAGGTGATGTGGTTTTTATTCTCTATGAGGGGCCTAAGGGCGGGCCGGGCATGCAGGAAATGCTCTATCCTACCTCTTATCTCAAATCCCGGCATCTGGGTGCCGCCTGTGCGCTGGTGACCGACGGCCGTTTTTCTGGCGGCACCTCCGGTCTCTCCATCGGGCATGTGTCACCGGAAGCCGCCGGCGGCGGCGCCATCGGGCTGGTTGTGGACGGCGACCGCATCGATATCGATATTCCGCAGCGGTCGATTTCCCTGCTGATCAGCCCCGAAGAGCTGGCAGCGCGGCGCCTGCTGGAAGAGGCGAAGGGCTCGTGCGCCTTTACTCCCGGGCGGGATCGTACCGTTTCCAAGGCACTGCAGGTCTATGCCAGGTTTGCTGCCTCCGCCGATCAAGGGGCCGTACGGCTGCTCGATTAGTTATCCCTACCGACCGGTTCGCTCTGGTGAGCGGACCGGTTGCGTCAACTTTGCCCAAGTCGACACCCATGCAACTCCATCTTTTTCAGTGGGATCTGATCGAAGCCGGTAACGGCCATGCCTGCTTGGCAAAGCTTGATTTTGATCAGGCCGAGGCCCATTTTTCCCGTGTGCTTGTGGCCTTGCCCGGACATCAGATGGCTGAGTCCGGCCTGCGATCCGTCCAATACTGGCAGCAAGTTTTTGAGGCGATCGATGATGTCGAACGGGTCGAGGCGTTCACCTGTTTATGGCAGCGCATCAAGGCTTTTTCCTTCCCCGCCACCGAAGCAAGCCGGATGTTGCGCGCCAACCTGATCAGGCATCTGCTCTTCTTGATCAATGGTACAGCCACCCTCTACGTTCCTCCGGATTTGTGCAGCGGATATCTGCATCTCCAACTGGGCGAGTATCTGACCGCCGAAACGCACCTGCGCACGTTGATTGAGTGCAGTCCAGATAATGGTCGTTTGTACGGCTATCTTGCCGATGCGCTCTGGCTGCAGGGGCGGCGTGAGATTGCTGGCGGCGTGTATGCCACGGCTTTGCTGGTTGATCCGCAGCAGGTCAATGTCAGCGACTTGTGCAACCGTCAGTTGGCGCAAGTGATCGAGCAGCATGGCGCAGCTCTGGCACCCGTTTATGGCTTTTTAAGAGGCGTATTGCCCTTGGTTGATCAGGAACTTGCAACCGATAACGCTGCCACCAAGATCTATGCGCTTTTGCGGCAGGCTGAACGCGCACTGCATGGCAACGATGGCGCGACGATGGGCAACGTCCGGCGGGAATTGCAGCAGTTGGCTCCGGAGGTGCTCGATGACTATCTTCATTTGCACGCCGGACTGC
>JAFLKR010000157.1 GCA_019163135.1 Desulfobulbaceae bacterium | reverse complement strand
CCGACAACCCCATGTTCAAGGTCACCCGTCCCGATGATCGGACGATTGTGCTCACCCCCAAGGAGCCGGGGCTCCAGTCCATCATCAGCCGCATCGAACTCCGCCTGGGGCTGGAGGAGGGAGTGATGGAGACGGTGACCATCTTTGAAGGACCCGATGCCTACACCCGGCTGACCTTCACCGGGACCGTGCTCAACCGGGAGATCCCGGAAGCCCGCTTTACCGGGCAATGATGCGACGTTTACTTTTCTGCTTGACGGCGGCCTTGCTCCTGAGCTCCTGCGCCGTGGTTAAAAGAGAACCGTTGCCGAAACTGGTCCGTGCCTCCGGCGCGACTCAGCCCTTGCAGCAATGCGCAGCCCTGTTTCCCGAAGGCCGGTGGCAGTTGGTCCACGCTATTGCCTTCCGCATGGCCGATGGCACCAGCGGCAATGCCCTCGGCGCCCTGGTCCTCAATGACCTGGAAATCAAATGCGCCCTGATGACGGTTGAGGGGCTCACCCTGTTTGAGGCCCGTTCCGCCGATGAGGAGGATCTGGAAGTCCTGCGGGCTCTTCCTCCCTTTGACAACCGGGAATTTGCCGCCGGTCTGATGCGGGATGTGCGGACCCTCTTTCGATTGCCGCCGGGTGCTGCCCAATACGGCACGTTGACCGACGGTACGCCGGTCTGCCGCTATGCCTACGGGCACGCAGTGACGGATATCCTTCCCCAGGAAGACGGCTGCTGGCGGATGCACACCTACGGCGAACAGCTGAGTATCCGTACCGACGGTTGCTGGCCGGCAGAGCCCGCCCGTGAACAGCTCAGAACACGAACCATCAAGGCGCAGTCCTGCAGCCCGGTGGCCTCGGCGATTTTCCCCCATTCCCTTGAGTTGATCGGGTCCGGACCGGCCGGCTACTCCCTGAACATGCGTCTGATCAGCGCCGAACGTTTACCTGTGCCTTGATGACCGCTGCCATGAAATTCCGACTTATCTATCCTAAATGGCCGAAGCTCGCCCGGCAAACCGAATTCCATCTGCCCCCGCACGGCCCGGTCGTCTTTGCCGCGACCCTGCCGAAGGATGTCACCGTGGATTTTATCGACGAGAATCTCGAGGCCATCGATTTCTCGGAGCCGGTCGATTTCGTCGGCATCTCCATGATGTTGACCGTTCAAGTGAAAAGGGGTTGGGAGATCGCCGACATCTACCGGAAAAAAGGCGTCAAGGTTCTGTTCGGCGGCATCGCCACCATGCTCCATGCGGAAGAGACCATGCCCCATGCCGACGCGGTGTTCCTCGGGGAAGCGGAAGGGCGAATGGAGCAGGTCTTTGCCGATTTTCATCAGGGAGCTCTCAAACCTTGCTACAATTTCCTCGACGACCGGCCGGATATCGCGCTGGTGGGCACGGCCCGCCGCGATATCCTCAATCGACGGCTCTACAACCATAAAGGCGTGCAGATGGTCGATCTGGTCCATGCCTCGCGGGGATGTCGCTTCAATTGCTATCCCTGTGCGGTGGCCTATCTGGGGGGCAGGGAGTTTCGGCCGCGTCCCATCGACAAGGCCATCGCCGAAATGGCGGCCATCGATAACAATCGTCTGTTCCTCGTTGACAACTCGCTCGCCCAGAATACTGCTTGGGAACTCGACCTGTTTCGGGAGATGATCCCGTTGAAGAAAAAATGGTGCTCGCACCCCATCGAAGACAAGCCTGAGGTGTTGGATCTCGCCGCCCGGGCCGGGGCTTGGTACGTCTATCAGGCGGTGTTCGACACCTCGGATTACATCAGGGAGCGGATCAAGCGGTACCACGATCACGGCATCGGGGTGGAAGGGACGATTCTCCTGGGACTTGACACCCAGACCGAGGATTCGATCAAGCGACTGATCGATTTTCTGCTGGAAATTGAGCTGGATCTGGCCGAATTTACGGTATTGACCCCCTTTCCCCACACCAAGGCCTTTGACGAGCTGCACCAACAGCAGCGCATTTTCTCTTATAACTGGGATGACTACTCGGCGGATCGGGTGGTGTTTCAACCCAAGCACATGGCGCCGGAGCGGCTGCAAGCACTGCTCGATTATGCCTGGAACACCTTTTACCAGCATGAATCGCAGGAAATCAAAATGGCCAAATTGTTCCAGCAGGTAGTGCGCAAGGAGATGACCGACAACACCTTTAAGCCACGCAACCGGGAGCTTGCCCGGCAGACCTTCGGCAAGGAGCAGGCAGGGAGATGAGATCGGCAAGCCCTTCCTTGGGTACGGAGGCAGCCGTTGCGGCCCTGCTGAACGGTCCCCTTGACCCGGAACGGGAGTTTGTTGCCGGGGGCGCGACCTTTGGCGAGTTGTATGCAATGGCATCCTGGCTGCGGGCGGCAGTTGCCGACCCCACAGACCGGGGCGTGGTTTGTTTGGCCGTGGATGACCGAGCTACTATTGCCGCCGCCCTGCTGGCCTCGCTTGCCGGTGGGCCGGTACTGCTTCTGCCCTATGCCTTTTCCCGTCAGGCCCTGGCCGGGATGCAGCGGGCCACCGGGTTTACCACCGCTTTTACCGACACTGATACCAGCAAAGATTTCCCTCCGGGTACCGAAGTCATTCAGCCTCAGGGGGGAAAAGCAGGGCAGGCCTTACACCATTTTTCTGCAATCAGCGACGAGGAACTGCTTCGCCTCTATACCGGCGGTTCCACCGGGTCCCCGCAGCTCTGGTCCAAAACCGGAACCAATATTTTTGCCGAAGCCCTCTTTCTGGCCCACCATTTCGGTGTTTCCCCCCAGGACCGGATTGTCGCGACCATCTCTCCGTATCACATCTATGGTCTGCTCTATTCCGTGGTGTTGCCGTTGGTTTCCGGCGCGACCGTCCTGCCGGGAACCCCTGCCTTTCCCGATGAGATTAGTCAAACCCTGCAGGATCAGCAGGCCACCGTCCTGATTAGTGTCCCGGCGCATTACCGGGCTCTTCAAGGCAGGGCGACCTTGTATCCTACCTTGCGACTGGCCTTTTCTTCTGCCGGTATGCTCGATAGCCAGGATAATGCCGAGTTTTGCCGACACCATCGGGCAGGAATCGTCGAGGTCTACGGTTCCACCGAGACCGGCGGCATTGCCCTGCGCAACCGTAGCCGGGGCGAGGCCGGGTTCACACCCTATCCCACCGTTGATTGGATGATCAGTGCTCAGCGGCTCCATATCCGCTCGTCCTATCTTTCCCCCGATCTACAGCGTGATGCCGAAGATTTCTTTGTCACCGGCGACTGGGTGGAGCCCTGCGCTCCCGCCGGTTTTCAACTCCAGGGCAGGGCCGATTCGATCACCAAGGTAGCCGGCAAGCGGGTTGATCTTGAGGAAATTTCGGTCCTGATTAAACAGCAGCCCGCTGTCGTCGATTGCGTGGTCCTGGCGCTGGCGGAGGCTGGCTGTCGCGAGCATCGTATTGTCGCGCTCGTCGAAGGACAGGCGGTGGATACGGAGGCAATCCGAAGGGCCCTGGCTGCCCGCTTCGAATCCTATGCCCTGCCGCGTGCCATCAAAGTGGTCCGTCGGTTACCGATCAAGGCTAATGGTAAATACGACCGCGCGGCGATGATTCGCCTGTTTGAACCATGAACACGCTGGACGAGGGCTTTGTCGAAGGCTATGTCTGTCTGAGTGCCTGGGCTGATCTGCTCGACCGAATCAATGTCTTTCCCGTGGCCGACAGCGACACCGGCGTCAATCTACGCATTAGCCTAGGGCCGCTTCGCACGTGCGGACCAGACAGGATGGAGACGGCTTCCCAGCTTGTCCGCGGCGCCATCGGCAACTCCGGCAACATCGCCGCCGCTTTTTTAAGCGAATTGCTCGGAGCCGAAAGTGTGGGCGACCTGCCGGAAAAGGCGGCCCAGGGGCGCAACAGGGCCTGGCGGGCGGTGGCCGTTCCCCAGGGGGGGACCATGCTCAGCGTTTTCGATAGCCTTGCGGAGATTCTGGCCCGGTCGTCGATTAGCATCACCTCCTGTGCAGCCATCCTTGCCAACCTGCGGGAAACGGTCCTGGCAACAACCCAGACCTTGCCCGATCTTCGTTTGGCAGGCGTCGTCGATGCCGGGGCTTTGGGCATGTTTATCTTTTTCGAGGGTTTTTTTCGGGTCATCACCGGCTATACCGAAAAAAGCCCATCGCTCTTTGCCCTTTTTCCTGGCAGGCTGGCGATTTCAGCCGATTTTCATCCCCCCTCCATGGAGGCCTATTGCGTCGATGCGATCATCCAACCTGCCACCGGAAGTATCCTGACCAAAGAAACCTTGGCGTTGCTCGGCGACAGTGTGGTGGTCCTCCCCGAGCAGTCACGGCTGAAAATTCACATCCACACCGCTGATCCGGCGGCGTTGCGGGTAAACCTCGCCAGCCTGGGCGAGGTGCTCAGATGGTCGGACGAGCCCATGTCGTCGAGCAGCGAGCGGAGTGTGTCCCGTTTGGAGGCACCGGGCTGCGTGCATCTTATGACTGATGCAGCCGGATCGCTGACCCGTGACTTGGCCCGACAGCACCATATCACCCTGTTGGATAGCTATATCATCAATAACGATATGGCCCGCCCGGAAAGCCTTTGTGCACCGGAGACTATTTATGCGCTGATGCGGCAAGGCCACAAGCTGACCACGGCCCAGGCCTCGCTCGCCGAGCGGCATCGAATGTACCAAAGTATCTGTGAGCAGTTCGGCAGGACGCTCTATTTGGCGGTCGGTTCCGCCTATACAGGTAATTATAGCGCGGCCGTGGCCTGGCAGCAGGAATACGACCCAGACAATCTTCTCGAGGTGATCGACACCGGCGCGGCCTCGGGAAGACTCGCCGTCATGGCCCTGCTAGTCAGCCGTTTGGCCAGCCGGACGGAAAATATGGAGGAGGTCAGAACCTATGCCCATCACCTCGTTGAGAGTTGCCAGGAATATATTTTTATCGACACCCTGCGTTATCTTTTGGTCGGCGGACGGGTCTCGCGGACCAGCAGTTTTTTCTGCGATCTCCTCCAATTGAAACCGGTCATCAGCCCGACCAAGGAAGGAGTGCGCAAGATGGGGATGGTTCGCAACCAAGCCGCTCAACTCGATTTTGCCCTGGAAAAGGTGCTCACGGAGATCAAGAAGCCCGCAGACACCGTGCTCCTGTTGCAGTATTCCGACAATGAACCTTGGATTACCGGCGTGGTCAAGCCGCAACTCCAGGAACTTCTGCCCGCTGCTGAAATCGTGCTGGCCCCCCTTTCCCTGACCGCCGGGGTCCACATGGGGCCTGGGACCTGGTCTCTGGCCTTTGCCGAGGCGGCTTGAGATGCGAGCCGCCGTCGTTATTCCGGTGTTCAACCACGAAGCCCGGGTTGCCGAGGTGATCGGCGAGGCGAGACAGCTCGGGCTGCCGATTTTCGTCGTCGACGACGGTTCCACCGATGGGACCCCGAGGGTGCTTGAAGGTCTGGAGGGGATCACCGTGCTCCGGCATCCGGTCAATCAGGGCAAGGGCGCGGCCCTGCTCACCGGATTTGCCGCTGCCGCACCGACCTGCGACTGGGCCCTGACCATCGATGCCGACGGCCAGCATCTGCCAGTGGACGGCCGGGCCCTGCTAGCAATCGCCGGGCAGGGGAAACGCTTGCTTGTGGTCGGCAACCGCCAGGGTATGGCCGGTGAACACGTACCCTGGACAAGCCGGTTTGGCCGCACGTTTTCTAACTTTTGGGTCTGGGTCTCCGGCGGCCCGTGGATTGCGGATAGCCAGTCCGGCTTCCGTCTGTACCCGCTGCCCGAGGCCCTGGATCTTGGGGTCCAAGCCCGAAGGTATCAATTTGAAGTGGAAATCCTGGTGCTGGCTCGCCGCCAAGGCATGGCCACCGTCGAGGTGCCGGTTTCGGTCGTCTACCAGCCTAAAGGCGTTCGGGTCAGCCACTTCCGACCCTGGCACGATTTTTTCCGCAATGCCGCCACCTTCTCCCGGCTGATTTTTACCCGCCTTTTCCGCTGGGGACGCAGCAAATGAACAGCGATTACCATGCCATCCTGGTGCGGGTTTCCCGGTTGTTCGGGCCCTGGCTCTTTGTCGTCGTCTCCCGGATCATCGCCACCGGTTATTTCCTTTTTTCTCCCCGGGTCCGGGAAAGTTGCCGCCTGTATGCCGCCCTCTTTCCCCATCGTCGCAAAGGGTATCACCTCTGGTGTACCTTCAGGCAGTATCAGAACTTCACCACCATTCATTTTGATCGTTTTCTCGGCAACCAGGGGCGAGCCCCTGGTTATATCTGCCATGGAGGTGAGCACCTGGAAACAAGGCTCCGTCAGGGAGGGGCCATTCTGCTCATGTCCCACCTGGGCAACTGGGAGATGGCCGCGCGGCTCCTGATGGCGCAACGGCAGGATTTGCGGTTGCTGCTCTATATGGGCATCAAGGAGAAGGAGGGCGTGGAGCGGACCCAGAAAGAGGAACTGCGCCGGGCCGGAGTAACCATCATCGGGGCGGATCAGGGGAGTGCGTCCCCTTTTTCGGCGGTTGAGGGGGTTCGATTGCTGCAGGCGGGCGGGCTGGTGTCCATGACCGGGGATATAGTCTGGCGGGCGGATCAACGGCGGATTGCCGTTCGCTTTCTCGATGGAATTGCCTACGTCCCGGAAGCCCCCTTTATTTTTGCGCTGGTTTCCGGAGCCCCTATTCTGGTATTTTTTGCCTTTCGTACCGGCGCCAACCGCTACCGATTCACGCTTTCCGAGCCGATATCGATCAGGGCCGCCAGCAAAGCGGAGCGGCAAAGGGTTATTGGCGAGGCCGCTCAACAGTATGCCGACCTCCTGGAGGGAGCCCTGCGCGCTTCCCCCTTTGAGTGGTATCATTTTGACCGCTTCCGGCACGCTTCCGCTCAAGAACCTGAAGGAGCGTAACCCACAGCAGGGCCGGTCTTTCCACCTGCTGTGGGTTATTTTCTTTCCATTCTTCCGGAAATAAGAGTAGTATCTCAAATCTTTAGAAATTCAAGCTATTGCAACCTGTTACCCCGACGACCTGCCATGACCAGAGATATACTGCAAGAGAAGATCCTGACCATCCTTGTCCAGGATTTTGAGTTCCAGCAACCGGGCCTGGATGACAACCTCAGGGATGTCCATGGTTTTGACAGTATCGACGCCATTGAACTGCTCGGCAAAATTGAGATCATGCTCGGTTGCTCGCTGACCAGGGAGGAAAAGGAAAAGGCGATGGAGATCAGGACCATCAACGATATCCTTGATTACCTGGAAAAGATCCAACAGGGCCGGGTCCGTTAACCGCCCCATAGTTGCCTGCTGATGAAACGCCGCGTCGTCATCACCGCCTGTTCCGCCATCACTCCTATCGGGTACGGGCAAACAAACATCGTCGACAGCCTGCAACAGGGGAGGTCTGGGGTCAAGCCACTGCGTGACGACGGCCTTTTGACCGGCCATATCCATTCTCGGGTGTTCGGCACCGTTGATTATCCCATTGCCTACGAGTTCACCCGGTCGCACCGAAAAACTATGGGGCCCGTGGCCTTTTACGCCTGTCAGGTCGCAAAAGATGTCTTGATCGCCTCCGGTCTTTCCCAGGAGTTCATCACCTCCGGACGACTCGGCGTGGCCTTTGGCTCCACCCACGGCAGTCCCACGGTTCAGCGGGAAATCTACAAGACCTTTTTCAATAATCTCGAAGAGAAATTTTCTTCCATCGGTGCCGTGGATTACCTCCGGTCCATGGTGCACACCACCGCCGTCAATATCACCCGGATGTTCGGCATCACCGGCCGGGTCATCGCCACCTCCACCGCTTGCACCACTAGCAGTCAGGCCATCGGCTTCGGTTATGAAATGGTCAAGTACGGCATGCAGGATGCCATGCTCTGCGGCGGGGCTGATGAGTACGACACCACCACCGTGGCGGTATTTGACAATCTGCTCGCCTGCTCGGTCGACTACAACCAAACCCCTGAACGCACGCCCCGGCCTTTTGACAAAAAACGCGACGGCCTGGTAGTCGGCGAAGGCGGCGGTGCCGTGCTGCTCGAAGAATATGAGGCCGCCAAGAGACGGGGGGCTCCCATCCTGGCCGAGGTTATCGGGTTTGCCTGCAACAATAACGGAGGCGATCTGATTCTGCCTAACCTGCAGGGCATTACCTCCACCTTGCATCTTGCCCTGCAGGATGCGGCGATCAATCCGACCGATGTCGATTACATCAGCGCCCATGCAACCGCTACCAAGATGGGTGATATCATTGAATCCCAAGCGATAGCTGCGGTCTACGGCAACGGGCCCCATGTCACCGGGCTGAAAAGTTATACCGGGCACACCATGGGAACCTGCGGGGTGATCGAACTGATAATGACCCTGTACATGATGGCCGAGGGCTTTCTGGCCCCCACCCTCAACCTCGAAGAGGTCGATCCCCGCTGTGCCATGCTGCGTCATACGCCGGGATTGATGGAGGCCAAGACCACGATCGCCTCGGTCCAAAATTTCGCCTTCGGCGGGGTCAACACCTGTCTGCTGATCAAGAACGGCCGCGAGGCGGTGTAAGGTCCCATGCAGTCAGCAATTGTGAACAGGGCGCTCGATGTTGCCGTCACCCTGATCTGCTGGCTCTACTTCACTCTAGGATTCCTCGTTTTTTTCTCCCCCCGGTATCTGGCGGCGGCACTCTTTTCCTCCCAGCCGGAACTCGCCTTTCAACGACTCAACCGATCATTTTATCGAGGATTTTTCGCCCTCTTGCGAACAATCGCTCCCCGGCAGCAATGGGTCGTCGATGAACGCATCAAAACGCTCCATTCCGCGGTGATCGTCTGCAACCATCTCTCCTACCTCGATCCGCTTTTGCTGATCGCGCTCCTCGACCGCTCCAAAACGGTCGTCAAACCCATTTTTTTCAGCGTGCCGATTTTCGGCTGGCTGATCCGCACCTCCGGTTATTTTCCAGCGACCGCCACCGGCAAGTTTGCGGGACTGATGTTGACGCAGATGGAATCCATGGAGTCGTACCTCGCAGCGGGTGGCAATCTCTTTATTTTTCCAGAAGGAACCAGGGGGCGTGATGGCCGCATCGGTACCCTCAATCAGGGGGCTTTGAAAATCGCGCGGCACTGTGGGGCCCCAGTGCATGTCCTCTGCCTGCGGAATACCGACCGATTGTTCATCCCCGGCGTATTCTTTTTTTCTACCCGAACGCCCAATTGCATCAGTGTGCGCCAAGTCGATCATTTCCTTCCAGGAGAACTGCAAGGCAGGTTGTCGGATCTCAGCACCCGCATCCGCCAGGCTCTGGAAAGCTGCCTGTCGGAAACCTCGCCACAAGAAGGGGACCACAATCGGGAACTCCCGTCAATCATGCCGTCAGAGACCAAACGATGAAGGTTGTTTTAATATCCATGCCCGATGTGGTCCCGATCATCATTCATGAAACAGCGGTGCATATGCCCAATCACGGCATCGCCTCCGTCGGTGGCAACATTGACGCCGAGCATGAGGTCTACCTGATCGACCTGATCCGCAAGCGTCGCTCGATCAAAAAATACCTCACCAAGGTCATTAACCGAATCAAGCCGGATCTGATCGGGCTTTCGGCCATGGCCTGGCAGTACGAAACCTGCATCAAAATCGCCCATTTGCTCAAGGAAATCCTGCCGCAGGTCAAGATCGTCATCGGCGGCTATCATGCCACCCTCATGCATGCAGAGATCGCGGCGGCGGAAGATGCCCGGTGGTTTGATTACATTATCCGGGGTGAAGGCGAGGAGAGTTGTCGACGGCTGGTCAATGCCTTAGCCGGACATGACGACCTCACCGCCATTCCTTCGCTTTCTTACAGGCAGGACGGCCGATTCGTGCACAATCCCCGGGGCGAGAACCTGGATTTAAGCACGCTGAAGCTGCCCATCCGCGATAAGCGCCGCCTAACCTGGGGCTACCATATCATCTATTCCAAGATCGAGTTGCTGGAGACCTCGCGGGGCTGTACCCGCTCCTGCAATTTCTGCAGCATGAAGCACATGTACGGTCGGACGTTCCGCACCCACCCTATCAGCCGGGTGCTGGAGGATCTGGATGATATCTACTACCAGCGCAAGACCCGGTGGGTGTTTATCACCGACGACAATATGGTGCTTAATCCCGGTCGGGTGGTGGAACTCTGCGACGCGATCATCGCCCGGAAGTATAAGGGACTCAATCTAGTGGTCCAGGCGGACTGCATCTCCATGGCGACCAACGAGGCCATGGTGGCCAAGATGGCGGCGGCCGGTTTTCGGTCGGTTTTTCTTGGGATTGAAAACGGCTCGAAAAAGAATCTGAGCGCTGCCGGCAAAGGCGATATCGTCGCCGCCTCAAAAAAGGCGATTGAAAATTGCCACAAATACAAGATGATGGTCATTGGCGGCCTTATCTTCGGTTTTCCTGAGGACGACGAAGCCTCGATCCGGGAAAACTATGAATTTTTTGTGAACATCGGTGCCGATACGGCCTATTGCCAGATCCTGACCCCTTATCCCAAAACCGGGATGCGCGAGCAGCTGCTGGAGCAGGGATTGATCGATAATCAGGAGGACTACAAGAAATACAGCGGGCTGTGGGCCAATGTCCGCACCCGGTATCTGAGTGCCGCGCAGTTGCAGTACCAGTTCTGGTATCAGCGGCAGGTGGTGATCGGCTGGTGGAACCCGCCCGACACGGCCCGTAAGCAGGGGCGGCTGTGGACCTCGATCTGGCGATTTGCCTTCAAACCGTTACTCAAGCTGCACTACTGGCGGATTATGCGCAAGGGTGGCTGGGAAGGCCGCTACCAACGGGAGGTGCGACGCTGGGAGCAGATCAACACATTTAAGGATCTTGAGGGATATTGAACGGATGCAGCTTTACAATTTAGAATTCACCGAAGAAGAGATCCGTGAGGCCGTGGCGGCCGATAGACTGCTGTCCATGGAGATCGAGTTCAGCCGGGCCTGCAATTTCCGCTGTGCCTACTGTTATCTGGCCGACCGCACGGCACACGCCGATGAGCTTTCCCGCGAGGAGATCAAGGAGGTCATTCTCCAGGCCAAAGAACTCGGGGCGCGCAAGATCATCATTCTGGGGGGGGAGCCGAGTATTTATCCGCACTTGATCGAGATGCTCCGCTTTCTCGGCAGCCTGGAGCTCAAGATTGAAATCTTCACCAACGGAACCGGTGTCGACGGGGAACTGGCCGCGGTGCTGGCGGAGGAAAAGGCGCGGGTGGTGGTCAAGATGAACTCCCGCGATGCGAGGGTGCAGGACCATCTCGCCGGCAAAAAAGGGGCCTTTGAGATCATCGGTCAGGCCCTGGAGCACCTGCGCCGGGCCGGGTATCCCTCACAAGAGCTGTTTCTCGCCGCCAGCACGGTCATCTGCCGGCAAAATCTGGAAGAACTGCCGGCCCTGTGGCAATGGTTGCGTTCGCAAAACATCGAACCCTACTTTGAAATCCTCACCCCCCAAGCCAACGCCCTGGAAAACACCTGGCTCAATGTCGATCCCGCCGAACTCCGCGCTTTATTTGCCCAACTCTCCATCCTGGACCGGGAACGGTACGGCCGTATCTGGGAACCGCAACCGCCCTTGGTCGGCAACAAATGCATGCGGCACCAGGTTTCCTGTGTGGTCACCGCGGGTGGCGAGGTCATGCCCTGTGTGGGGGTGACCATTGCTCTGGACAATATCCGCAAGCATCGCCTTGCCGATATTTTACGAGACAGCGAGGTGGTCAGGAATTTGAAAAATTATCGCCAGATGATCAAGGGACCCTGCGGCACGTGTGAGAAAAGTAGCGAGTGTTATGGTTGCCGCGGCGCGGCCTACCAACTGACCGGCGACTATCTGGCCTCCGACCCGACCTGCTGGCGTCACCGTGCGAAAGCGGCGCCCACCGGCAGCGTATGCGCCCAGTAGCGGGCGTCATGGACCCGACCACCCTCGGTTCGGGTTCAGAAGATCAGCCGGTATGAATGAATATTCTGCTCATCAATCCACCCAACTGTGGCCGCAGTATCCCGGAAGAACGGTACGGCATCACCTCGATTAAACAGATTTTTCGTGGGGAACCTCTGGGGTTGGAAGAACTTGCCGGCAATCTGGACAACCACACCGTGCATCTGGTGGATCTAAAAGCTGACCCCGAGGGACTGGATCAGGAACTCCGGTTTAATCCCGGGAGACTTTGGCCATAGCCGTCGAGAAGTGCCCAAGTATCCGCAGAGGCATCAAATCCATAGGTCGCGGCAGCAGAAACGAGTTGCAGCATAAACCACGACAGCAGCAGGCCTATCGAAGAGAACAAACCGCGGCGCTGCGGCGTAAGCAATATTGAGGTATTGAACCGAAGTGAAAACTTGTTCATATCGACTCCCCAGAGAGGAATGGTACTGTTTTGGAGATGTGCCAAATCTATAGGAGTTGCATTCTATTATCACCTTGTACTTTGATGCGACCGATATATGCAAGAGCATTTACAGCAGAAATTAGAATAAGTCACCTTCTGCTCTTGCCTGTGTGTTATTGAGGCAGGTTGAAAAAGGGGGAGCTGCCTGATCTTCAGTAAAACCGGAACGGGGGGCATGCGCAATAAGTGGCCCTATCTGTTCCCGGAAATGGTGACTGAACCGATTACAGCATTAGCCCGGTATTCATGCAGATATGTTGTCCATACTCCCCCCGGAAAGTGCCCTTGTGATACGTCTTCTATGTGCCGATCACCAGAGGAACGAACGGCAGCCCATTGAGAGACCTTTTCCGGTGAGCCCCCTTTTTCCTGCGCATGTGATCTCCTGTTGTCGCAAGCAAAGCCGGGAAAGCATCGCCTCATGATTATGTCTGGTTTGGTCGGTTAGCTTCTCCGCATGAAGGGAAAAGGGGTGCCCTTCCGGCCCCACAAAACATTTAAAATATACGGAAATTGAAAAAGGGGTTGACAGAATGACCCATTTTTTGCTTCATTGTCCTTAGCAAAGGTTGAGAGTGAAAAGATACCACCTCCTACATCAACAGCTTTTTTACTCCCAAACTGCATCGCCCCTCACTAGTATTGTGTTTTTTCAGTTTAAACTGTTTTTTTATATAATACTGTCCCATCTATTCACCTTAGTTTCTTTTATATATTTGTAGTCTGCACGATTTGTTGGTTGAACAAGTAGTTGCACTAAAGATACAAAGTATTTCCGAGTAAGTAACCACCGGCAACGCCGGAGACTTTCATAAAGGGAAATTTAAAGAAACATGCCTATTTTTCCAAACGTTTGCGATGAATGCGGTCTGCCTGAAGAGGACTTCAAGTTCTGTGAAAGCAAATGCATGTTGCCGACCTGCCCTGAGTGCACGTTTACCTTGCAGCTCTATGGTACCGGCTGTGGCAACATTCGCGTCTATTATCTCTGTCGTCCCTGTTACGAAATACTGAGTGCCCGGGGTTTTATCGAACCGTAGCACCCCTAATCCATGTCAAGGCATGGAATGTATTGTCAACATCTGCTGTAAATGGTCCGGATAAATCCAAGCCGCCTTATCCGTAAGCATAGCTCAAAAAATATAAAAATAGGAGGTGCCATCGACTCGAGGACTTGTCGGCAAGTGACCTTTTTCCCATGAGTTTTGTTAAACCCTAGGTAGGAGGTGTACCCTGGTATTCGAAAAATTCTCATCGTTGCTTAGTTCTTTTTTTAACCCAAAGAAGGAAAATCAGAAGGAGAATGGAATGGATCTCGACAAAAGGATGACGCTCAAGGATGCGGTAGCTAAATACATCCAAGATGGCGACACAGTCTACTATGGTGGATTCCAGATTATGGTCCCCATGGCCCTGACGCATGAAATTATCAGGCAGAAAAAAAGACACCTTACCACCATCGAATCGTCCACCGACGTCGGCGGACTGGATATTCTGGTAGGCGCCGGTTGCGTTACAGAGATCCACACCGCCTGGATCATGAACTGGTATGTCAAAGCACCTTATGCTATCCGCCGGGCGTTCAACAAGGGACATCTCAAACGATACGACATCTCCAATTTCGGTGCAACCAGCGCCCTGATTGCCGGTTTCCTCGGCATTCCTTTTATTCCTGTGAAGGGTAATGTTGGCACGGACATGCCCAAGCATAATCCTACTGACATCAGATTTGTCGATGATCCTTTTACCGGCGAAAAGACCACAGTTGTCCGGGCCTGGCGCGCGGATGTCGCTGTTATCCATGCCCAGAAAGCCGACCGTTATGGCAATGTGGTATCCTATGGAACCCGCGGCGTTACCGACGAGTTTGGCGCCATGGGATCAAAACGGGGTGTTATCGTTACCTGTGAAGAGATCGTCGAGCCGGAAGAGATCAGAAGCGATCCCGACCGCGTCATCGTTCCCTACTACAAGACCTTGGCTGTTGTTCATTGCCCTTACGGTGCCCATCCTTCCGCCTGCCGTGGCTACTATGGTCTCGATATCCGCTTCAGCCAGTATCAGGGCAAATATGAGCGGCATGAAGAACTCCTGCCGGAGTTCCTTAACGAATGGGTTTATGGTTGCGAGGATCACGCCGCTTACATCGCGAAGTACAAAGAAAAATTCGGACAGGAAGGTTTGGATCGCCTCAAGCCGATCCTCGGCTTCACGCCGAAACTGGCGGTAGACTACGGCTATCATGATCCGGCCTGCTGGAAAGGGGTGCCTTTGTACAGTGACGACCGTCTCAAAGCTCACGAAGAGGCACTCGCCGCAAAAAAAGGGGGGAAATGATCATGACTGCACCTGCTTACAAATTGACCGAACTGATGGCCATTCGTTGCGCCAAGGAAATCGCTGATGGCGAAGTTGTCTTCGTAGGCGTCGGCCTGCCGCTGGTTGTTGCCGGATATGCGATGGTTTCCCATGCTAAAAATATGGTTATGTTCACCGAGGGCGGCGCCATCCGGGCCACCGCCGCTCCAGGACTGGCCATCACCGTTGATGATCCTTGCCTGTTCACCAACGCTGATGCGGCCTTCGGCATGTTGGCCACCATGGCGGCATTGCAGCGGGGCGAGGTCGATGTAGCCTTCATCGGCGGAGCTCAGATCGATAAATTCGGCAACATTAATTCCACAGGCGTCGGCGAGTGGAGCAAGAAGGAAAGCTTCACCTACTTCGCCGGCAGTGGCGGCGCCAATGACATGGCAACTTCCGGAAAACGGGTTCTTGCCATTATGCCTCAGGATAAAAAGAAGTTCGTCGAAAAAGTCGATTACCTCACCACCCCTGGTTATCTGGGCGGCAAGGGTGAGCGTGAAAAGGCCGGCATGATCGGCGGCGGACCGGACTGCGTGGTCAGCACCATGGGCGTCTACCGATTCGATGAAGACACCAAAGAGATGTATCTGGCCGAGTATTTCCCGGGCCAGACGGTTGAAAAGATCAAGGCTGCCTGCGCTTGGGACCTCAAGGTCTCACCCGCCGTGATCGAGACACCGGCTCCCACCGAGGAAGAACTCAAGGTTATCAGGGCCATTGACCCGACCAATTTCTATCTCGGATAATTCTAACTTTTTACCTTGAACCTTGAGGGGACGGTGTTTGAACAACACCGTCCCCTCAACCTCCACAAAGCGCCAGAACGGACGGATTACCGCAAGGCTTTCTGAACTGTTGGCTGCCTTAACTGAAAAATCTCCGCTCTGAACCGGTTCATTCCCCTTCGCACCGCACCCTGCCTCCCACGCACTTACATCAACGAATTGAGCCTGCCCCCAGCAGATGGCTTTGTATTTTTGCCCCGGGGATATGAGAACGGTCGATGACCAAAGATCAGGTTCGTTCCGGATTTATCCGCAGGCCGTGCCCTTTTTACTCTGCAGGTACGCCTTGAGTCGTTGTTGATCATGCCGGCATAAGGCACCGTCAGCTAATCGATTGGAGAGTGAAACCAGTTGGGCCCGGAGAACGTCGTCCATCCCTTTTATCAGGGAATAATACATACAAACGCCGCCCAACCGGTTCCTGCAGCACACCGCGTCGTTTTAAGTAGGCCAAATGGTGGGAGACGGTCGAATGCGGCATGTCCAAGGCATGCATCAGGTCGCAGCGCATAATTTTCCCCTTCCCTGGAGCCAGGATGAGGATGCGTAATCTGGTTTCGTCGGCAAGTGATTTAAAGATTTCGGCGGTCGTCAACATGGGCCTAAAATACTATGGCCTTGAAAGTCCGTAATTATTCTCAATCTAGCCTTGAGTGGGTACTTGCCTGGGCGGATGTAATCAAGAAATCGATAAACTTTTTCTATAGAGGTGATCATGAGGTTGGTTATTGCTGCAGTAAGTGCCTTGATGGGCGGAGGCGTTGCCTTTGCCGTAGTCGGCGGCGGTGACGTAACCATGAAAAAATAAGGGCGGCGAACAATTTTTAGCCATGCCGTTCTGGTCTTCAGGAACAGGAAAATAGCAGTTATGGTTGAGATATTCATAGGCACCTCCATGATCTTGCGGAAGAAAGCGGCCTTTTATGGAAAATAGAGAGCAAGAAGTCCTCCTGGAGATAGTCCGGTATCCTTGCACGCTGCCGGGGTGACCGTTGGAGAGCGTCGTGCGGCCAGGCCACGGCGAGAATGTTCGCCAGACCGGTTCGTCGCCGTCTCCAGGCCGCCAGGTGCCTTTTACGGTCATCAGCCTCTGAGGCGAGCTGGATCAAACAGGTTTTTCTCCATGTGCTTGATCTCCTCGATGCCGGAGATGACGATTTTCGGGTTGGTGCTCAATTGCTCGGCAGGAAGTTTCTTGTCATAGTCGAGGTGGGAAAGAATATGTTTGATGCAGTTGAGTCGGGCCAATTTTTTATCGTCGGAACGGATGATGGTCCAGGGGCTCAAGGTCCGGTTCGATTCGTTGAGCATCTGGAATTTCTTGACCGTATACTGGTCCCAATAGGTCTGGGCCAAGTTGTCCACCGGTGAGAGTTTGTACTGTTTGAGGATATCAGTTTTACGGGATTCAAAACGGCGAGCCTGCTCTTCCTTGGAAACCGAGAAATAGAATTTGAAGACCTTGATCCCGTCCTTGACCAGCATCTCCTCGAATAACGGTACATCTTTTAAAAAACGTTTGTGCTGCTCATCGGTGCAGAAACCCATAACCGGCTCCACCATTGCCCGGTTGTACCAGGAGCGGTCAAAGAGCACCAACTCGCCGGCGGAGGGGAGGTGGGGCACGTAGCGCTGGAAATACCACTGGCTCGTCTCCCGATCGCTGGGGGCAGCCAGGGCGACGACTCTGGTGTTTCGCGGATTGAGAAAGGCTGAAATCCGTTTGATGGTCCCGCCTTTGCCAGCGGCGTCCCGCCCTTCGAAAATAGCGAGCACCCGGGTTCCGGTTTTTTTCATATCCTGCTGCAACTTCATCAATTCGGTCTGCAGTTTCTTGAGCTCCATTTCATAGGCAAGGGTTTCCTTGTTCACCCACACTGCCACATGGTTGGCATCTTTTTTCGCATCCTTGCAATGCGATGCTGTTCCTTCCTGCAACCTGAAGTCGATGGCAGCGCCGTTCTCTTTTTTTTTGTCTTTGCCTTCTTCAGATTTTTTTTTCTTTTCAGCCATGCGTGTCCCCTTTGGTTTGCAATATGGTTGAGGGTTAATGGTGCGGTTCAAC
Organism: Desulfobulbaceae bacterium; assembly: GCA_019163135.1. GTDB lineage: Bacteria > Desulfobacterota > Desulfobulbia > Desulfobulbales > Desulfobulbaceae > Desulfobulbus. Next base: position 13,117 of record JAFLKR010000157.1, on the reverse strand, counting down.
AACTCAAGCTGTGTGGGGCAAGAGATGCGGGTGGTCAGGGAGGAACCGATTTTTATGGAAGAAATTGGTGTTCAAGTTTATATCAGGTCGGTACCATTTAATCATTTAAAGGTTATCACATATCTCGTTGAATAATCCAGGCAAGCAGGAATGATTTTTAAAAAACTTCACCGGCACAAGCGGCCGGCAGACATGCAGGGAGCAGGAAGTTGATGCAAGAGCTAGCGGCAGCACTACGCGATTTTTTGGAAACCTGGGAAGATACTCCGGAGCAGAATAAACAAGGCTTTATTCGTCTCAAAGAGTTGTTATCCGGCAAGGAGGGGCTCAATCTGGAGTTCTTTCCCCGTCCCGGTTTGACCTATTCGCTCAGGGCATCGTCTCCGGGAAACACTCGGCCCCTGTTGGTGATGATTGACGTGATCGAGGACCAGCCGCGGTGGCTCTCTATCTGTTTTTACGGTGATATGGTGCAGGATCCGGAAGAAAAGGGCGCCTTGGTTCCGGGTGGCCTGCTGGGTGAAGATGCCCTCTGCTTTGATCTCGACACCTGTTCCGAGGAAGATTTGGGGTATGTCGAAGCCCGGATTGAGGAAGCCTATCAGACGGCCATGGGCGGCTGAGGCCAAAAAACTCTGTATTAATTGCCTTTGCGGCCGGTACGAAATATTTCGGCGTACATGGCCGGGAGTTGGTGCTGCTGCAAGGCCGTAACCACCGCTTCGACGTCGTAAGGGCAGCGGTGGTGAGTGACGGTAATCGCGCCTTGCGTCAGCTCCAGGATGGCATAGGAGGCGTCGGGGCAGCCGTCGAGCATCCTGCCGACCGAGCCTGGGTTGATGAAATGCACCCCTCCAATATATTTATGATACGGGGAGTGGGAATGACCGGTGATCACCACCTGGCACACTGTGTCCTTGGCCAGTTCCAAAAAACGGTTCTCCTTGGTCTCGGCGCAGAGAAATTCGTCGTGATCCGCCGGGCTACCGTGAAAAAGGCCGACAAAGGTCTGGCCGAGGCGGAGGATTTTCTTCTTTTTCAAATCTAATAGAAATTCGGTGTTCTGCGGGACCAGCACCGCCGCCGTGCTGGTGTACATGATCCGTTTTTCCGGCTTGGCCGGTTTCTTGAACGTTTTTCCTTTGAGCAGTTTGATCACCTTGTCATCGGTGTTGCCCCGGATGGAGAAGGCCTGGTGATCGCGCAGCCAATTGATAGTTTCGTTGGGGTAGGGAGCATAGACGGTGGTATCGCCGCAGTTGAGAATTTGCTCGCACCCGAGTGGTTGCACCTGACGGCTGACGGCCTCCAGAGCCGGATAGTTTCCGTGGATGTCGCTGATCAGGAGTATTTTCATGGGGATTCAGGATTCGGGCAGGTTGAGATGCAAGGATCGGCGGCAAGCACTGCCGGTGGTTTCGGTGAACGAACCGTGGCGATAAACCCAAGGTGTTGGTTGCTTAGCCTCACAGGAGCGGCCCCACCAGCAGGGCGATATTTTCCAGCAGCCGCTGGCCGTAGGCGCGAGACTGGAAGGCGTCGTTGTCATGCAGGGTGGCCTGCATGAGATAGTGCTGCTGCAGTGCTCTGATCTGACGGGTGAATTCCTTGTCATAGACAAATAAGGTCATCTCGAAGTTGAGCCAGAAGCTGCGCATGTCGAGATTGACCGAACCAAACAGGCAGAAATCGCCATCGACGGAGATGGTTTTAGTATGCAGCAGTCCTCCGGAAAAGTTCATGATCCGCACCCCGGCTCTGGCCAGGGTGTCGTACCGCGCCCGGCTGGCATAATGAACCATGCGGGAGTCGTTTTTTTCGGGAACAATGACCGTTACCTCAACCCCCCGTTGCGCCGCTGATTTGAGTGCGGCCAAGACGGCATTGTCCGGCACGAAGTAGGGCGTGGTGAGCAGCAGTTCCTTGCGGGCCGCATAGATGGTGGTCAGCAGCAGGTTGTGGATGGTGTCTTCTCCGTAGCCGGGGCCGGAGGGTGCCAACTGCACCAGGGCATTGCCGGCCGGTGCGACCGGATGGATGTCCGTTGTCCCGCTGTAATCGGTCAACCGCTGTTTTTTTTCCAGCAACCAGTCAAACATAAAGGCTGCAGTCAGCAGTTCAACCGCCGGCCCGGTAATTCGGACCATGGCGTCCACCCATTCCCCCAGTCCTTCTTGCTGTTTGAAAAAGCGCGGGTCAACCAGATTTTGGCTGCCGGTGTAGGCGATTTTACCGTCGATCACGGCAATCTTTCGGTGATTACGCAGGTCGATCCGCATGAACAGGGCCCGGATGATACCCGCCGGCAGGGCTTCGACCAGTTGAATGCCCTCGGCGCGCATCTGGTTGGCCATCGGGCTGCGCAGAAAAATCTTGGAACCAATGCTGTCGACTAAAACCCGGCAGGTTACCCCTCTTTTTTGCGCCTTGAACAGGGCTTCGATCAGTCCATCGACCAGACCGCCTGCATGGAGGATGTAAAATTCGAGGTAACAGCTCGATTTGGCCTGGTTGATGTCCGCGATCAGCAGGCCAAAAAAGGTGTCGGCTCGATCAATGAGCTCAAGCCTGTTGCCGGGCATGGTCGGAATGCCGGTGGCGGCAATGACCTGCCGGTCCAGTGGAAGGCATTCCGGGTTGACCGAATCCCAATTGATCACCGGTTTATGTTGCAGCGATTCGGACCATTCCTTGAGGACCGGACGGTTTTTGATCAGGCGGTTGGCGCGTCGTTCACCTAGTCTGTTTTCACCAAAAAGCAAGTAGATGATTGCCCCGCCAAGGGGGATGAGCAGGATGACCACCAGCCAGGCAATGGAGACGCTGGCAGCGCGTTTGCGCATGATGATCCGCAGGGAAAAGCCGATGCGGATGGCAAGATCGGCAAAAAGCAGCGAGGAAGTCAGGTCCAGGTGCAAGGTGTCCATGGGGTTCAGGGCTTGGTGCTACCGGGCCCAAGAGACGAAACCTGCATCCCGGGCGCAATGTTTGTGATTATAAAAATATTTAAAATGAGCAGATTAATAGCGCATGCCTCCTGAAGTTTTGAGCGTTCGTTCGCCCTGTCGATTAAAATGTCATAAAACCATGCCGCTGGTCAAGGGAAATAACCAACCGTCCGATATCTTCACGCTTTCCTTTTACACGGTATCTGGTAGAGTATCGAGAGCTATCATCGTTTGGGTAACTTCAATGAACTAAAGGATATTCTATGCGGGTTAAAGGATTTTCAGCCGCTGCAATCAAGGCCGGCATTCGCTATGCCGACCGGCTCGATCTGGGGTTGATCTATTCCCAGGTGCCGGCGGTCACCGCCGGGACCTTTACGACCAATAAGGTCAAAGCGGCACCGATACTTTTGGATATGGAGCGTTTGCGCTCGGGCATGGCCCAGGCCGTACTGGTTAACAGCGGCAATGCCAACGCCTGCACCGGAAAAATCGGGATGGAGGTGGCGCTGACCACCAGCGCCCTGGCTGCAACCGAATTGGGGATCAAAGAGTCGCTGGTGCAAGTGGCCTCGACCGGTGTTATTGGGCAGCAACTCAACACCGAACCGTTTGCCAAGGCTATGCCGGCACTGGTGGCGCAACTCTCGGCTGACGGTTTTGAGGAACTGGCCCACGCCATAATGACCACCGATCTGGTGCCTAAAATAGCCACGGCCACGGTGCTGATCGATGGCGTCGAGGTCTCCGTGCTTGGTGTCGCCAAGGGATCCGGGATGATCATGCCGGACATGGCCACTATGCTCTGCTTTGTGGTGACCGACGCTCAGATTGTCTTCCCGGTGCTCAACCGGTTGGTCAAATCCGGGGTGGACGAGACCTTCAACCGGATCACCGTCGACGGCGACACCTCCACCAACGATATGGTGTTGGTCATGGCTAATGGCGCTGCCGGTAATGCTTGGATCGACGAGAACAACCCGGAAGCAGTCGAGGTTTTCGGCGAAACGTTACAGGGGGTGTTCAAGGAGTTGGCCCTCAAAATCGTAGCCGATGGAGAAGGCGCCACCAAAATGGTGACCATCAGGATCGCTGGCGCGCGGGATACCGAGGAGGCCATGAGTGCAGCCCAGACCATCGCCAATTCCGCCTTGGTCAAGACCGCCTTTTTCGGCGAGGATGCCAATTGGGGCCGAATCATCGCGGCCTTGGGGCGGTCGGAATGCAGCTTTGATCCGGACAGGGTATCGATCAGTTTCGATTCGGTCACGTTGGTTGAAAACGGTCTGGCGCTTGGCCCGGAAAGAGAGGCCGCCGCTACCGAAGTGCTCAAGCAAAAACAGTTCACGGTCACCGTGCAACTCAACGAGGGCAATGCCGAAATCGAAGTGTATACCTGCGATTTTTCTTTTGATTATGTAAAAATCAACGCCGATTACCGCAGCTGAGGAATGTGATCAATGCACCAACCCGACACGGACACCTGGTTCATGCCGGACTCGCTTCAGGTTTCCGCACTGTTGTCCGTTTTGGCCGCGGAATTTGGCGTGGCGGCAACTCCGGAGTATTCGGCCACCGTGGTCTACGCCGATTCCTTTGACTGGAGATTGTTTCGGCAGGGGTATATCCTTCATTGCCATAATCAGGCCTGGACGTTGTACCATGGCGACAGTGGCGAAATTACCGTGCAGCAGGGCGGACCTGAACTGAATCGGTCTTGCTTCGCCCGTGATTTTCCTCCCGGTGTGCTCAGGGAGGTGTTGGCGCCGCTGCTTGCCGTTCGCTGTCTGCTGCCGATGGCAACTGTGACTTTAATCGGTCACCAGATCCGTCTGCTCAATCGGGATGAAAAAACTGTGGCCCGCGTCGTCTTCGAGGAGCAACGCCTTGCCACCGCCCAACCCGTTTTTCGCATGCTTCGCCTGTTCGGGATTCGGGGGTATGATCAGGCCTTGCACACCGTGCGCCGAATCCTGGAAGAAAACGGGGTCACGCAACCGGCTAGTCCTCTGATCGGTTTTGTGGAAGGATGCAAAGGGGAGGGTCGTCAACCGCTTGATTACAGCTCGAAATTCACCATGGAGCTCCACGCCGGGTATACGGCTCGCCAGGCCATGGTCCGAATTTATCGACAGTTGTTGACCGCCATCAATCAAAATATTCCCGGGGTCATCGAGGATTTTGACTCCGAGTTTCTCCATGATCTCAGGGTTGCGATTCGGCGCACGCGTTCCGGATTAAGTCTGGTGAAAAACGTTCTGCCCACTCCCGTGGTCGAGTCATTCAAAAAAGATTTCGGGATACTAGGCAGCATCACCGGACCTACCCGCGATCTTGATGTCTATCTGCTGGAGCAGGACGACTACCTCGCCCGGTTGCCGACCACCCTCCAACCGGCCCTGCACGCTTTTTTTGAAGGGCTTGCCCTCCGGCGGCAGGCTGCGCACAAGAAGATGGTGCGCGCCCTGCAATCCAAAAAAAGCAAAGCCATCCTCAGTGCCTGGAAGCACTACCTGACCTCCGACGACCAGGAACCTGCCTCCGCTGCCGAGGTCGATATCGGCCATCTATCTGGCCGGATCATTTTTCGCCGCTTTAAGCGGGTGATGAAGGACGGCAAAGCTCTGGATGCCGCCACACCCGATGCTGAGGTGCATCGTTTACGCATTCAGTGCAAAAAGCTGCGCTACGCCATTGAATTTTTCAGTTCGCTTTATCCCGTCGAAGAAATTGCATTGCTGGTCCGCCAACTCAAAAAATTGCAGGATATTCTAGGGGCGTTTAACGATCTTTCCGTGCAGCAGGAGATGCTCCATCGTTCCCTGGAAGGACTGCGGGCCGGATCGCACCGTAATTTGGAGCAGGCGGCCGCACTCGGTGGTTTGATGCAGAGCCTCTTTCAGCAGCAGCAGGAATTGCGCGGCCATTTCGCCGAGGCCTTCGCCATGTTCAGCGATCCGCAGAACGAGGCTTTGTTTAACCGACTCTTCCGGAACCGACAGGAACCCTCATGAGTATCATCGCCGTCTATAATATCAAAGGAGGTGTGGGCAAAACCGCCACATCGGTCAATCTGGCCTATCTTTCTTCCCGGCATGGCCACAAAACGCTGCTTTGCGACATGGATCCGCAAGGATCGGCTTCCTTCTACTTTCGTATTCGTGCAGCAAAAAAATTCAACAGTAAAAAACTGCTCAAAGGCGGCAAACATATTGAAGAAAATATAAAAGGAACCGATTTCCCCAGTCTTGATATGCTGCCCGCCGATTTTTCCTATCGCAATATTGATATCGCCCTGGATGATTTCAAAAAATCAAATCAACGGTTGAGCAAGGTCCTGCAACCGCTACAGAGTGAGTACGAGCAGATTTTCCTTGATTGTCCACCGAACATCACGCTGCTGTCGGAAAATATTTTTTTTGCAGCGGATTATATTCTGGTGCCGGTGATTCCCACTACCCTTAGTCTGTTGTCGCTCAAACAATTGTTCGATTTTCTAGAGAAGATTGGCCACAGTCGCGATAAGGTGCTGATCTTTTTTTCCATGGCGGAAAAACGAAAAAAAATGCACATAGAAATGATGCAGGCCATGCAAAACAAGACCGGGGTCCTGCAGGCCGTTATCCCCTATTCGGCGGATGTGGAAAGAATGGGCGTGTATCGGCAGCCGGTAAACGCCGCCATGCCCGGATCGGTCGCCGCCACTGCTTACGAGAAACTTTGGGATGAAATCAGTGTATACCTTGCCTCCTGAAAAAAAAACCCTGTTGATTTGCCGTCATGCTAAATCGAGTTGGGAGGAGGGCGTTCTCCGTGACGTCGATCGGCCCCTGAACAAACGCGGCCAGCGCGATGCCCCGGAAATGGGGAAGCGACTGAAAAAACGTGGGATACTGCCGGATTTGATCATGACCAGCGCAGCGGTTCGCGCCAAAACCACCGCAGAAATTATCGCCGACCGGTTGGGATATCCGTTGGCTGAATTGCAAATCAATCCCAATCAGTATGCTGCCACGGTGCCCTCTTTGCTCACCTTACTCCAGGAGATCGAGCCGCAGTTCGACACCGTCATGATCGTTGGCCATAATCCGGAATTTACCGATCTGGTTAATCTCCTGGGCGGGATTCACATGGAGAACCTGCCAACCTGTGGGATCGTCGCGCTCGAATTCCCGGTTGTTTCCTGGAGTGAGCTTGCGGCGGGGAGCGGTACCTTGGTTTTTTTCGATTTCCCTAAAAAATAATGGAGAGCCGGCTGTCTCCCCGTGGTACACAAGGGGGCTTGATCTTGCCCTTGCAAGAACCTGGCATCAGGCGGGATACGGATGGCTTGACTTTATTGTGACCGCAGGGAAGCAAGGCCAGGGGCAGGCGCCAAACTGCCTCAAGTGCAAGAATTATTACATCACCTATGATCCCCGGTTGCCGAGGGGATGCCGGGCATACGGTTTTAAGAGCCTGGTGTTGCCTTCCCAGATGGTGCTGTCGACCTCCGGCCTGCCCTGTCAGTTTTTTGCAGCGCGCCCGACCCCGTGAAACCGATTGGCTGCGGCGGTGCGAATGAACTGTTAAAAACCTTGGTTTGCTGCTAGCCTCTTTTGCTTATATCCAACTGGATTTTTCTTCTGAAACTGGTTAAATATTTGACTCTTTTATCTGGCCATGCCGGAAATTAAACCGACCGCCAGCACCCCGATCAATACAACACCCCCGGTTTTACCACCCTTTTCCGGTATGGCCCATGGAGTTGAAGCAGTATGAAACTATCAGCATTCGGTGAAAGGCTCTCGGCGGACGCCGGGATTCTATCGCTCATGGACGATCTCGGCCATGCCCTTGCCGAAGGCGGCAAAATTATGATGGGGGGCGGTAATCCCGGTCATATTCCTGAAATTCAGGAAGTAATACGCAAACGACTGCAGACTCTGATTGATGACGATCAATTGTTGCGTAAATTGATTGGTGTCTATGATCCTCCCAGGGGTGAAAGCGATTTTCTTCAGGCCCTGGCTTTGCTGTTGCGCCGCGAATATGGCTGGGATCTCACTGAGGAAAATCTCTGTTTGACTAACGGCAGTCAGCCGGCATTTTTCCTGCTGTTTAATATTCTGGCTGGAGCCATGCCCGATGGGGGATTGAAAAAGATCTTGCTGCCAATGGCCCCGGAATATATCGGGTATGCCGATCTGGGCTTGGCCGATGATTTTTTTGTCTCGGTGCGACCGCAGATCGAGCCCATCGGCGATACTTTTTTTAAATACCGGGTCGATTTTGACCAGATCACCATTACCGATGAGATCGGCGCCATCTGCGTGTCCCGGCCTACCAACCCGACTGGCAACGTCCTGACCGACGAGGAAATCGCCGGTCTGGAACAACTGGCCGTATCCCATGGCATCCCACTGATCATCGATAACGCCTATGGCGTGCCTTTTCCAGGGATGATCTATACCCAGGTAACCCCGGTTTGGAATGAAAACCTCATCCTCTGCATGTCCCTGTCCAAATTCGGTTTGCCGGCAGTCCGCACCGGCATTGTCATTGCCGATAAGGAGCTGATTCGTATTCTTTCCGGGGCAAATGCGGTGGTCAATCTGGCGCCGGGCAGTTTTGGGGCCATGCTGACCACGGAACTGATCCGATCCGGCGAAATCATCCGTTTGAGCCGTGAGGTGATCCAGCCTTTTTATCGGCAGAAGATGGAGCGGGCGCTGGCCGCCATCGAAGCACAGTTCACCGGCTTGCCTTACAAAGTGCATGTTCCCGAAGGGGCGATGTTTCTCTGGTTATGGTTCCCGGGTTTACCGGTTTCCAGCCGGCAGATGTATGAACGCTTGAAAGCCAGGGGCGTGGTCGTGGTTTCCGGCGATTATTTTTTTCCGGGTATTGCCCCGGGTTGGCGGCATGTCGACGAGTGCCTCCGAGTGACCTACTCCCAGAACGAAGAGGATGTCCGGCGCGGTATCGGCATCATTGCTGAAGAAATACGGGCAGTTTTCCGGGACAGTAGGGCGTAACGGTTCGATATGCAAAGTTTTCTCATGGTATTGCTCAGTTTGTTTTTTATCTTGCAAGTAACCGCATACGCTGACTGCGAACAGGGCGATTGTCAAAACGGTATCGGAAAATCGATCGATCAGGAAGGTCGGGTCTACGAAGGGGCCTTTAAGGACGGGTATCCCTGGGGCGCGGGAACTTTGCGCCACCCCGACGGTTCAGCCTATCAGGGGCAAATGGTCATGGGGCGTTACCATGGGCGGGGCACCTTAGTGAGTAAGGACGGCCGGAAATATACCGGAACGTTTCAGAATGGAGTGATCCACGGCCGCGGGACGATGACCTTTGCAGGCGGCATGGAATACGCAGGAGAATTCGATCTGGGACGGTACAATGGTCAGGGAAATTTATTTTTTCCTGATGGTCGAGAGTATTTCGGAGATTTCCGCAGTGGTGTCCTCCATGGAAAGGGAAAAATGCTCTATGCCGATGGATCGTCCTTTGAAGGAATCTTCGTCGATGGTAAACCGGCCGGCCAAGGTATTCGTCGCTACCTTGACGGTTCCCGGTATACCGGAACGTTTATCGATAACCATCGTGAGGGGCAAGGTGTACTGGAATTGTTCGATAAATCCCGCTATGAAGGGGGCTTTCACCAGGATCTTTATGACGGCAAAGGCACCCTGACCGCCGCCGATGGCACTGTGCAGAACGGAATCTTCAAGCAGGGCGTTCTGGTTGAGACCTCAAACGAGCAGCGAAAGCAGTTGACGCGGCAAGCGGAAGAATCGGATACCCAGGAGCAGGGCTGGGAGTAATCGGCCCAGGGAACAGTAAAGCCGGAGGGCAAAGACGTGCATCTCGGCTTCAGGCAAAGGGAGCTGCTCTCTGGAGAGGGAGTTCGGTTCGATCAGCGAGCCGTTGAAAATCGGCTGGTGCCCTGGTGGTAAAACCAGGAATTCCCGCATCCGTCAAATCATACAAAGGAGCGAATAATGTTGTGGCAATACCGGACCATTCTCTTTGAATTCACTAAAGATGGCCTGTTGGGTGATAAATATGTAGATGATGAAGAGATGGAAAAAAACCTCAACGAATTAGGTGCGCAGGAGTGGGAGCTGGTGAGTGTCTCCCTCTTGCAGGATGGGTTGCTTGCCTTTCTCAAACGTCCCGGGCAGGAGGAAGAAGTCGAGGTTGAGATGCCACCATCCCGGACAGTCGCGTCGGTGGCACCTGCCGTTGTCCAGTCGCGTCCCGAGGTCTATTCTCGAAGCGTTATCGCTGCCGAACCGATTGAGGAGGAAGAACGTGAACCTATCCGTGGTCTGGATCGGCAGCGGAAAAGCACCTTGCAGAGGGAGGATACGGATTTTGTCGGGGATATCAAAATTTCCTGAACCGGATCGCGTCCGAGAAGGCTGCCGGTGGGCTGCAGGTAGAGATAACTGGTGCCGCTACCGGTGTGCCCGAGCGAACCTTCCAACGGTTTCCTTTTCCGGTAGGGAAATCCTGCTTGCAAGGCAGACGAGCGAATAGTTTATGGGATGGTATATTCTCAAAAGATTGCTGTTAATGATTCCGACCCTGTTTGGGGTTATGCTCATTACTTTTGTCATCACCCAGTTTGTGCCCGGTGGTCCCGTGGAGCGGATGATGGCACAGTTGAGCGGATACGGCGCCGGGGGAGAATCCGGGGGCGGTGGATTGTATCAGGGTAACAAGGGACTGGATCAGGAGCGGGTCGAGCAGCTGAAAAAACTCTATGGTTTTGATCAACCGCCGGTGACTCGGTTCCTTACTATGATGCAGCACTATCTGGTGTTCGATTTTGGCAACTCCTATTACCACCACATGAGCGTGGCCCAGTTGGTCGTCTCCAAGCTGCCGGTATCCATGTCGCTCGGACTGTGGAGTTTTTTGATTGTCTATTCGGTCTGCATTCCCTTGGGAATCGTCAAAGCGGTACGTGACGGTACCACCTTTGATATGCTTACCAGTGCTGTCATCCTCATCGGTTACGCCATCCCCGGATTTGTTCTGGGCATTGTTTTAATTGTCCTTTTTGGTGGCGGCAGCTTCTGGTCGCTTTTTCCTCTGCGCGGCCTGGTGTCGGACAACTGGCATGAGCTGGACGCGATCAGCAGAATCCTGGACTACCTTTGGCATATGGTGCTGCCAGTTACCGCCTCCACCGTCGGCAGTCTGGCGGTGATGACCTTGCTGACCAAAAATTCGTTTTTAGAGGAAATTCGCAAACAGTATGTGGTGACCGCCAGGGCCAAGGGGCTGGAGGAAGGGCAGGTGCTCTACAAACATGTCTTCCGTAATGCGATTATCCCCATCATTACTGGGTTTCCGGGTAGTTTCATCACGGCTTTTTTCACCGGCAGCCTGCTGATCGAGACCATCTTCTCCCTCGACGGTATGGGGCTTTTGGCCTACGAGTCGGTGATGAATCGTGATTATCCGGTGGTTTTGGGAACTCTGTATTTTTTCACCATCATCGGTCTGGTGTCCAGATTGCTCTCCGATCTTTCGTATGTGATGGTCGATCCCCGGATTAGTTTTGAAGGCAGGTCGTAAAATGGAGCAACAGAAGACCCGTGCCATCAGTCTTGGGCGCAGGCGTTGGGCTCGATTTCGCAGTAATCGTCGCGGCTATTATTCGCTGATATTGTTTCTTCTGCTTTTTGGGCTCAGTTTGTTCGCCGAAGTTATCAGCAACGATAAACCACTGTTGATCCGCTATGAAGGGCACTATTACGTTCCATTGTGGCGGGTCTACCCAGAAACGGTTTTTGGCGGCGATTTCGACACCGAGACCGATTATCGCGACCCCTATATCCTCGACAAGTTGACCACCAACGGCAATACCGTTATTTTTCCGCCCAATCCACATAGTTTCAACACCATCAACCTGATGCTGGACCGCCCGGTACCCTCACCGCCGACCCAGGACAATTATCTGGGAACCGATGACCGCGGCCGTGATGTCCTGGCGCGTTTGCTGTATGGTTTCAGGCTCAGCATTCTCTTCGGATTAGCGCTGACCGCGATTGGTTCCTTGCTCGGGATTGTCGCCGGTGCGCTGCAGGGATTTTTTGTAGGGCGCTTCGATCTGATTTTTCAGCGATTTATCGAACTATGGGGCTCCATGCCCGAGTTGTATCTGCTGATTATCTTTGCCTCCATCTTCAAGCCGAGCGCCCTGTTGCTCCTTATCTTGCTCTCAATGTTCGGTTGGATGGGGTTGTCGGATTATGTTCGGGCGGAGTTTCTCAAAGGGAGAAACATGGAGTATGTCAAGGCGGCCAAGGCGCTGGGGGTCAACAATGTCACCATCATGTATCGCCATCTATTGCCCAACAGCATGACTCCGGTGATCACTTTTTTGCCGTTTCGGATGTCTGGGGCGATTCTCGCTTTGACCAGTCTGGATTTTCTTGGCCTTGGGGTGCCGCCCTCGACTCCGAGCCTGGGGGAGTTGCTGGCTCAAGGCAAGGCCAATATCGATGCCTGGTGGCTTTCCCTCTCCACCTTCATTGTCCTGGTGGGTGCTTTGGTTCTGCTGATCTTTATCGGCGAAGCCCTGCGCGAGGCTTTTGATCCGAGGAAATGACGAAAAGATAAACAGATGCAGGTCGGTGAGCCTTTCAAATAACTTAACTGTAACCCCTCGATTTTGTGGTCAGATGGAGATATAAAACTCGGTAGTCTCTATGTTGGCATGGCCTAGGTAGCGTTGGATCAGGCGGATATTGACGCCCTGATCCAGCAGATGGGTGGCGTAGGTGTAGCGCATATGCCGAGTTCCCGACTATGCCGAGTCAATGATCTAACTGTCCAATAAATCAGCATTTAGCCTCTTGTAAACTCGGCATAGGTTTTTATGTCTTTTCCTTTGAGCCTTCATTCAAAGGAGGAGACCTCATGACAAAATTGTTTGCAAATTCCGATCTTCCTCAAGGCATGGACAATGGTCCATTGGGTTGCATTCTACCCGCCTATGCGGCCTTATTGTCTCAACATTCAAGACTGGGTGGAAAAGAAGATACGGCGACATTTGATTCGATCACGAAAACGACGGGGCTTCGGCTGGCAGCGGTGGAGTAGGTAATGGCTTTATGGCGGTAGGGGCGGTATGGGGCTGTTTGATGGCTACCGGGTGTCAA
>JAFLKR010000116.1 GCA_019163135.1 Desulfobulbaceae bacterium | reverse complement strand
GTTGACCAGAAATGGCAAGAAGTGGCTGTCATGATGATTTGCCGGCGCCAAGAGAGACACCAGGGGATAACTGTGACCAGTTGTGACGTCAATGGCGGTCAGGGTATGCAGACGGTAACCGATAACGTACGCCGATTTATCCCGTTTGTTGCGGCGCTTGCCGCAGTCGCAATCAAGGTCGTTGTATATTCGAATCTTTTTCCCGTTGATCTTTACGGTGGCGAGTGGTCGCCTGCAAAAGTCACTGGCCAGTTCCGTGGAGTCGACCGCATGCAGGATAGTGTCGCCAAGTAGGCCGGACTGGTGAAAATGATGGAGGAAATACACCAGCAGATTGATTTGTTGCACAAAGGAAAGACCACTGCGAAACTTGCTGAGACGGGTATGGTCAATCATCTCTTTCCGGTTTAACGGCAAACCGCAAAAGACCCGGTTCTGCTTGCGGTCCAGACCCAAATACTCCTCGCTGCAAAATTTACGGTAGCTGATCTCAGGGTACTTGATTGCCTTGAGCAACTCGGCGCGGAGCAGGGAACTGGGAAAAAGATCCCGCATAGCCGGGCTGTAACCCGGGGTAGATAAGATTCCGTTGATCAGCCTGTCGTCAATCAACGCATCAATAAAACGAAGCTCTTCATCTTTGCTATACAAAGGAGATCGTTGATAACGGCTCAAGGGGAATATATTGCTGGTGTGGAACAGCTCAATATATCGCGCCATTTCATCAAGTTTGATCACGCCCCTGGTCGAAACCTGCTGCTCGATACCGAGTAATTCCGCCTTGGAACAAGAGATGATTTGGTTAAAGTCATATTCGAAGGTCACTTCCGCCAGCACCTTCTTAGATATTTCGCGCTTGGCCGCATGGTTAAGCCGATTCCAGTGGGGATATTGTTTTTTGAGTTGTTTCCGGACCAGAACCTTGATATTCTTGTGATGCATAAAAGCCTCTGTTTTGTTTGATTTTTCTTCGCAGGAAATACTCATTCAAGATAGAGGCTTTTTTCATTTTAATAAATTGTTTTTACGTGTCTTCTGGGGGGGCATTGCAACACCTTTTAGGTGTCCAGCTTGGTCTGCAGATAGGTCTGGGTACTCTCCATGGTGGTGATGGGCGTCCGTTCCAACTCGATAATGGATTCGACGATGGACGCCGTGTCGATCCCGCTTGCTAATCCAGAAAAAGATACCGATGACATGATGGGGTCCTCCGATTGGTAATAATCGTCCATGTATAAAGCAGGAGCAAGGTGTGCTTGGTTATTCATCGTCGCCGGAAGGGCTGGATTTTATAGGGATAGGGTCACGGGGGCAGAAGTTTGGTCGCTCTTGGTAACAATGCATTACCCTTCGCAACAATAGGTAACAGCGGCAGAATCAAGTGATCGTTACAGCTGGGCAACGGAGGAGGCCTGGGGAAAGTCTGACCTTCTAGTGAGTGGTGCAGGGACAGGCGTTTTTCTGAAGGCAGCAGGCACCGCGATGGAAAGCGTGAGGATTTCCTCCGCCTGAATATGCTGGTTATTTTTTGAGCCGCGGGTATATTTTCGACTTCGTTCTCTTTTTCCCTCGCTCACCACAACAGGAGCCATCGACAGATCCGGCTTCCGCGGAACAGGCACCATGGGCATTGCAACCGATATCATCCTTCTTGTCGTCGTCGCTTTTTTTTGTGGACTGCTGATGCAGCGGTTGAAACAACCGCTGATTCTGGGCTATATCCTTGCCGGGGTCATCCTTGGACCGCATACCGGTGGCCTGACCATCACCGAAGTGCATGACATTGAATTGTTGGCGGAAATTGGGGTAGGGCTGCTGCTCTTTGCGTTGGGCCTGGAATTCTCTCATAAGGACCTTAAGCCGGTCAAGTATATTGCCCTTTTGGGCACGCCGCTGCAGATCGGCCTGACCATCGCCCTTGGGATCGGTATCGGCCGGTTGATGGGCTGGGATATGAAGACCTCGGTCTGGTTTGGCACCCTGATTTCCCTGTCCAGCACCATGGTGCTACTCAAGACCCTGATGAATCAGGGGTGGCTCGGCACCCTGTCGAGCAAGGTCATGATCGGTATGCTGATTGTCCAGGATCTGGCGGTGGTGCCCATGCTGATCATCCTGCCGCTGATGAATGATCCCGCCGCCGGTTTGGTCTCGCTCGGATATGCGGCGGGCAAGGCCGCGCTTTTCCTGATCGGCATGTTCGTGCTCGGGGCCAAACTGCTGCCCTGGTTGATGCGGCATATCGCCAGGCTTGGCTCGCGCGAGTTGTTCCTCCTGGCGATTATTGCCATCGGCCTGGGCATTGGTTACGCCACCTATCTGGTTGGACTTTCTTTTGCCTTTGGCGCCTTCATCGCCGGCATGGTGCTCAATGAATCCGATTACGGCCACCAGGCGCTCAGCGATATCATTCCGCTCCGCGACGTCTTTGGCCTCCTCTTTTTTGCCTCGGTGGGCATGCTGCTCGACCCCCGGTTTCTGCTGGATCATATCGGCACCATCCTGTTGCTGGTGCTGCTGGTCAGTGTCGGTAAAAGCCTGATCTTTTCTTCGATCTCCTGGGGCTTTCGTTATGGCAATGTTATCCCTGTTGCCGTGGGCCTGGGTTTGTTTCAGGTCGGCGAATTTTCTTTTGTCCTGGCCAGAATTGGTTTGGGAACCGGATCGATCAGTAACGATTTTTACAATCTGGTGCTGACCACTGCGGTCCTGACCATGACCCTGACCCCGATAATCTCGGCCCAGACCAGCCGGTTGTATACCTTGAAGAAGCGTTGGTTTCAGAAGGAACCCCTGGAGTCAATCAATTTTCCGGACAAAGGCTTCAACCGTCATGTGGTTATAGCTGGCGGCGGTCGGGTAGGGATGCAGATTGCCGCTACCTTGGATCGCCTGACCCTCCCTTTTGTCATCGTTGAATTGGATCAGCGGCGTATCGAACAGGCTAAAAAAAGTGGCTATGCCGTGGTATATGGCGATGCGAGTCATGAGGTTGTCCTGGCGGCGGCTTCCGTGGCCTCTGCCGCCCTGCTGGTGGTGACTATCCCAGGTATTGTCGAATCCCAAACTATTATCACCCATGCCCAGCGAATGAATACCACGCTTGAGGTGGTCGCCCGGCTTTCGGATCCCGATTTTTTCGAAATCTTCAGCGAACTCAACGTCACCGATCTAGTCTACCCCGAACTGGAAGCCGGACTGGAAATGACCCGGCAGGTACTGCTCGCCTTGGGTATCCCGGTGACTGAAATTCAGCGACAAACCGAAGCCTTGCGCCAGGAATATTTCACCAGCAGCATGAGTCGGAGCAAGCCGTATCAAACGCTGGCCCAGTTCCGTTCAGCTGAGCAGCAATTTGATCTGCAATGGGTCAAGATAGGGGCAGGCTGTCGATTGATTGGGCAGAGAATCGGCGAGGCAGAAATTCGTAAAAAAACCGGAGCGTCGGTGGTCGGCGTGCTCCGCGATGACCAGTTGGAACCCAATCCGGGACCCCAGTTTAGTTTTCAGGAAAAGGATCTGGTGGCGATCATCGGTTCCTGCGATGCTCGCTTGGCCTTCCAAGAGCGCTTTGTGCCTGACGAACATGTAAGTTGTCGAGTGGCCAACCTAAAGCCGATCAGATGACGGTATCCTGCCACCAGACCCTTTGCTTACGGCAGGAGATTGTATTGGTTGGAACCAACCTGTTTTCTCCAACAGAAGGGTTAGAAGCAAAGGATGCGGGGAGGGGGCTCGAGCGCTATGCGGTAACTCATTATTATAAGGTTAATATTATACACACTCAAATCACATGGGCCGTAAGGACTTGGTCGACAACTCGCCATATCTGACGGACGAACCTCAGGTCATCGACTTAATTTTCCTTGACACTCTATATATTTGCTGGTATTTGACTTGCGGTTTTTAGCGATATACTTTATAAAGCTGAATTAATAAGTTGCTGCAGTGCTGTAGGCGCGTAGCTCAGTGGGAGAGCGCTACCTTGACGTGGTAGATGTCGTCGGTTCGACCCCGTCCGTGCCTACCAATATTAAAAAGGCTAGGTGCAGAAGAATCCTTCTGCTCATTAGCCTTTCCTTTTTACAGGCATGATGACAGAGATATCAGTTTCCTTACAAGACAGTGAAAGCAAGTCGTTTCCGCAGGGGACCAATGTGGCGGAAATGCTGAAGGAGCTGGTTTCAGGCAAACAGCGCAAGCAGACCGTTGCCGTTAAATGCAATGGCAATCTCGTTGATCTGTCGACTCCGCTCGTCGAAGATGCCGTCATCGAGCTGATTTCGGTGCAATCGGAAGCCGGGGTGGAAATACTACGTCATTCTACCGCTCATATCATGGCCTTGGCCGTTAAAGAATTATTCGGCGATCAGGTGAAAGTGGCCATTGGCCCTTCGATTGAAGACGGTTTCTATTACGATTTTGATCGAGAAAAGGCGTTTTCGCCTGATGAGTTCGAGCTGATCGAAAACAAGATGACGGAGTTGGTTAACGCCCGCCTGCCATTTGTTCGCCAGGAGATGAGCAAAGAAGAGGCTATCCGTTTCTTCAAGCAACTCGGCGAAATCTACAAAGTCGAACTCCTGGAAGATATGGAGGTGGACACGGTCAGCCTCTACACCCACGGTAAATTTGTAGACCTTTGCCGTGGGCCGCATGTCCCCGATTCCTCCTGGCTCAAGGTGTTCAAGCTGCTTCGGGTGGCTGGCTCTTACTGGCGTGGCGATGAAAAACGACAGATGCTGACCCGGATTTACGGAACAGCTTTTGCCGATAAAAAAGAATTACAGCAGTATTTGACCCGTCTAGAAGAAGCGCGTAAGCGGGATCACCGCAAGCTCGGCAAGGAACTGGGACTGTTCACTATTCAGGATCAGATCGGCCCCGGACTTATTCTCTGGCAACCGCGGGGCGCCCAGTTGCGTCGGTTGATTGAAGATTATTGGAAAGACGAGCACTATCGCAATGGGTATCAGTTGCTTTATACCCCGCACATAGCTCGGCAAGATTTGTGGAAGACTTCGGGCCACCTCGATTTTTATAGCGAGAATATGTATTCCGCTATGGAAATCGATGAGGTGTTGTATCAGCTCAAGCCGATGAATTGTCCGTTTCACATCGGTGTGTATAGTGCCGATAAACATAGTTACCGAGAATTTCCCATTCGCTGGTGTGAGTTAGGCACGGTATACCGTTATGAACGGACCGGCGCGCTCCACGGGTTGATGCGGGTCAGAGGGTTTACCCAGGACGATGCACATATTTTTTGTCGTCCAGATCAACTGGAAGACGAAATCTTCAACATTATTGATCTGAATCTGCATATTCTTAAAACGTTCGGTTTTGATCAATACGACGTCTATCTATCAACCCGGCCGCAAAAATATGTGGGTTCCGACGACCATTGGGAACTGTCGACACAGGCGTTGAAGCAGGCACTCGAGAAGAAAGGGTTGCAGTATCAGGTCGATCCGGGTGAAGGTGTCTTTTACGGGCCCAAAATTGATATCAAAATCAAGGATCAACTCGGGAGATCGTGGCAGTGTTCTACCATTCAGGTAGATTTTAACCTGCCAGAACGCTTCCATATGACTTATACCGGCGCTGACGGTGCCGAACATCAGCCGATCATGATCCATCGGGCGCTTATGGGATCTCTAGAGCGTTTTATTGGTGTATTGATTGAGCATTACGCCGGGGCCTTTCCACTGTGGTTAGCCCCCGAGCAAGCTAGGATTATGAACATCACCGATGATCAGAACGCTTATTGCGAACAGGTTTATGCGCAACTTCGTGCTCGGGGCATGCGTATTGAAAAAGATGTGCGCAACGAAAAGCTGAATTACAAAATTCGTGAAGCCCAACTGATGAAGGTTCCGTACATGCTGATCGTCGGCGAGCGCGAGAAAGAAGAAGGGACCATTACTGTGCGGAAAAAAGACGGTCAGAATCTGCCGGCAATGACGCCTGATGCATTCTTTGATCTCGTTATTGAAGAGTGCAACCGTCGGGTTGCCTGATTAAAAATACGAACTGGAGGAACGAACATTAAAAAACGAGGTAGCAGAAAACTTTCCCCTCAGCAGGAACTGAAAATAAAAATCAACGAAGATATCGATTACCGTGAGGTTCGACTCGTTGATTCCGATGGCACCCAGCGTGGCGTTGTAAGCACTAAAGAAGCTATTGAGATCGCCGTAGAACAAGGGCTCGATCTCGTCGAGGTTTCCGACAAAGCCGATCCGCCAGTATGCCGGATTATGAATTTTGATAAATTTAGGTATGAGCTGAAAAAGAAGCAGCAGGAAGCCAAAAAGAAACAGACGGTTATCGAAACCAGAGAAATCAAATTTCGACCAAAAACCGAAGAACACGATCTCGACTTCAAAATACGTAAAATTAGAGAATTTCTTGCTGAGAAAAACAAGGTAAAAGTGACCATGCGGTTTCGCGGTCGTGAGATTATCTACGCACAGACCATTGGTCTCAGTGCGTTGACCAAGATCGCTGATACCCTGAGAGAAGACTGTATGATCATCCAGGAACCCAAAATGGAAGGTCGACAACTCGTGATGTTTGTTGGTCCTAAAGCCTGATGTTGTAAACGAATACGGATAAAAACCATTAGTATCAGTTATTTTTTTCTGCCAATCGGTGGGATGTAAGGAGCTCAATCATGCCAAAAATGAAAACGAACAGAGGCGCCGCAAAACGGTTCAAAGCGACCGGAGGCGGACGGATACGCCGCAGCAAAGCGTTTTCCTCTCACATATTGACTAAAAAATCAACTAAACGGAAACGGAATCTACGCAAAACAACCTTGATCAACGCTGTTGATGCAAGAGCTGTGCGCAGGATGCTTCCTTATCTATAATTAATGCAATTTCAGCTGCCTTCAACAGCTGGAACTGAATCGTTCCGTCGGTAAATTCCTTCGGTATGTTTCAGTCTGATAGTTAACTCATTAGCTTGAACGGAGAATACAATGCCTCGTGTAACCCGCGGTTTTAAAGCACGCCGCAGAAGAAATAAAGTGTTGAGCCTTGCAAAAGGTTTTCGTGGCGGCAAGCACCGTCTTTTTAAAACGGCTGCGGAAGCGGTAGATCGTGCCCTTTGTTATGCCTATCGGGATCGCCGCACTAAAAAACGAGAATTTCGTCAACTTTGGATCGCCCGGATTAATGCTGCCGCGAAACAAAATGGCATCAGCTACAGTCGGCTGATCAACGGTCTCAGCAATAATGCGATTGAGCTGGATCGTAAAGTGCTCTCCAATCTCGCCATCGTAGATCCCAACGCCTTTACCGCTGTGGTTAGAGCCTCCGGTCAGCTGGCGTCCTGATTCAGGATTACCATCATGGAACAAGAGCTGTTCAGGCTCCAGCAGGAAGCTGAAGAAGCTTTGCGGCAGGTGGACGATGTTGCCCAGCTTGAAGCCTTCCGAGTCAAATTTCTTGGAAGAAAAGGCGGCTTGTTGAGTGGCATTCTCCGGCAACTAGGTACCGTTGCCTCTCAGGACCGTCCAAGGCTAGGCCAATTGGCAAACGACGTCAAACAGGCAGTTGAAAACCAGTTTGAAGAAAAGAAAAAGTTGTTTGTTACCTCAAGCATCGGCACCGCTTCAGGTGTAATGGATTACAGCCTTCCCGGGCGCTATTTGCCGTTTGGGAAATTGCACCCGGTCACCCAGGTGATGGAGGAAATCTGTTCGATATTCGAGGGACTCGGTTTTGCTGTAGCAGAAGGACCTGATGTTGAAACCGATTACTACAATTTCGAAGCCCTGAATATTCCTAAGCATCACCCCGCCCGTGACATGCATGACACCTTTTATATCACGGAATCGATCCTGCTGCGCACCCATACCTCGCCTATGCAGGCTAGAATTATGGAAAAACAGGATCCTCCTCTCCGTTATATCGCTCCTGGAAAGGTGTATCGATGCGATTCCGACATCACCCATACCCCCATGTTTCACCAGGTGGAGGGATTCCTTGTTGATAAAGAGGTTTCTTTTGCCGACCTCAAAGGTGTGCTGACCAGTTTTACCCATAAGATGTTTGAAAAGGAACTGGCCTTACGGTTTCGGCCGAGCTTTTTTCCCTTTACCGAACCCAGTGCCGAAGTTGATATCGCCTGTGTCATCTGCGGAGGTAAAGGCTGTAGAGTATGCAAACGAACAGGATGGCTGGAAATTCTCGGATCAGGCCTTATTGATCCTGAAGTTTTAAAAATGGTCGGCTATGATCCCGATATCTATTCCGGTTTTGCCTTCGGACTTGGCGTCGAGCGGATAGCCATGCTGAAATACGGCATCGACGATATTCGTTTGTATTACGAGAACGATCTCCGTTTTCTTTCCCAATTTTAATACTGTTGTCACATTTTTCTCAATAACGTTTGTTTTTGAGATCTTATGTAAGAACAGGTGAGTATACCATTCGGCATCAACAGTTATACCGTTGATGCCGACGGTTTTTTCGTGGTACCGGTAATATTATTCAATGGCTTCAAGGCGCCAATTCTGACCGGCGGTTTTATTCCGGTAGGATACAAATCATCATCGTAAGTAGTTGCAGATAGGAATCCCATGAAATTCACGCTGAGTTGGCTCAATCAATTTATATCCACCGAGGGACTGACCTCGGCCCAGATTGCCGATAAACTGACCATGCTGGGCCTTGAAGTCGATAGCGTTGAAGAGTTGTTTGTCGAGTTGGAGCACATTACCACTGCAAGGGTCACGGAAGTCAATAAGCACCCTGATGCTGACAAGCTCACGGTCTGCGCCGTCGATACCGGGACGGAAATCGTTCAGGTAGTGTGCGGTGCTCCCAATGTCCGAACCGGCATGTTGACTGCTATCGCCAAGCCAGGGGTTAAACTGCCCGACGGCACCAAAATTAAAAAAGCCAAAGTCCGGGGGGTCGCTTCCGCCGGCATGCTTTGTTCAGCACGCGAACTTGGACTGAGCAACGAACATGACGGCATTCTTGATCTTAACAACCACCTAGCAACTGGTATCTCCATTGCCGAGGCTCTGGGACTTCGCGATACGGTTATCGAAGTGGATCTGACCCCTAATCGATCCGATTGCGCCAGTGTCCGGGGTATCGCCCGAGAGGTTGGCAGTTTTACCGGAGAGGTTCTGAAACCCCTGGTGCCATCCGTCACCCCGTTGACCGGTAAAAACGTAGGCTACGAAGTTATCATCGAAGCTCCTGATCTTTGTCCGCGATATACAGCCAGAAGACTCACCAATGTTACTATCGGCCCTTCACCTCTATGGATGCAGCAGCGTTTGACCGCAGTGGGGATGCGATCGATAAACAATATCGTCGATATCACCAACTATGTAATGCTCGAATCAGGCCAGCCACTGCACGCCTTTGATTTCACCACGCTGCAGGGTGGTAAAATCATTGTTCGTCGACCGACCGCCGCTGAGAGCACCATCACCACTCTTGATAACAATCAACGCATCCTGGATTCGGAGATGCTGCTTATTTGCGATGCGAATCGTCCGATAGCCGTGGCCGGAGTCATGGGTGGGCTGGACACCGAAATCACCGATACCACTACGACCATTCTGCTCGAATCGGCCTGCTTTAATCCCGTTTCCATTCGCCGGACGGCGCGTAAACTTGGCATCCCCTCCGAAGCTTCCTACCGTTTCGAACGAGGGGTTGATCCCAATCTGGCCGATAGCGCCCTGGAAAGAGCAGTCAATCTGATAGTTGAATACACCGGAGCCCATGCCGATGGTGACGGCGTTGATGTTTATCCTGGAAAGAAATCGGCCATAGAACTGCAACTCAGGATAGAAAGAGTCAGCACCTTGCTGGGGCTGGCCCTGAGCAGGGATCAGGTCGCCAATTATTTGCAGAGCATCGAATTTTTAGTGACGGCCATCGATGAAACCACCTTGGCTGTCGTGGTTCCCAGTTTCCGAATCGATATTGAGCGTGAGATTGATCTGATTGAAGAAGTAGCTCGCCTGGTTGGTTACAATGAAATCCCCACCTCGCAGCCTTTCATCCGCATGGATTATCCCAAACGCGATGATCTGCGGGTGCTGCGACAGGAAACTTCGCGAATTATGACGGCCCAGGGATTTTTCGAAGCGATCAACTACAGTTTTGTCGCCGAACAGCACCTCGATCTCTGCCGTCTGCCCGTAGACGATCAGCGGCGGCAGGTTACTCGGCTTCTGAATCCCTTGTCCGAAGAGCAGGCTGTGATGCGAACCATGCTTCTACCAGGAATTTTGGAGAACATGCTTCGAAATATCAACTTTCAACGGCCCGATATTCGACTTTTTGAGACAGGCAAGGTTTTCCTGCAGCAAAAGGCTGATAACCTGCCCGAAGAACGGTTGCAACTCTGCGGGGCGATCAGCGGACAACGGTATCCCAACGCTGAATCCCTTTATTATTCGAATCAGGAAGCGGATTTTTATGATATCAAAGGGGTGGTAACCAACCTTTTTCAGGTATTGCGAATCTGCGGGACCGGCAACGCTTCGTTTTTTCAGTTAGATCCTGCACGTATTCCACCCTATTGTGACCCGGCTTGCACCGCGCTCATCATGGACGGCACGACCATGCTCGGTGCTTTAGGTGCCGTGCATCCTGAAACCTTGAAAGGTTTCGGGATCAAACAGCCTGTCTATTTTTTCGAGATCGATCTTGAGAAGTTATTGGTCCTTGAGAGAAAACAAAAGCAATTTGCCGCATTGCCCAAGTACCCCTCGGTCAAACGAGACATCAGCTTGGTCGTACCAGATAGTGTTCCTGCCGGTGATCTGCTGCGTGCGATTCATACTCAACAGCAGAAATATCTTGAATCTGCTGATATCTTTGATGTATATCGTGGCAAACCCATTCAGGCGGGATATAAGAGTGTCGCGCTCTCTGTCACCTACCGCTCAGCTACTGCCACGCTTGATGATCAGTCGGTTGACAAAGTGCATGAAAAAATTGTGAATTCATTAATGGCTGATTTTAACGCCCGTTATCGCGAAGGATCTGAAGAATGAAAAAAAAGAATGTGACCCGTAAGGAATTGGCTGTTAGCGTCAACGAACAGTTGGGTGTCTCGCAGCGCAATGCTGCAGAAATAGTTGATACTGTTTTTGCAACGATGAAAAATACTATGGTTGCAGGTGAATCCATAAAGCTGGTACAGTTCGGGACATTGACAGTACGCGACAAATCACCACGGCGAGGGCGCAATCCCCGAACGGGGGCATCAATGACCATTACCAAACGGCAAATGGTATCTTTTCGGCCGAGCAAACGATTGCGTGAACGGTTGAATAAGTAGCATATTTGCACAGTAGCACTCATGTTTTAGGTATTTCATCCAATGGGGTAGGTTCGCCACTTAAACGACAGTTGACTGCGATAGATACTTAATGTGAAACGATCGACGATAGATTTCACGCAGATACCGGACAAGATTTATTTCCGTATCGGTGAAGTCAGTAAATTAGTGGGTGTGGATACTCACGTTTTACGTTACTGGGAAACTGAGTTTTCGATTATCAAACCGTTTCGAGGAAAATCGAAACAGCGTTTGTATCGTCGTCAGGACGTCGAGAATTTGTTACGCATCAAAGCACTTCTCCACGACCAAGGATACACAATTTCCGGGGCGAAGAAACTCCTGAAAAGTCATAGCCGAACAACCGGCGAACCGGGTAAAATACCCCCAGATACTCTGACCCAAAATGAGCTACCTTTACTGCAACTGATTAAAAACGAGTTGCAGGGTATACTTACACAACTCGGACCGGGAAAAGAAGTCGGTTCGTAAGTAAGGGTTGACAGTTAAAGGATATAAGTGCTACAAACAACTAGTCAATTTTCGGAACGTAGCGCAGCCTGGTAGCGCACCTGAATGGGGTTCAGGGGGCCGGAGGTTCAAATCCTCTCGTTCCGACCAGTAAAATTAAAGGGTTACGGTAATTCCGTAGCCCTTTTTTTGTGCCTAAAATTTAATGGGGTACAAAATGGGGTACATAATCATCGCCGCTTGGAAATAAAATACTCGGGATGAAAATCTCGCTTCAGTAGCACACGTCAATACAATAGCAACGCCTGCTAAGAGCAGTCTCAGAAAAAACTCGTCTGGATTTTTATCTACCCTCCTTAGTCGGTGGACTGGGTGGAATTGGTGGTTTGGTGCTCGGGTAACCAATTCCACGGAATCCACTTCCAAAAAATGAGTCAATAGAGCATTTAAAACTGCTTCCCTTCAATGTTTTTCCGCAGTTGAGCTATTTCAAGGCCAAGAGCTACACATTGTTTTCCTTCCATGCATTTGTCAGCATCCATCATCTCAAGAAAGTGATTTAAGCTGTGTGACCCTTTCTCCAGGTGAACTACCCATGCTTTTTCAGACTCGTTATAGGTTACGTTAATATCACTTCCGCATTCGCCAATGTCAGGGTAGAGCGAAGTTATCCGTTCACATAATGCAGTTTCGCTGTACATGATCATACCTCCAGCTCCTAAGAGCGATTAGAGCTTTACTCAACAGTACGGCTCCATAATGTAATGCTTGCCATCCAAGTTAACGAAATGAACACCATCCTGTTTCGGTAACCCAGCTATTTTCCAAGCCTTTTCCGGATTAATAAATTGCTCATTTACGCAAGACTTTGGCTGATGAACAATTCGGCAAACATTATTCAGGATGGGAAAAACTTTGTACTTTAAGAAATACTCCCTCATGAACCGGATAATGTCCATCTGTTCTCTCGTTAACGAGTTGAATCCTTCATGAGCGGCCAAGGCCATTGCAACTTCTTCAGTCCATTCGTCTTGGTTGGTGAGGTATCCGTTTTCATCGACGAGAATCTTCTTACCGTTATATTCAAGTGTTGACATGGTACACCTCCAAAGAGACCAACAATCATCTTAAATCTGAATAGGCTCGCAGTTGGTTTTGCGTCAGATCTCTTTTCTTGCCTAAAACGATAATCATTATCATGAGCTCTGCTATATAATTGAGTCTCAAAAATAATGTCCCAAATATTCAAAAAGAGATACCCTGCTCCCTCAGTGGGTGTAGGGAGTGCCGCTTGCAGAGACCTTGCCGTCGATTCGTTTCGAAGCAACTAGTCGGAAGGTGAAATAAGCCTCTCTGGAAGTTGCACTGCTGGTTTTAGTTTGTCGAATATACATGACAATAATCATAACTCTATTCCCACGGTGAAGCCAAAATAGATATAAAAATCATGGGATTACAGAAGCGGTTTCAAACAATTTTCGTTGAAATTATAAGGTTTCTTAAAGAGGAGGAAGGCATTTTTTGCGAAATATCGGTACAAATGTTAAAGGTGGGTTAGACTTCGCGTTCACGCACCACTTGTTTCAAGGCAACCACCTCTATTCCAATCCCATGATGAACCAGATTTTAATCCCATGATGAACCGGATACTTGTGACCGTGGTGCTGTCAGTTTTTATTGCCCTCCTGGGCGTCGGCATCATTATTCCGGTGCTGCCGGTGCTGGCGACCAAGTTGGGGGCCAGCGGCTTCACCCTCGGGGTGATCACCGCTGCCTTTTCGATGAGCCGGGGACTGCTGCAACCGGTGGTCGGCAACCTCTCCGACCGATGGGGACGCAAAGGATTTCTTGTGGCGGGTTTGTTCATCTACGGCCTGGTAGGCTTACTCATTCCCCATGCCACCAGCGTGTTCCACTTGGTGCTCATCCGGATCTTTCAAGGGGTCGGGAGCGCCATGATTATCCCGGTTGCCATGGCCTACGCCAGTTTTCTATCGCCTCCCGGCCAAGAAGGCCGGTATATGAGCATCGTTAATATTGCCATTTTTTGCGGCATTGGCGCTGGACCGGTGCTCGGTGGCCTGTTTGCCGATATCTGGGGCATGGCTTCGGTGTTTTACATGATGGCGGCGCTCTGTTTTATCGCCTTTTTGCTGGTGGTGGTCAATATGCCCGCCTGCTGCCCCATCGACCGCCACCAGCAAATTGGGTTGCTGGTCAATGTCAAGCGGATGCTGAAAAGGCGCCGGACCGTTGGAATTCTCATCGCCCGGTTTGCCACCGTTATCATGATGGTGCCGACCATGGCCTTTTTGCCGTTGATGATGTCGGGGTGGCCGGGGAGCAGCGGGCTCCAGGCCGGGGTGGTTATTGCCAGCCGGACTCTAATGAACGCCGTGCTCCAGGTGCCTTGCGGCAAGTTGGCGGATCGGTTTGATAAGGTGCCCTTGCTGGTGGGCGGCTGTCTGTGCATGGGGTCCGCAGTTTTTTTGATTCCCGCCATGACCACGTTTCCAGCCATGGTGGGGATGTATTTGTTTCTCGGCTTCGGCGAGGCCATACTCTGGCCGGTGCTGGGCGCCTATGCCGCCGAGGAGGGACGCGCCCATTTTGGCCACGGGACCATGATGGGGGTGTTTAATCTGGCGATGAGCGCCGGAGTGTTCACCGGGGCAATGCTGGCCGGAATAAGTATGGACTCCTGGGGTATTCGGCAGGCTTTTCATGTCACCGCTGTTGCGATTATCCTCTTGCCGCTGGTAGCTGCCGTGTTGATCAGGGAGGGGGAGGCGGCTGGTGAAACCATCCCTGAACCTGTGCGGTAACGGCAATCACAAATTTCCTTGTCGTTAATGACTTAAATTTGTTGATTATACATCTTTTCCCCCCCATGGATCACTTGACGAGACCCGTTATTCTGGTTATTAATTTACGTTTATTGTATTGCGAGAGTGGTGAAATTGGTAGACGCACTGGACTTAGGATCCAGCGGGGTAACCCTTGGGGGTTCGAGTCCCCCCTCTCGCACCAGCAACACCTGGGAATCAAGCACAGCACGCGGGCAGGATGTTGGATAAGCGAGCTAAAAATAAATAATGCTGTCGGGGTAATAGCCGCAGAAAACCGAACAAAAGGAACCGCATTCCATGGAAATCGCCGTCGAAAATCTCTCTGATTTGACAAGAAAACTGACCATCACCCTCCCTCGGGAAACCGTGGGCCAAGCCCTCGAGAAAGCCTTTGCGAAGATCAATAAAGAGGTCAAAATCAAAGGGTTTCGCCGCGGTAAAATTCCTCAGAGTGTACTCCAAAAGAATTTCGCGGACCAGGTTGAGGCCGAGGTCGGCGAAAAACTGGTGCAGGACACCTACTTCGATGCCATCGAGAAAGAGGGGATCGACCCGGTGGTGCATCCCGAGATCGCTGAGCATAAATTCACCGAAGACGGTACCTTCGTTTATGTCGCTCTGGTCGATGTCAAGCCGGAGATTGAGTTGAAAGAGTACAAGGGGTTGGAGGTCGACAAGCCGGTCATGGCGGTGACCGAGGAAGAAATCGATAAGGAAATTAAATTGTTGCAGCGACATCAGGCCGTTTTACAGACTGCCGCGGAAGGCCATGGGATTGCCATGGACGATCTGGTCGTAGTCGATTTTCAGGGATTTCATGACGGTAAGGCCTTGAAAGAGGTGCGCAATGAAAATTTCAATGTCGATATGGGCATGCAACGGTTGGGCAAAGATTTCGAAGAGAAACTGCTCGGCTTAAAGAAGGGTGACAAGACCCTTTACGATATCGATTTCCCTGCCGATTACCCCAACCCGGTGCTTGCCGGGAAAAAAGTTGAGTTCAAAGTGGATGTCAAAGATGTCAAGGTGCGCATTAAGCCGGCCATTGATGATGA
This sequence comes from Desulfobulbaceae bacterium, assembly GCA_019163135.1. GTDB lineage: Bacteria > Desulfobacterota > Desulfobulbia > Desulfobulbales > Desulfobulbaceae > Desulfobulbus. Next base: position 15,286 of record JAFLKR010000116.1, on the reverse strand, counting down.
ATTTGCCAAAGACATTAAGCCGGAACTGACCTGTCTTGAAGATCTGAAGCAGGATATCCGCAACCGTCTGCAGAAGAGCAAGGATGATGCCCTCAAAGGTGACCTGGATGACAAGATCATGCACAAACTGATCGAGCTTAACCCCTTTGAGGTGCCGCAACGCCTGGTGAATTATGAGATCCAGGAGATGCTCAAGCAAACCGAGGAAAATCTCAAGCGGAGCGGATTGTCTTTCGAGTCCGCTGGTATTAATCTTGACGAGTTGGTTGAGAAAAATAGAGATGTCGCTGCCAAACGAGTGAAAGGCGATTTCCTCTTGAAGAAAATTGCCGAGGTTGAAGAGATTAAGATTGCCGACGAGGATATTCAACGCGGTTATCAGCGCATCGCCGACCAGTATAAGATGACTGTGGACGAGGTTAAAAAATATTTTAAACGCCGCGAGGAAATCTTGCCGTTCATGAATGAACTCCACAATGAAAAGGTCCTCAATTTCTTGCGGGAACAGGCGAAAATGACGGAAGTGCCGTTTGCCGCAACCGCGACGGAGAATACTGAAGCTTAATCCCTGGTTATACGCTGTATCTATCCGGCAGCGGGTGTTTGACCCGCTGCCTAGAAGTGTTTTTTGGAGAAGAAAGAATGAACTTGGTACCCATGGTCGTTGAACAGAGTCCACGTGGCGAACGGGCTTTTGATATCTATTCGCGGTTGTTGAAAGAGCGGATTATTTTTCTGGGCAGCCAGGTCAACGACGACGTTGCTAGCGTCGTTGTCGCTCAATTGCTGTTTCTTGAAGCCGACGATCCCGATAAGGATATCACCTTTTATATCAATTCTCCGGGCGGTTCGGTCACCGCCGGTATGGCCATCTACGACACGATGCAGTACATCCGTTGCGATGTGGCCACCCTCTGCATGGGGCAGGCCGCTTCCATGGGCGCTTTGCTGCTGGCCAGCGGCGCAGCCGGGAAACGGTTCGCTTTGCCCAATTCGCGGATTATGATCCATCAACCTATGGGCGGTTATCAGGGACAGGCGACGGATATCGATATCCACGCCCGCGAAATTCTGCGGATGCGGCATGACCTCAACACCATTTTGTCTAAACACACCGGTAAAACGATCAAAAAAGTGCAGGCCGACACCGAGCGCGACAATTTCATGAGCGCCATCGAAGCCTCCCAGTATGGCATTATCGATAAAGTTTTGACCAGTCGCGAGGATTTGGGCGGGGAGAAGTAAAGGTGAGTAACGAATTTCATGACGAGCACAGCATTGCCTGTACCTGTTCCTTCTGCGGCAAGAGTCAGGAAGAAGTTGGCAAACTGATCGCCGGGCCTAATGTTTATATTTGTGACGAATGCATTGAATTGTGCAATGAGATTGTTTTGGATTCCTCCCGTGAAGAAGGCACGGAGACGGAACTCGAACAATCGGTGTTGAAGCCCAAAGAGATCAAAGCTTATCTTGACGAGTACGTCATTGGTCAGGATCAAGCCAAGCGGATTCTTTCTGTAGCGGTGCATAACCATTACAAGCGGATCAACGCGCCCTCCACCGGTGATGGCGATGTGGAGTTGCAAAAATCCAACATAATTCTCATTGGTCCCACTGGCAGCGGTAAAACCTTGGTGGCCCAGACACTTGCCCGGTTGCTCAAGGTGCCGTTTACTATTGCCGATGCAACCACCCTGACGGAGGCAGGATATGTCGGAGAGGATGTGGAAAATATTCTGGTCAGTCTGTTGCAAGCGGCTGATTATGACATCGAAAAGGCCGAACGGGGAATTATTTATATTGACGAGATCGACAAAATTGCCCGCAAATCCGATTCCGCTTCCCTGACCCGCGACGTTTCCGGAGAAGGTGTGCAACAGGCTCTGCTCAAAATTATCGAGGGAACTATGGCCTCCGTGCCTCCCAAGGGTGGGCGCAAGCACCCACAGCAGGAACTGGTACGCATCGACACCACCAATATTCTGTTCATCGTCGGTGGTGCCTTTGTCGGTCTTGACGGCGTGATCAAGAAACGGACCGGCACTCAGGCCATGGGGTTTGGTGCTAAGGTGGTGAGCCAGACGGATCGGACCATCGGCGAGGTGCTGGCAAGCATTCAGCCGGAAGATCTGCTTAAATTTGGATTGATACCCGAACTGGTTGGTCGTTTACCGGTGATCGCCACCATGGAAGAACTGGTGGAGGAAGACCTTATCCGGATCCTCAAAGAACCCAAAAACGCGCTGAGCAAACAATATCAGAAACTGTTTGGGTACGAAGGCGTCACACTGCGGTTCACCGAGGGCGCTTTCAAGGCCATCGCCAAAAAGGCATTGGCCCGCAAATCTGGTGCCAGGGGGTTACGCTCGGTTATGGAGGAGTGCATGCTGGACGTCATGTACGAATTGCCCTCGGACGAACATGCCACCGAATGTGTAATCAACGAGCAGGTGGTGACCCAAGGGGAATACCCGGTGATCCTGTACAATAATGCTGAAACTAAAAAACTTGCCTAAGAAGTGCCTATGAGTGAACGGACTGTTGAAACCTACCCCCTGATGCCACTGCGGGACATTGTCCTTTTCCCCGGCATGGTCGCGCCATTGGTGGTGGGGAGAAAGAAATCGATCATGGCCCTTGAGGCGGCTATGGAAAACCGTTCACTTATTTTTTTGGTCACCCAAAAAGAAGCACGGGTCGATGATCCCGAACAACGGCATCTCTACTCACTGGGGACGCTGGCTTCAGTCATGCAGTTGCTGCGCCTGCCCGACGGGACCATCAAGGCCTTGGTCGAAGGCAAGCGTCGGGCCATTATAGTCGGCGCTTTTGAAAACGGTGGCGATGAGGATTCGTTTTATTCGGTCAGACTGGTCGAGGCCCCGGATGTCGATGTCGAACGGGACGATGTTCCGGCCTATATCCGCGAACTGCGTAAAACCTTCGATCAATACGCAGTGGCCAATAAAAAATTGCCGCGCGAAGTTCTCAAATCGATCATCTCCTTGGAGGATTCCTCCCGGATGGTGGATCTTATCACCTCTCATATCCAGTTGAAGACCGAAGAGAAACAATCGATCCTTGAGATGGTTTCTCTGCCGCACCGCATCGCCAGAGTGCTTGAAATTCTCTACCGGGAAATGGAACTCTCTGAGATGGAGAAGGATATCCATGCCAAGGTAAAGAAAAAGATGGGGTCCACTCAGCGCAATTACTATCTCTCTGAAAAGATGCGCGTTATTCAGGAGGAAATGGGGCAGGGCGAAGGGGGCGATGAACTGACCGACCTGCAGCAGGCCATCGAGAAAAAACATCTGCCTAAACCGGTTAAGGATAAAGTGGCCAAGGAGTTCAAAAAACTCCGGCAGATGCCGCCCATGTCGGCTGAAACCACCGTGGTGCGCAATTATATTGATGCGATTCTCAGTTTGCCCTGGAAAAAGAAGTCGCGATCAAAAATCGATATCGACAAAGCAGAGACCGTGCTTGATGAAGATCATTACGGCCTCGAAAAACCCAAAGAGCGCATCCTTGAGTACCTGGCGGTCCAAGCGCAGGTTAAAAAAATTCGCGGACCAATTCTCTGTCTGGTCGGCCCTCCCGGTGTAGGCAAAACCTCAGTGTGCCGGTCTATTGCCCGTGCCATGGGGCGTGAGTTCGTCCGATTATCGTTGGGCGGGGTCCGTGACGAGGCTGAGATTCGTGGCCACCGCCGTACCTATATCGGGGCTATGCCCGGCAAGATCATCCTTTCCATGCAAAAGGCCGGGGTGATCAATCCGGTATTCTGTCTGGATGAAGTCGATAAGATGAGCGTCGACTTCCGGGGAGATCCATCATCGGCACTACTCGAGGTGCTCGATCCCGAACAGAACTACGCCTTTAACGATCACTATCTGGATGTGGATTATGATCTTTCCGAGGTGTTTTTCATCACCACTGCCAATAATCTCCATGGAATACCGGCGCCCTTGCAGGATCGAATGGAAATTATCCAGCTCAATGGATATACGGAGGAAGATAAACTCCACATTGCCAATGATTTTCTGCTGCCCAAACAGTTGGAAGCCAACGGTTTCAAAAAAGACGAGATTGCCATCAACGAGAAGGCCATTTTTGACATTATTCGCCGTTATACCAGAGAGGCCGGTGTCCGTAGCCTTGAACGGACCATCGCCAGCGTCTGCCGCAAGGTGGCCCGCGAACGTCTCAAAAACAAGGAGCCCCGGAAAAAGTATCGGATTTCCCCTCAGTCCATCGAGCGCTACCTCGGGGTCCCCAAATATCGTTTCGGCCTTGCGGAAGAACGTGACGAGATTGGCCTGACCACCGGCATGGCCTGGACCGAGGTCGGCGGGGAACTCTTGCAGATCGAAGCCACTATCATGCCAGGTTCAGGGAAATTGACCATCACCGGTAAGCTCGGTGATGTCATGCAGGAATCCGCCCAGGCTGCGATGTCGTATGTTCGTTCCCGGGCCATGAGGCTCGGCCTGGACACCGATTTTTATCAGAAGATCGACATTCACGTCCATGTGCCGGAAGGTGCGATCCCCAAGGATGGTCCTTCGGCAGGCATTACCATTGCCACCGCCATCGTCTCCGCCATCCTCAAACTGCCGGTTGATCGTAGACTGGCCATGACCGGCGAGATCACCCTGCGGGGGCGGATCTTGCCGATCGGCGGGCTCACCGAGAAACTGTTAGCGGCCAAGCGAGGCAATATCACCCATGTTCTCATTCCTCGGGAGAATGAGCGCAATCTTCGCGATGTGCCGCAGAAGATTCGCAACAGCCTGGCCATCGAACTAGTCGACGACGTCGATGAGGTCTTGCAAAAGGCCCTGATAGTAAAAGAAGGAGAGACCTTGTTTAAGGACGTCTCCATGGAAGCTATTTTCAGCGATTTTACCATTTCATCGCACAACACTCCGGCGCAGTAGCAAATCCTTTGCCGAGGCCCGAGGCTAACTGCTCTCGAAATAAGGTATAAATTTGTAGAGGTTATGTTTTTTGCTTGACGGATGAGGGTTATCCTGATAAATACACCGTCAACATCTGGGGCGAATAGCTCAGCTGGGAGAGCATCGGCCTTACAAGCCGAGGGTCACAGGTTCGAGCCCTGTTTCGCCCACCAAGAAATACTGGGGTCGTAGTTCAGTTGGTTAGAATGCCGGCCTGTCACGCCGGAGGTCGCCGGTTCGAGCCCGGTCGGCCCCGCCAGTATATGAGGGTAGTTGGAGAAATCCAGCTACCCGTTTTTTTTTGTCTGATGGCTTTTGATAAAAATGAATTAAAATCTCGGCAGGATTAGCGTTGATGGGCTGTCCTGCTCTGTTCCGATAAAGAATGTCCCCGCACCTCTTGTAAAACGCCATCAAGCCATCGCATACCGGCAATGGCTTGTGCCGCTTCCTTCCATAATATTTGGCTCCGGTTCAATTCCTTCAGTTCTTTATGGCCTCGGATCCTTGGTGGGGCAAGCCGAAGGGTAGGCCAGTCCCCGGTTATTTCTCGAAACAGGCGTTCCAATCTTTTTTCCGCAAATTTGCCGATTCTCGTTTATCCTCTCACGCATCAGAAAATTTATTTTCCGTCGCCATTCTCCCGATCTCTTTTAGCAGCCCTTGACCAAGGAGCCTTTCCGCCAGATCACCCACGTTTTTCAAGTTGTCCTTGAAGATCCTGAAAGCCGATAGTTGCAATAGCTTCACAGGGGCCGCGTCCTGATCAAGCGGCGAGGGTTCTTTCATTATCTTCGAATCAGAACGGCTGCTTCAGGGGGATCGGTGTTTATACACAGCACCAGTTCCCGGAGAAGAAGCGAATACAATCCTTCTCCTTCCCATTCAAATAATTTTGAAAAAAGTTACGGTTTGCTGCAAAGTCCGACATTCAAGCAAAGGGTAACGGGTCGGCAAGGGGGAAGATGAGCTTTTCAGCCCAGGCAATTTTTTCAGGAGATCAGGCGGAATCCCCAGAAAAGGCTTGAGTATCTTGTACCGGTATCCTAAGAATGGCAGTATTTCAAAAATCAAATTGCGATACGTCTGATTTCGTTTTCAGTTTTCAGAAGGTATCAAGGCAGCGTTCATTATCATCCTGATTCAATGGATGAATGCGGTGATAATGGCTAAGGTCAAGAAAGGAGTGGATGGTATGTTGAATGGCAAAAAACAGATACGGGCGGGTGTCAGCTGTCTCGCACTTCTTTTAGGGTGCGTGTGCAATGGTGAGGCCGCCACGCTGGGCTCGCACTATCCCTTTGGTGCGGAAGGAGTGCTTGCGGCCACCGCACCGCCTCCCGGTTTTCATTATCGTATGTATAATACCTGGTACAGTCCCACCACCTTAAAGGATAATAGCGGCAACGACCTTCCCGTTGGTTTAGACTTGAACGTCTTCGCCTCCGTCCACCGTTTTATTCATGTAACCGATGTCAAAATATTAGGGGCCGATTTCCTCTACGATGCTCTTGTGCCGCTGGTAGATAAAGATGTCACTATCAGTGCATCAAACTATTCAGACAGTCACTCGTTAGCCGTGGGCGATATTGTTTTAGAGCCTTTTGTTTTATCCTGGCACAAGCCTCGATGGGATGCCACCGCAGGTTTGGCAGTGATCGTGCCTTCAGGTGAATATAATGCCGGCGAACTCGCCTCACCGGGCCTTGGTTACTGGTCTGGGATGCTTACCCTGGGCGCCACTTTTTATTTAGATGAGAAGAAAACCTGGTCGCTGAGCGCATTGACTCGCACGCTGGTTAATGGCGAGCAGGAGGATACCAACGTCACCCCTGGCTCCGAACTGGTGGTTGAATACGGCTTGGGCAAGGAGATTGCCATAAACAACAATTTCCTGATGCGCCCTGGAATCGCCGGTTGCGCCTACTGGCAGTTGGAAGATGATAGCGATAATGGGCCTGGGACATTAGCCGATGAGCGCAAGCGCGCCTACGCCATCGGTGGCGAAATTAATTTTTTCTATATCCCCATGCTGTTGCAACTGAACCTGAGAGCGTTGCATGAATACGGGGCCGAGAATACTACCGAGGGGGCACAGTTTGTCGCGACATTGACGAAGTCCTGGTAATATCAACCGTGTTTCCGTTTAAGGGATGTTTTAGCGGTTGTATGCTGTATGCAGTAGGCGCAAGTACAGTTTAAAGGTTCTGGCATCCCGCAATATCCGAAACCCTGTATTCGCCGCTTGCTTTTTCAGTTGCGGTTGTTCGGATCTGGGCGCTGCGGATTTGCTGTAATTGTTTACTTTTTTATAGTTTTGAGAGGGATTGATTTTTATCGGTCAATTCCTCTCAAAACGTCAATCCTGTGAATTTCTCAGGATTCCTCCAGCAGAATCATCGGCTTTAACTGCCCCAGTCTGCGGAGCAAGGGGTACGCCAGATGATTGAATCCGAATGTCCGCGCTACGCGTTAAATCATCCAGAGAGGGCAGGGTAATTCAGTCTATCTGTTCGATATTAAAGGAGTTGTCCTGGTGTCAGCTGGGAAGTGTTGTGGATTTCTTTAGCGGGATTTCGCTAATATGCTTGACAGGAAGGCACGCTTTCGATATATATAAGAGTTTAAATTTTAATGCTTTCATCATTGATGCTTTTTATAAAGAATTAGGAGTTTCTCATGGCAAATCACAAGTCCGCAGAGAAGAGGGATCGTCAGTCCAAAATGCGCCGTTTGCGCAATCGGATGAATAAATCGGCAATGAAAACCGCAATCCGTCAGGTTGAAGAGGCGCTTGTCGCCGGTTCGGAAGACGCGGCAAAGGCTGCTTTGACAGTGGCTATCCCGTTGATTTACAAGACTGCTGCCAAAGGCACAATTCACAAGAATACCGCCTCGCGCAAGGTTTCCCGACTGACCTTACGAGTTAACAAGATGCAACCACTCGCCTAAGGCGGTGTTTTTTTCTTCTTATCACTTCCGTATATAAAAAAAGCCATGGCAGCAATTTGCTGCCATGGCTTTTTTGTTTTTGTCCCGTTGTAAGGACGTTTTTCCAAAATCTGGGAGACCGTTGCTGTAGTTCTCCGGAAGACTTCCTTCAACCGGAATGCGGTGTTGACAATAGACAGCTTGTCCCTGTTTAGCCGGACTGTTCCGGCGGGCAGCTAGACCCCAAAACCCCTCGCACCATAGAAGAACCACAGGTCTCTTTCATGTATTTTCCCGCGCAGCATGCCTTTGCAGAAATGATCGGTAGCTCCGATCTTGTTCCGGTCCATCGCACCATCATCGCCGACCTTGATACCCCGTTGACTATCTTTGCCAAGATCGCCGGTGCCGATCCCCATGCCTTTCTGTTCGAATCCATGGAGGGCGGTGAAAAATGGGGACGTTATTCCTTTATCGGCCTCGATCCTCTAGTGACCTTTACCAGTCTCCGCGATCGGGTCTTGATGGAATATCCCGGACAGCCCGAAGCCACCACCGATCAGGTCGGGGTCAATCCGTTGGCCGAACTTAAAAAACTGCTGGCTTCGTTTTCGGTGAGTAATGCGCCTGGATTGCCACGGTTCTACGGCGGTGCCGTCGGTTTCCTCGGCTACGACATGGTGCGTTTCATGGAAAAGATTCCGGACCAGCACCCGCCGCTTGATCTGCCGGACAGTTCGTTTATGGTCCCCGGTATCGTTCTGATTCATGATTCGGTCCAACAGAATTTGACAATTGTATGCAACGTCTGGAACAGACGCGGCGAACAAGCCGACCAACTGTATTCCGAGGCTTGCCGACGGATAGAGCAGATCATTGCCCGCCTGAAAGAATCTATCCCTTCTGCCTTTACCACCCAGCGCGAGGCGGCTGAACACCGATTCACCTCCAATATGGATGAGGCTGGGTTCGCGACCATGGTGGAGCAGGCCAAGGAATACATCCTGGCGGGCGATATCATCCAGGTGGTGCTCTCGCAACGTTTTCATGCCGAAACAACACTCAGCCCCTTTGCCCTCTACCGCGCCTTGCGCCATATCAATCCTAGCCCTTACCTCTTTTATCTCCGACACGGAGATTTGGTGCTGATCGGGAGTTCGCCGGAGATTTTGGTGCGTCTGGAGGACAATAAAATCGAATTGCGGCCGATTGCCGGTACCCGGAAACGAGGGGCCACACCGGAGGAAGATTTAGCTCTGGAAAAAGAATTGCTGGCCGATCCCAAAGAGCGGGCCGAGCATCTGATGCTGGTGGATCTGGGCCGCAACGATGTCGGCCGGGTTGCCGAAAATGGTTCGGTGGAGGTCCGGGATTTGCTGGTGATCGAGCGCTACAGTCATGTCATGCACATCGTTTCCGGGGTGCATGGCAAACTGCAGGCCGGGCTCGATCAATTCGACGTCATGGACGCCTGTTTTCCGGCGGGCACAGTGAGTGGCGCTCCCAAGATTAGGGCCATGGAGATCATCGATGAACTCGAGGTCAGCCGTCGCGGACCTTATGCCGGCGCAGTCGGTTATTTCGGGTTCTCCGGCAATATGGATTTCTGCATCACCATCCGCACCTTTATAACCAAGGGTAACCATCTTTGGATCCAGGCTGGAGCTGGGATTGTCGCCGATTCGGACCCGAAGACAGAATACGAGGAAACCATCAACAAGGCCATGGGACTGCGTCGCGCCGTGGAACTGGCGGAAAAGGGGTTTTAGCCGTGATAGTGATCATCGACAACTACGATTCATTCACCTATAATATCGTTCAAACTCTGGCTACTGCCCCACCTTCGGCCCCCGCGCACTGGTGCGCGCCTGAGATCAGGGTATTTCGCAACGATGCGATCACTGTGGCGGAGATCGAGGCCCTGGGGCCGGATCGGTTGCTAGTCTCGCCCGGGCCCTGCACCCCGAAAGAGGCCGGCATTTCCATCGAGGCCATACGCTATTTTAGCGGTCGTATTCCCATCCTCGGGGTTTGTCTTGGGCATCAGTCCATCGGCGAGGCTTTCGGCGGCAAGGTCATCCGAGCTGGACGCCTGATGCACGGCAAAACCAGTCCGATCCACCATGATAATTGCGGAGTCTTTACCGGGCTGACTAGTCCCTTTGACGGCATGCGCTATCATTCCCTGGTGGTTGAAGAATCGTCACTGCCCGATTGCCTCCAAGCCACGGCCCATACCGATCAGGGGGAATTGATGGGAGTGCGGCATAAAACCCTGGCGATCGAGGGAGTGCAATTTCATCCCGAGTCGATCATGACCGGTCCGGGCAATATTCTGCTCCATAATTTCCTCCGGCCGGATTATGCCCAGTTGCTGCATGGCCGCGACTGACAGGCCGGAACCACGAGAAGAGGTGGCACCATGATAAAAGAGGCTATTGGCAAGATCGCTGCCCTGGAAAACCTAAGCGAACCGGAAATGATCGCGGTGATGGAGGAGGTCATGAACGGCGAGGCGACTGCTGCCCAGATTGGCGCCTTTATCACCGGGCTGCGGATGAAAGGCGAGACTATCGATGAGATCGTCGGTGCGGTCAAGGTAATGCGGGAAAAAGCAACCTTCATTGATACCGGGATCAATACCGCCGGCGGCGATGTGCTGATGGATATTGTTGGCACCGGCGGCGACGGTTCCGGCAGCTTCAATGTTTCGACCACCACCAGTTTTGTAGTGGCGGCAGCCGGTGTGCCGGTGGCCAAGCACGGTAATCGCGCTGTCTCTTCGCACTGCGGCAGCGCCGATGTATTGGAGGCCCTGGGGGTCGACCTGAGCATGCCGGCGGAAAAAGTGGCGGCCTGTGTTCGCCAAGTGGGAATCGGTTTCCTCTTCGCTCCCATGCTGCATGGGGCCATGAAATACGCCATCGGGCCGCGCCGCGAAATCGGGATTAGAACGTTGTTCAATATCCTCGGGCCGATGACCAACCCCGCCGGAGCCAATGTGCAGTTGACCGGGGTCTTCTCCCGGGAGTTGACCACCATCCTGGCCGAAGTGCTGGTGCGGTTGGGCATGAAACGGGCTCTTGTGGTCTGGGGCGAGGGCAACCTTGACGAGATGACCATCACCGGCGCCACCCATATCGCCGACGGCTACCAGGGCAAAGTGATCACCTCTATCCTGCTGCCCGAAGAGGTCGGCCTGCGGACCGCCGGCATGGAGACCATCCGGGGCGGCCGGACAGCAGCGGAATCCGCCGATCAGGTGCGAGCGGTGCTAAGCGGCGAGGTCGGCCCGAAGCTCGACATGGTGCTGCTCAATGCCGGTGCCGCCTTGATGGCTGCTGGCATCGCCGCCGATATCAACGGTGGCATCGCCGTGGCCCGAGAGGTGGTCGCCTCGGGCGCGGCCCTAAATAAATTGGAGCAACTGGTCCGTTTCTCCCAAGCCTGAGCAAGAGTCGTCCCCTATGATTCTCGATACCATTGTTGCCCGGAAAAAAGAGGAAGTCGCGGCCTTGAAACAACGCGGTCTACCCAGGATGGATCAGCCTGTGGCACCGCCGCGCGGTTTCATCAAGGCGCTGACCACCGCCCCCGGTGTGGCCATTATTGCCGAGGCCAAGAAGGCTTCCCCCTCCAAAGGGGTGATTCAACCCGATTTCGATCCGGTCCGCATTGCCAAAAATTATCGCGAGGGCGGCGCTCATTGCCTCTCGGTGCTGACCGATGTTGATTTTTTCCAGGGGGCGCTGGAATATATTCCCCTGGTGCGTGCAACCGTGAAACTGCCTGTACTGCGCAAGGATTTCATCATCGATCCCCTGCAGATCGAAGAAGCCCACGCAGTCGGCGCCGATGCCATTCTTTTGATTGCCGCCATTCTCGATGTCGTCCAACTGCAGGACTACCGCTTGCTGGCCGAATCGCTTGGTATGGATGTCCTGGTTGAAGTCCATGACGAGCGGGAACTGGAGTCGGCGCTGGAGGCCGAGAGTCGGCTGATCGGCGTCAACAACCGTAATCTCAACGATTTTTCGGTCAGCCTGGAAACAACCTTCCGCCTTCTGAAACTGATTCCCTCCGGCATCCCTGTGGTCAGCGAATCCGGGATATCCACGTTGGATGATATGAAGCGGCTGAAGGCCGCCGGGGTGAAGGCGGCCTTGATCGGAGAAAGCCTGATGCGCGCCGGTCAACAAGACCTGCTGCTGCGGGAATTCTTGTCGGTATGAACGAGCCCGCGCGTATCCGGGTCAAGATCTGCGGCATGACCCGCCTTGAGGATGCCCTGTGCGCGGTTGAGGCCGGGGTGGATGCTCTGGGTTTTATTTTTTATGCCAAGAGCCCGCGCTCCATCGAGCCGGAGGCCGCGCAACGGATCATCGCTCAGTTGCCGCCTTTTGTCGATGCCGTCGGTGTTTTTGTAGATCGGGAACTTTCCCAGGTCGCAGCGATTATCAAGCAGTGTCGGCTTGGCTATGCCCAACTCCACGGGACGGAGTCGCCTGAGGATTGCCGACAACTTGCCCAATTGGCGGCCCCCTGTCAGGTGCTCAAGGCCGTCCGGGTCGGCCCCCAGTCAACTGCTGCGGATGTGGCGCTCTATCGTGACAGCGTCCAGGGGTTTCTGCTGGATACCTACCAAAAAAACGCGGTGGGCGGTACCGGCACCACCTTCGATTGGTCGTTGATTGACAGCCTCAAGCTCACCAAGCCCTTTCTGTTGGCTGGTGGCCTTGACGTCGGTAATATCCGCACCGCCTTGGAACACGTCCGACCTTACGGAGTCGATGCCAACTCCGGTTTGGAAATTGCCCCTGGCCGCAAGGACCACAGCCTGATCAGGCAGTTCGTGGTCGCGGTGCGGCAGTTTGAAGCCGACCGTTTATCGGGCCAAAAGTAAAGCATACTGGAATCCTTCGAACTCCAGCTTTTTTTCGTAGATTTTCGCCTTAGCCAGCGAGGTGCTGGCAAAAACCATGACCCGGTACAAATTCATCCCGGCGGCCGGATACTGCTGGATTATCACATCACGCCCTCTATTGGCAAAGGCCTTGGCCAATGTCCTGGCGTTCTCGATTTTTACATACGCCCCTACCTGTACATAAAAATTCCCCTTATCGAAATCAGGAACTATCGGTGGCTTTATGTCCGGTTTAGCCGGTTTAGCCGGTTTGGCTGTTGTTGGTGTTTTTGATGACGCCACCGCCGAGGCTTCTTCCGGTTCCTGCTGTTGTCCCAGCGCGATAATCTCGACATGGGCGGTCCCCCGACCGATGATGCCAAGGGATTCCGCTTTGGTATAGGTCAGATCGATGATCCGTTCCTGTACGAAAGGCCCCCGATCGTTGATGCGAACCGTGGTGGTTTTACCGTTTTCGAGATTTTTCACCAGCAGCATGGTGTCCATGGGCAGGGTCTTGTGAGCGGCGGTATCGCCGTACATATTGTAGGTTTCGCCGTTGGACGTTTTTTTGCCGTGGAACGGATTGCCGTACCAGGAGGCCTTGCCGCGTTCTTCGTACCCATGCGCCGAAGGAATAGGGTAATAGGTAATGCCGTCGATCACATAGGGGCGTTGGGTCGCCTTGCTTTTCGTTTTTTTCTTGCTGGTCTTGGTGGGAGTGCCGGAGGGCTGAGGAGTGGTGGTTTTCGAGCCGCAGCCGAAACTGAGAAACAGCAGCAGGGTAAGCAAAAGCAGGGAAAAGATGGTTGTTCGGGATGTTACGGTGGGCATGGGAATTATTTTAGGTCCGGGGGGAGCAGATGCTTGAATCGGTTGAGATAAAACAATCCGGCATGTCCAGTGGTGTGCGGTGTGTAGGGCCGTAAACCGTCGTCGGTCCCCTTAAGGTTATCGAAGCGCACCTGGCCGTCGGCTTCCACCAGCGACAAACGTAGATCGAGAACGGGTCGGAAGACCTTGATGACACCGTCCGTGTCTTTCCGAATGAGCATATTTTCCCAACGTCGCTGATAGTATCCCATATACCAGATCCCCGGTCGCGACTCGCCGGTAAGCCCGTCACGCATGGTCGGCGGTAATTCTATCTGGTCGCTGTTGATGTTGTGTTCCAGAAACGCCTCAACTTCGGAACTGGATTGAATTGTCAGGCGCTCCCACGGCTCGTACTTTTCAACTTTTGAGAGCAGCAGGTGGGTGGTCGAGTCGTTGAAACTCCACTGCCCATGACAGACCTGGCAGGCAACACGGTTTTGATATTGCCGGTGGGCCGGGTGCAGCAGGGACGGAACGGGATATTCCTTGCCGCTGTTGCGGGCGGAGAGGAGCAGGGCGTCGTTGGCAACTCGGAGGTTTCGCAGCGGCGGCACGGGACGTCCAGGTTTCCATCCGTGGCAGGTTGCGCAGGAGAGGGCAGCGGGTTCATTGTGGCCGTTACCCTGATGGCAGTCGCCGCAGGTCAGACCGCGTTGCTGGTGGATATCCGGGACCAGATCGTGGGATTCAACCCCATAGGGGCGGGTAGGGATGTTGTTGGCGCTGCTGGTGTAGGGGGTACGATATTCCCAGTTGAAATCGTGTTCATACCGGCCATAGAAATCGTTGCCTACATAATTACCATAGTGGCAGCTCAAGCATTGCTGGTCAGTGGGGGCCGCAAAGGTGTGGGATTGCAATTTTCCTTCTTTGAAGGACAAGTGGCAGGCGCTGCAACCGGTGCCGCGGGTAACTGCAGCGTATGCGTCACCTGAGGACGCGACATGGCAGCGCAGGCAGCGGCGGCGGAGCATATCGTCGACCAGATCGAGCGGTGTGGTAAACGCGGTGGCGACCGGAATATCTGCCGGGGTACTTAAATGATCGCGTGCGCCGAAATGCGCCCGGACCAGGTTGATTTCGTTGCTGTGGGTGAAGTGAAGCGACCGGGATGCTGCCTGCACCTGGTCGGAGTGGCATTTGCCGCAGGCAACCGCCATGTTGGCCGGATGGGCGGGCTTGGCAATTAATCCGATATGCGCTTTGTCGGCTTGGCCTGTATCGTTGTGGCCGCCATGACACGATGTGCAGGGAAGAGCATGAAATTGATCCAGCTTGATGTTGTCGTGGCACCCCTCACAACCGATTTTTTCAAATTTTGCGTCTTTTGGCTGAACAACGGGACTGGGCAGCGAATTTTTTGGAGCGGTCTCCTCGGTTCGACAACCACAGAACAGCAGGAGAATAATGAATAAGGAAGCGAAATAGCAATTCATAATCTTGACACTGTACCATAAAATTGCTACATCAATAAACCTCAATCCGCACCCCGCTGCGGTATATCTTATCTCAAAGCCGATATAGCTCAGTTTGGTAGAGCGACTGATTCGTAATCAGTAGGTCAGCGGTTCAAGTCCGCTTATCGGCTCCAGTAAAATCAAGCACTTAACTC
>JAFLKR010000107.1 GCA_019163135.1 Desulfobulbaceae bacterium | reverse complement strand
ATCCCCGTCACCAACTGACCGAGGATTATATCACCGGCCGGTTCGGCTGATTCTCTGTTTCTTCGCGATGTTACCTTTTCTACCTGCCGTCAAAGTAACTGCGTTGCAACTTTTTAAATTGGGTTTTGCTTTTTGAACACAATATTTCCAAAAATTGGCCTGAATGTAATATCTTTCCAATAACTCTTTCCTTTAAAAGGTGTTGAAAAGTAACTTACAGAGGTTGCATTCAGCATCCTGCATAATCAGCTTTTATTTCGTATGCCTATCGCTTATCGCTGTTTAACGCCAGCAATCATCCCTTGTTTTTTGGACTTTCGAGTTCCCATTGGTGGGTAGTCCCTTTGGGTGTTGATGAGCAGAGCGCCAAGAACGGCAAAGATACGCAACCGTCAGGATTGTTGTTATATTTATGTAATATTAATTAGTTACAGAGCCAAGCCACTTTTTTCTCCTTCCATAACATTTCTTGTTGCGGCCCGCTAGCCGGGTGCTTCCTCCGAACCCCTGCCATTTTGATCAGCAAGACGGCAATGGTGCGGATGGTGCACTGCCCAGAGTTGTAAACTACCGATTCCACTATTCACACCGATTTCACCAAGGTCTAAGGATTATCCCCTTGTGATTTATAATGGTTTATCAGAAAATATAAAAAAGCATTCCGAATGCTGCGGAAAACTTGACACTACTCCTGAGTGAATCAATCCGGAGGGTGGGCAAGGAAGCATGTGCTCTTCATCTGGCCGGATATTAATCAAACCCTCGTGCCCTTGAAAACTATGTCACTCACGCAAACCGCCAACGCAACCACCAATAGATACCGCATCCCGCTTCTTTTGACCCTGATCGCCGCAGGGCTGATTGGTAACTATCTAAAGTACCCTCTTTTTCTAAACATTGACTTTCTTTTTGGTAGCATTTTCACCATGCTGGCTCTGCAGTTTTTGGGACTTAGCCGGGGAGTCTTGGCGTCCGTGATAATCGCCAGTTACACCTACATCATCTGGAACCATCCCTATGCCATCATCATCCAGGCCGCTGAGGTTGTTGTTGTTGGCTGGTTGATGCAGCGACACAATAAAGGAATGGTATTGGCTGATACACTCTATTGGTTGATTATCGGCATGCCGTTGGTCTACCTTTTTTATCACAACGCAATGCATGTACCTCCAAGTAATACATATATTGTAATGATTAAGCAGGCCGTGAACGGCATCGCCAATGCCTTGGTCGCCCGATTGATTTTTACTAGCATTGCACTTCAATCACGCTCATCGTTGATCTCGCTAAGTGATATAATTTACAGCTTGCTTGCTTTTTTTGTATTGTTTCCTGCGTTGATTATTTTGGCAATTAGCAGTCGAAGCGATTTTAACGAAACCGACAATAATGTCCGTGCCACGCTTATTCATGGTAATCGTAATGTAACCGAACATTTCGAAAACTGGCTATTAAACAGAAAAGCATCCATTGTCAATTTGGCGGAACAGGCTACTTCAAAATCTCCACAGGAAATGCAATCCTCACTAGAACAGGCCAAGAAGTCAGATGCTAATTATCAGCGAATTGCATTGGTAGATAAGGATACCATTTCTTTAGCTTCTGCACCTTTAGTGGACGAGACAGGGAAGAGCGCTATAGGAATAAGTTTCACTAAGTACCTCTATGGGCCTGATCTCCAGCAAACCAATAAACCGATACTTTCTGAAGTGATTAAGGGAGAAGCCGGATTCCTTAGTCCGACTGTGCTTGTGATTGAACCGGTAGTTATCAATGGGCAATATGCCGGTTATGTTGCGGGCGCCTTGAATCTTGACCAGATTCGGGAGCATCTCAATAAAAGCCTAGCAATGGATGGCCTGATCTACACGCTGGTGGATAAAAACAGTAATGTTATCATGACCAACCGATCCGACCAAAGCAGCATGGCACCGGAAAAAGGTACACTTGAGCGTCTTGATAATAGGATCAGTCGCTGGGTGCCGGTTGTTCCTCCTAATACTCCGATCTCCGAACGTTGGAAACGATCCTTTTATGTTACAGAATCGACCATCGGCAATCTGGCTGAATGGAAATTGATTCTGGAGCAACCTGTAGCACCCTTTCAAAAAAGACTCCACGACAGTTATACTGGCAAACTGACACTGCTTTTCCTGATTTTGCTCGGGGCGCTGGCTCTGGCTGAATTTTTAAGCCACCGATCTTTTGCCACACTCGAAAAGCTCAGCCTGATCACTCGTGACCTACCGCTGAAGCTAACTACAGATGGCGAAGAGATCGCCTGGCCTGAAAGCAGCATAAAAGAGACGCATTACCTGGTCGACAATTTCAAAGACATGGGAAAATCACTGTCTGCCCAGTTCGTTGAAATCAGGCAGATCAACCAAACGCTGGAACAAAGAATGGAGGAATTGAGAGAAAGCGAAGCCCGTTTTAAAGCCCTTCATAACGCTTCTTTCGGTGGTATTGCCATTCACGATGAGGGAATAATTCTGGATTGCAACCAAGGCCTTTCTGAGATAACCGGTTATTCCACCGATGAACTGATCGGGATGAATGGTTTATTGCTCATATCTGAAAAGACTCGCGACTTGGTGATGAGCAATATCCTTTCTGGATATGAAAAGCCTTATGAAGCGCTTGGTGTACGTAAAAACAGTGAAGAATATCCCCTTCGCTTAGAAGCTCGAAATATTCCCTATAAAGGCAGGAACGTAAGAACTGTTGAATTCAGAGATATTACCGACCTCAAGCAGGCTGAAGAAGAAAGAAAAATACTGCAGGCTCAGTTGATCCAAGCCCAAAAGATGGAAGCCATCGGCACCCTCGCAGGTGGAATCGCTCATGATTTCAACAATATACTGGGGGCAGTTATTGGCTACGCTGAAATGGCGCAAGATGCTAGTCCCTCGGGTTCGACAGCTGCCAAGGATCTCGGCAAGGTGCTGGAAGCAGGACATCGGGCGGCTAGTTTGGTCAAACAAATCCTTGCATTCAGCCGACAGGTGGCCAGCGAACGCATCCCTTTAGTGCCAAGCCACATGGTTAAGGAAGCGATTAAACTCCTTCGCCCAACTCTACCTTCAACCATTTCGATCAAGCAACAACTCGAGAGTTCAACCAAGTCCATTTTCGCTGATCCAACCCAAATCCATCAGATCGTGATGAATCTCTGCACCAACGCCTTCCACGCCATGGAACAAACCGGAGGAACCCTCGAAATTTCCCTTTCCGACCGTGAGCTCACTCAAAAAGACCTCCAGCATCAACCGCAGGTGCACCCCGGCAAGTTTGTGGTCCTTTCTATAAGCGATTCAGGTCCTGGAATCCCCCTCAATATCCGGGAGAAGATATTCGATCCTTATTTCACCACTAAAGAGGTGGGCAAAGGAACCGGCATGGGACTGGCTATCGTTCATGGCATAGTCACCACCTCCGGTGGATTCATAACCTGCGAAAGTGAAATGGGAAAAGGCACCGTTTTTCATATCTTCTTTCCGGCTATTGAGCAGAATGTAGCTTCTGTTGCCCAGCCTGTTGAAAACGTTCAAACCGGCAAGGAACGCATCCTCCTCATTGATGACGAGGATATGCTAGTGGACATGGGCAAGGCGATGCTTGAACGGTTGGGCTACGAGGTAACCGTCCGTACCAGCAGCCTTGAAGCCCTGAGCACTTTCCAAAACCAACCGGATCAGTTCGATGTGGTGATCACTGACCAAACCATGCCAGGCATGACTGGGATGGATCTTGCCAAAAGGATGTTACAGATACGACCGGACATACCAATCATCCTCTGCACTGGCTACAGCAATCTTATTAATGACGCACAGGCAAAGAGTTACGGGATCAAAGGATTTGCCATGAAACCAATGACCAAGAAAGATATTACCACCCTCCTCAGGGAGGTGCTGGAGGATAGATTGCCTGCATAAACTTATCCTCATGAGGAGGAAAGGGGAATACCCGGCATGGTTTGGTCGGTAATAACTGCATCGAACCGGTACGGTTGATTTTGCAATACTCTCAACGCCTCCAAGTTACTTGCTCAAGTTTATAAATTGCACCAACATGTTGTTATTACTGATCTAATACTTGACGGCCTCTTCCCAGTTTGCAGCATTTCAATTGCAAGGCTCATGACTGCATCAACAATGGCAAGTACTGCATCTTCTGCGATGATACCGGCAGGTCGGACTTTGTCCAAAGCAAGGCTTAGCAATCTCTGCATCGCCTCAATTCATAGTAGAGAATTTACCCGGATATCTGCGGGTTGAACTGCGCACAATCCTGTTTGTCGATGATGGCGAGCGGGGAAATAGCACCATGAGGCCCCTTTGGCCTGCACATTGCGCCGGATATCTCAGGGCAGTGCCCCTTGCTATCTCTTCGATTCCTTGTGCGAACTGTGAGTTATTCGACTCGGCTCACTGTCCATCTGCACTTGACCACATCACATCACTTGACAAATAGAGGCTAAATGCGGCTTACTCTAACATACTCGATTTATCAGGCCTCCCTGGAACCTCTAGCTTTATGATAAGAGGAGCAGCATATTACAAACTGCACGTTGTCCAGCCCCCCTCCGGCCATTTCACCCAAGGATTACCCGAGGATTCAATTTGTCAAAAAAACGCGTTCTCATAGTCTATTACTCATATACGCAGCAAACCAGAATGCAGTTGAAGAAATTCATCGCCGGTTTAGAGGGTGCGGGTGTCGAGACCACCCAGGAACGGCTTGAACCGATCACCCCTTATGAGTTCCCTTTCAGAACCAATCTCCGCCTGGCTGTCGCTATGGTCACGACCTTTTTTCAAAGGCGCATGCCTATTAAGCCTGTCGCTGCACATTGTTTTGATTCGTGGGATTGTATCATTTTAGCCGGACCGACATGGTCGTATAATCCGAGCGGACCGGTACTCGATTTTCTAGATCGTTATGGCAAAGACGTCTGTGGTGGAAGGTTAGTTGTACCGTTTATTTCCTGCAGATCGTATTGGCAACTACATTATTGGACGATTAAAAAGTGCCTTGGTCAGTACAACTCAAAGGTTGAAAAGCCGGTTGTCTTCACTCACCCTGTAAAGGAACCATGGCGGTCTATCGGGCTTCTTCTTACGCTGCGAGGAAAATTTGCGTGGCAAAAATACGCGTGGTTGAGAAAGCACTACCCAAAATACGGCCATAGCGAGGAACAAGGGGTTGATGCGATGGCAAAAGGAAGGCAGCTTGCTGAAAAATTGCTCAATAACGCAACCGGCTGAAGATTCTCAATAGTCGCAAGGGCCAACCTTTTCGGGCTCGAATGAGCAGGATTGAATACTGTTTTTCTGGACATCGTTGTCAAAAAAAAAACCGGGGAGCAATCAAGGCGCTACCCGGTTTGAAAAAAGGCCGCAGAAACAGCTGGCCCTCAGAGGGCTCTGTGCAAACAAAAACAGGGCTATCAACTCATGGAGTCGATAGCCCTGTTACTATGTGGCGTCCCCAACCGGATTTGAACCGGTGTTGCCGGCGTGAAAGGCCGGTGTCCTGGACCAGACTAGACGATGGGGACAAGTCCAAAATGCTCGTTGGTGGGTCGTGCGCGATTCGAACGCGCGACTCTCTGCTTAAAAGGCAGATACTCTACCGGCTGAGTTAACGACCCTTTGACTTCGAGAGTCATCTCTCTACTAATTTCTCGTAGGGGTGTCAATAAAAAATAACCATTGAAAACTATTATTTTCCTGCTGCCACCCCGGTTCCCTTTCGGCCTCCTGGTTATGCCATGCTAATTTCCTTGTGGACTGCGTGCAGGTTTGCTACTACAATCAACATACATTCGTTCTTTATACGGAGGGATATATCCTTTCGTTGAAATCATGCTATTGTAGGGAATTATGGGGTTATTGACTGGTTCGGCATCGTTGACACGGTTTTCGGTTGAAGGAGAACTTCCTGAATCTTTTTGGGATTTTATCGCCGAGAGGGTTGCGGCGCAGTGTTTCAAAGATATTGACGATACCCTGGATGAATACTCCATCGGTTGGGTCTCGGTTGCCGACATGTTTGACGCCGGTTTTGCTTACAGCTCCTATGCCGCCGGTGATTATGTCGTCCTGACCATGCGGATCGATGAGCGAAAGGTAAATCCTTCCGTGCTTAAAAAATTTGTCATGAAAGAAGAGGAACGAATCAAACGGGAAAAGCAGGTACCCCGGTTGAGCAGATCGGTTCGGCTGGAGATCAAAGAGCGCATCCGCACCGAACTGGTCCGCAAATCACCCGCCATTCCTTCGACCTATGATCTTTGCTGGAATATTGCCGATAACACCCTGTTGTTTTTTTCAACCGGTAAAAAGGCCATGGCCTTGCTGGAGGATTTGTTCAAAGAAACCTTCAAGCTCTCACTGATCCTGCAAATCCCCTGGCTCACCGGCTTGCGGTTGGCCGAAGGCGAAGCCCTGGAACGATACGAAGATATGCGTCCCGCTGTCCTGCTGTAATTCTGTGACCAAAGCATCCTTAAGCTGAATACGATGGAGGATAAATGAACGGCTCTGTACTTGCGCTCATAATTGTGGTGGCCTTGATTGTAGCTGTCCTGTTGCTGAAAAGACGCACTGCACAGAAGGAACATCCTCGTATCGAAGCCGTTGCACCGACGGATACCACGCCCCCGGAGGTGGTATCTGCAGTACAGGAACCACCCGTCCCGCCAGAGGCGCCATCGGTACTGGCAGAACCTGAGACTCTCTCTCCGGAAGCGGAACAGGCACCGCTACCGCCGAAGGAGCTTCCAGTTGCCGAAATAGTTACCGTAGACCTGGAAGAAGAACCCGCCTTGGTTGCCGCCCCGGAAGAATTGATGAGCGCCGAGTTCGAAGAAGCGGCGGCTGAGATTCCGGTGGAAGAGTTGATGGACGCGGACGGGCAAGCAATGGCCGAGTTGGTCTCCCTTGGCATCGAGGAGGAAGCCGCAGCGGTTATTCATCCCGAGCAGATGGTCAAAGAAGTTGAACCGGTGGTGGACGAAATCCCGCCTGCCGTTGCCGTGGAACCGGCACCCGCGGAAGAAGTTGCACCGCTGCCGGCGGACGTGGCCAAACCGGAGGTTGCGGTGATCGTACCGCCGCAGGTTGGATTGACCCTGGAAGCCTATTCGCTACGGCTTAATGATCTGGAAGAAAAGCAGCGCGCCGTGCTGGCCCAAGCCATTGGACGACATGATGACCAAAAGCGTGATCAGTTGCAGCGCGAATTGGTAATCATGAACGACAAGCTGGCACTGCTGGCCGACAGTTACGCTGCAGAGACTGCCTGTTATCAGCAGATTCTGATGACGCTGGAGCTGTTGCAGGTCGATGAATATGACCAACTGGTGATCGTCAAGGAACAATTACGCCAGGGAGAGCCGCAGGCTGCGGAACGCTTCTTTACTGAACTCAGTGGCCGTCAACACCCCTTATCCGCTCGGGCCGCCTATCACGGCGGTCAACTGGCTGAATGCCGGGTCGATCTGCACAAGTCCCTGGAGCTGTTTCAACGGGCGGTTAATCTGGAACCGGAAAATCGCTTGTATCTTCAGGCGGCTGGCAAGGCGGCCCGCAGTCTCTACCGATACAAAGAGGCCTTGCCGTGGCTCGAAGCTTTTGTCAAGCTGTCCAGTGAGCAAAAAGACAAAGACCCAGTTGAGCACGCCCTGGCCCAGCGGGAACTGGCCTATACCTATGTGCTCAGCGGCCAATACCAGAAGGCCGGCCCCCTCTATAAACAGGCCATGACCGTGTTAGCTCAAAAACTCGGCCAGGATCATCCGGAAATGGCCACCAGCTGGTATCAGATCGGCGAATTGCAGGAAACGCTCGGCGAGTATGACAAGGCGGTCTCAGTCTACAAGAAAGCCTTGGTCATTCTCGAGCAAAAACGGGGAGAGGATCACCCCGTCCTGGCCAATATCCTGGATAAATTGGCGGCTCTGTGCATGGAACTGGAGATGGAGAAACAGGCGGTGCCGCTCTACGAACGGTTGGTCCGTATCCGGGAAAAGGCGCTACGGCCAACCCATCCGCAGCTGGCTTTAAGTCTCAACAATCTTGCCGAATCCTATCGCCTCCAGGGGCGATATGCCGAGGCCGAGACCTGCTATCAGAAATCGCTGGTCATCAACGAGACCCTGCACGGCCCCGAGCATCCCAGTGTGGCGGCCGTGCTTCAAGAACTGGCCAAGTTGTGCACCAGCCAGCGCAAGCCTGCGGAGGCCGAGCAGTATCAACAGCGGGCTTCGGCCATTTTCCAAAAAAGTGTCGAGGCTTCTGAGAAAAGAACCGGGCAGGATGCCCTGACCCTGGAAATTTAACCCTTGCGGCTCTATCGCCGGCAAGCATACGGAATATTACATGGATCTCATTGATCTCATTCAAGAAAAAAAGTTTCTTGGCCAGGAGTTCCTTGCCTGGCTCTGGTTTAAATCGGAAGAACGCGGCGGAAGTGTCGAGGTGCCCGGTCGGGGTGATGTCCTGGTAGTTTTCGAAAAGCACATGCTTCTTGAGTACGGCGAAGGCGATGCCAGCGAAAAGGTCATCTGCCGCGGCCTGCAGACCGAACTTAAGGAAGCCAGGGCTGGCCTTAGTCTGGCGAAAAAACCGGAGCAGGCCCGCATCCGCCTGGCCTACGGCGACTATGAATTCGGTGTGACCCTGACCGCTGCGATCTTTGAATTCCGCAATGTCCGTTTGCCCAAAACCGTCGACAGCGTTGATGAGGGCAAAAATGCCGAAAGCATGGAAGGCCGAATCCTCGAACGGATCGGACTGTTTGAACAACTGACCCACCTGGTGGGCGATCTGTTTCGGATGTATATCAATATCAGGGCCTCGCACCTCTGGAATGAGGAACTGGTTAAGATTCGTGCCTGGATCGAATCCGGCACCCACCAGAGCTAACCCTTACCTTTATTGCTGCACTTATGGAATTTGAAACCGTGATCGGGCTGGAAATCCACGCCCAGATGAAGACCAAAAGCAAGATTTTCTGCGGCTGCTCCACCGCCTTCGGCGCCCCGCCCAACACTCATACCTGCCCCGTCTGCCTGGGAATGCCGGGCTCGTTGCCGGTGCTCAACCGCAAGGTGGTCGAATCGGCCATCAAACTGGGGTTGGCCACCGATTGCACCCTCAACAGGGATAATCGGTTCGCCCGCAAGAATTATTTTTATCCCGACCTGCCCAAAGGCTATCAGATTTCCCAATTCGACCTGCCCATCTGCGAGCACGGCCAGATCGACATCGAGGTAGACGGCCAGCGTAGGACCATCGGCATCACCCGCATCCACATGGAAGAAGATGCCGGTAAGCTCATGCACGACGAGCGCGAGCCGCTCAGTTATGTCGATCTCAACCGCGCCGGTACGCCGCTGCTGGAAATCGTCAGCGAGCCCGATCTCCGCTCGCCGGGAGAAGCAGTAGCCTACCTGAAAAAGCTGCATGCCATTGTCCGCTATCTCGACATCTGCGACGGCAACATGCAGGAGGGCAGTTTTCGCTGCGATGCCAACATCTCATTGCGGCCGAAGGGGCAGCAGGAATTGGGCACCCGTACCGAGTTGAAGAATATGAACTCGTTTCGTAATGTCCAGTTGGCCCTGGACTACGAGATCAGGCGACAGCGCGACCTGCTCCTGGAAGGCGGCAAGGTCATCCAGCAGACGCTGTTGTGGGACCCGGATAATAACCGGACCGAGTCCATGCGCGGCAAAGAAGAAGCCCACGATTACCGCTACTTTCCCGATCCTGATCTCATCCCGGTGGTGCTGGACGAGGCCTGGATCGAAACCCTCCGTCAGCAATTGCCGGAACTGCCCGACAAGCGGTGGCTGCGTTTTAGCCGCGATTTCGAACTGACCGACTACGATGCCGAAATCCTGACCGCATCCCGGGAACTGGCCGACTATTTCGAGGCAGCCTACCGCGAGTTTGGCAACGCCAAAAAACTCTGTAATTTTATCGGTACCGAACTGTTGCGCGACTTTGGTCCGGAGCGGATCAATGAGTGCCCGGTCAGGCCGAGCCAGCTCGCCCGACTACTGCTTCTGACCGAAGAGGGCAAAATTTCGGGCAAGATCGCCAAATCGGTTTTTGCCGAAATGCTCACCTCGGGCGCCGACCCGGAGGAGATCGTCAAGGCCAAGGGACTGGTCCAGATGAGTGACGAGGGCGAACTGGTCGCCCTGGTGCGCGAGCTGATTGCTGCCAATCCCGAGCAACTGCAGCAGTACCGCGAGGGCAAGACCAAGGTGATCGGCTTTTTCGTTGGCCAGTTGATGCAGCGGACCAAGGGTCAGGCCAATCCGCAACTGGCCAACAAGCTATTTCTCCAGGAGTTGGGGGGGTAAGCGCAGGCGGCCGTGGACAAGAATGAGTGGCAGCAGCAAGGCGAGGGCCATCGGCAGCGGCTTCGCGATAAGTTCCTGGAACAGGGGATCGAAGCCTTTACCGACAGCGAGGTCATCGAATTGCTGCTCACTTTCGGCACGCCCCGTTCCGACTGCAAGGCCGCAGCCCGCGCGGCGCTGGCCCAGTTCAAGACCCTGCCTGCGGTACTCGATGCCGCGCCGGTACAGTTGCAGCAGGTCAAGGGCATTGGTCCGAAAAACATCTTCGCCCTCCAATTCATCCAAGGAGTGGCCCGTCGCTACCTCCGCCAGCGAATCGTCGGCAAAACCT
The DNA here is from genome assembly GCA_019163135.1 of Desulfobulbaceae bacterium. Classification (GTDB taxonomy): domain Bacteria; phylum Desulfobacterota; class Desulfobulbia; order Desulfobulbales; family Desulfobulbaceae; genus Desulfobulbus. The sequence continues at coordinate 20,438 of JAFLKR010000107.1, read as the reverse complement.
ACATCAACAGCTCCCGCGAGGTGGCCGATTACCTCCTCCATTCCATGCGTGGCTTGCAGCATGAGGTCCTGACCGTGGTCTTCCTCGACGCCGCCCACGGCATCATTGATAGCGCGGTGGTAGCCGAGGGCACAGTGACGGTCAACACGGTCTATCCACGGGAGTTGGTCAAAGCTGCCCTGGCCCGCAATGCCAGCGGCCTGGTGATCGCCCATAACCATCCCTCCGGATCGCTGACCCCCTCCCGCCAAGATGAAGAACTGACCCGCTCCCTCCATCTGATCTGCTCGTTCATGCACATCAGCCTGCTCGATCACCTGATCATCGGCGCGAGCGATCAGGTTTACAGCTTTGCCGACAGCGGCCTCATGGCCCGAATCCGCGACGACTGCCGCCAGATCCTCGAGCGTGCGGGCTGATGGCACTTGGTTCCCGGGCCGGACTCTACCTGCACGTCCCTTTTTGCCAAAAAAAATGTGCCTATTGCAGTTTTTACTCCTTTGTCCCGCAGCCGGATGACATCCGGCGCTATATCGAGGCGGTCCGACTGCAGATGCAGCAGCTGGCCCAAGATCCCGATGTCCGGAACCTGTCTTTCTCCACCATCTTTTTCGGCGGTGGCACCCCCTCGAACTTGCCGGTAGAAGTGCTGGCCCAACTGCTTGACGACTGCCGCACCTTGTTCACCTTTACCGGGGAGGTGCCGGAAATCAGCATTGAGGTCAATCCCGGCACCATCGATGCCGCTGGGCTGCAACAACTGCGCCGGGCCGGGTTCAATCGGCTTTCCATCGGGGTACAGTCCCTTGATGACCGGGAGTTGCGCCAACTCGGCCGGATCCATACCAGCGGGGAGGCCCTGGCGACTATCGTCGCAGCCCGATCGGCCGGTTTCGACAATCTCAGCTTTGACCTGATGTACGGCCTGCCGGGACAGACCGCCCACAGTTGGCAGGAAACCCTGGAGCGTGCCCTAACCATTGCCCCCGAGCATTTATCCATGTATGAGTTGACTGTCGAGGAGGGTACCCCCTTTTTCAAGAAGGCACGGCAGGGCCAAATGAACCTGCCCGCCGAGGATGCGGTCCTGGACATGATGGTCGCCATCGACACCGCCATCGGCCGCAGCCCCCTAGCCCGTTATGAGATTTCCAACTATGCGGTTGCCGGACGGCAATGCCGTCATAACCTCAATTACTGGAACAACGGCCGCTATCTGGGGATCGGCCCCGGAGCGGTCTCGGCCTTCGGCGGAAAGCGGCGAGCAGCGGTTGCCGATCTTTCAGCCTACTGCGGTCGTCTAGCCACAGGAATGGACATCTGGCAGGAGGTCGAGCAACTGGATTCGGAAACCAGGTTCCGGGAAACGGTGATCATGGGGCTGCGGCTGCTGGCCGGGGTCTCGATTAGGGAGTTGCGCCGGCGCTTTGGTATCGATCTGCCGACCTATTACAACACCACCCTGGACCCGCTGCTCGACCAGCAACTGGTGACGATCCGCGCCGGTCGGCTGGCACTCACCCCCAAAGGGCTGCCCTTGGCCAACCAGGTGATGGCGCTTCTGGTCTAGCCCGTTGATGCAACTAACAATCTGAAGTCCCACCCTTCATTCCAACCTCAAGGAGGTAGCTATGCATTGCCAACTGACCGTTCTCTGTGAAAATTCCGTTGCCGTACCCCATGGCCTGATCGGGGAGCACGGCTGGGCGGTGCATATCACCGCAGGCCCGCATCGTCTGCTGCTCGATACCGGGCAGGGGCTCGGCCTGGTCAACAACAGCCGGGTGCTGGGCGTTGATTTAAGCCAGCTCGACGGGATCGTTATCAGCCACGGCCACTACGATCATACCTCCGGGCTTGCCGATGCCCTGCTGATGAGCGGTAAGACCGATATCTACATGCATCCGGACGGGTTTGTCGACCGCTACTGGTTTAAAGATGGACAATGCCGGGAAATCGGCATTCGCCACAAACAGGGATATCTGGAATCCCTGGGAGCGCAATTCAAGCCGGTGACCGAGTTCACCGAGATTTTTCCCCAGATTTATCTCACCGGCGAGGTACCGCGGGTCACCGATTTTGAGCCGCCGGACGCCACCATGAAAATCCGTGCCACCTCCGGGGAATGGGCCCAGGATGAACTCCGCGATGATCTGTCGCTGGTGGTGGCCACCGAAAAGGGGCTGGTGGTGGTCCTCGGTTGCGCCCATGCCGGCCTGATCAACATTCTCACCCATGTCACCGCCAAACTCCCCGGCCAACCGATTTATACGGTGATCGGCGGCACCCACCTCGGCTTTGCCGATCCGTCCCAGATGGATGCCACGGTGGCGGCCTTGCACCAATTCGGCGTACAGCGCCTAGGGGCGTCCCATTGCACAGGGCTGGCCAACTCCGCCCGCTTACAGCAGGTCTTCGGAGATCGGTTCTTTTTCGCCGCCGCCGGCACTCGCTGGGAATACTAAAACGGCCGAGGCGAAGCAAACAAACCCCGGTGCCCGTTCGGAGTGCCGGGGACTGACCGGTAACCTGCCCTTATGGATGATAAGATGGTAACCGTTCATGTGTTTCCCGCTCTTGCCTTTGTTTGCGGAGCAGGGTAAAAGACAAGGTTGAAAAAATTCCCCGGAGGCCCGGAGTTCCGTGACTGCTGCGCGGGCAACAAGCAGGGCGTCCGGGGTGAAGCAGTGGAGTAGGTCCGCACCCGGCAGGTGCGGCCAGGTTGACCAAAAGGTTGTTTGTCTGTCGAATAACCGGCCCGATTGCGCGGTCGGTCCATGTACGTTATATATTCATTCAAACAAGGAGCACTATTATGGCAGGTTTTGTGTATCAGGATCCCTTTCCCCTCGGCAAGGATGAGACCAAGTTTCGTTTATTGGATGGTTCCGCCAAGTATGTCTCGGTGGAAACCTTCAATGGTCAGGAGATTTTAAAAGTAGCCCCCGAAGCTATTAAAGTGCTGGCGAATCAGGCGATGCGCGAAGTTTCCTTTCTGCTGCGTCCCTCCCATAACCAGCAGGTCGCCAAGATTTTCGACGATCCGGCAGCCTCCGCGAATGACAAGGAAGTGGCCCTGGCCATGCTACGCAACGCCGAGGTCTCCGCCAACTTCGTCCTCCCGGTCTGCCAGGACACCGGTACCGCCTGTGTCGTAGGCAAGAAGGGGCAGAACGTCTGGACCGGCTGCGACGATGCCGAGCAGATCTCCGCCGGCGTCTACACCACCTATACCGAAGAGAACCTGCGCTATTCCCAAAATGCGGCCCTGACCATGTATGAAGAGGTCAACACCAAGACCAATCTACCGGCCCAGATCGACCTCTACGCCACTACCGGCAACGAGTATAAATTCCTCTTCGTGGCCAAGGGCGGCGGTAGCGCCAACAAGACCTATCTCTATCAGGAGACCAAGGCCCTGCTCAATCCCACCACCCTGAAAAAATTCCTGGTGGACAAGATGAAGACCCTGGGTACCGCGGCTTGTCCTCCTTACCATATCGCCTTTGTTATCGGCGGCACCTCGGCCGAGACCTGCCTCAAAACCGTCAAGCTGGCCTCGGCCAAGTACCTCGATACCCTGCCGACCACCGGCAACGAGTACGGTCGCGCCTTCCGTGACGTGGAACTGGAGAACGAACTGCTCGAGGCCGCCGGCAATCTCGGCTTGGGCGCCCAGTTCGGCGGCAAGTACTTTGCCCACGATATCCGCGTGGTCCGGTTGAGCCGGCACGGCGCCTCTTGTCCAGTGGGCATGGGCGTTTCCTGTTCGGCTGACCGCAACATCAAGGCCAAGATCAATAAGGACGGTCTGTGGATCGAGCAGATGGATACCGATCCCGGCAAGTTGATTCCTGCCCAATACCGTGACCGCAGCAACTCCCAGGCGATCAAGATCGATCTCAACCAGCCGCTGGACAAGGTCCGGGCTGAATTGACCAAACATCCGGTTTCTACGCCGCTGCTGCTAACCGGTACCATCATCGTCGGCCGGGACATCGCTCACGCCAAGTGGAAAGAGATTCTCGACGCCGGCAAACCGCTGCCCGACTATCTCAAGCAGCATCCGGTCTATTATGCCGGTCCGGCTAAAACTCCGGCGGGCAAACCCTCGGGTTCCTTTGGTCCGACCACAGCTGGCCGCATGGATTCCTATGTTGATCTGTTCCAGAGCAACGGCGGCTCGATGGTGATGATTGCCAAGGGCAACCGTTCGCAACAGGTCACCGATGCCTGCAAAAAGCACGGCGGCTTTTACCTCGGTTCCATCGGCGGCCCGGCCGCCCTGCTGGCCGAGGAGAACATTAAAAAAGTCGAGTGCCTGGATTACCCCGAGTTGGGCATGGAAGCGGTATGGAAGATCGAAGTAGTCGACTTCCCGGCCTTCATCCTGGTGGATGACAAAGGTAACGACTTCTTCAAGGGTCTGCTGTAAGCCAAACCCGGTTTCGGCCGTGCCTACAGCGCAAGAAACGGCGATAAGCCGATAACAGGCGGGGAGGATCTGATCCTCCCTGCCTTTTTTTATGACGGATGTTGGTCCATGGATGATTTAAAAACTTCGGAAGCCTGGCGAATTTTCCGCATTCAGGCCGAACTGATTGACGGCATTGAAACCCTCAACGATCTCGGACCGGCGGTCTCGATCTTCGGCGGCGCCAGGTTTGGCGAGGAATCACCCTACTATATTGCCGCCCGGGCGACGGCGGCGCTGCTGTGCCAACAGCAACTGGCGGTAATCACCGGCGGTGGTCCCGGCATCATGGAGGCGGCCAGCCGGGGTTGTTTTGAATCGGGCGGCACTTCGGTGGGGCTCAATATCATCCTACCCCGGGAGCAGCACCCCAACCACTTCCAGAATCGCAGCATCACCTTCCGTTATTTCTTTATCCGTAAGCTGATGTTTGTTCGGTATGCCCTGGCCTATGTCATTTTTCCTGGCGGTTTCGGCACGATGGACGAATTTTTTGAGAGCCTGACCCTGATCCAGACCACCAAAATACGCCGCTTCCCCATCGTCCTGTTCGGCAGCAGCTACTGGCAGGGCCTGCTCGACTGGGTCCGGGCGGAGATGCTGCCAAATGGCTGTATCGCCCCAGAAGATCTGGATCTTTTCCACCTGGTCGATACGCCGGAAGCCGTGGCCGAGGTCATCGGCAGCTACATGGAACAATGCCGTCAGTTTCCGGGCGAACAGCGGCGGACCACGGTCTGATCGACGCTCGCATGGAAAACGGCAACCCCTGAGAACCTTTTACAATATTTTGGAGCAAAAGCATGAATCCCCTCCTGGACTTTATCTTTTCACGGCGCAGTATCCGAAAATTCAGTCATCGCGAAATTCCGGAATCCCTGCTGATCGACTTGCTGGAGGCAGCCATGGCGGCACCCTCGGCGGTGGCCAAGGACCCTTGGCACTTTATTGTCCTGCGCTCCCGGGCATCCTTGGATCAACTGGCGGCCAACCTGCCCAATGGCAAGATGCTGGGAGAGGCGACCACCGCTCTGGTGGTCTGCGGCGATCTCCAGAAAGCGCATGACCAGCAGCTCTCTTTTCTTCTCCAGGACCTGAGCGCCGCCATTGAAAATATCCTCCTGGCCGCCAACGCCTTGGGATTGGGGGCCTGTTGGCTGGGCATCCATCCCCGCGAGGAGCGGATTACGGCGGTTGCCAAGCAGTTCGCCCTTCCTGCGCAGGTTCTCCCGGTTGCCGCAATCGCTCTCGGTTGGCCCGCTCAGGAAGCTGCCCCCCGCACCCGCTATAACCCGGACTGCGTCCATCAGGAACGCTGGTAGTTAGGGGCGGAGCGGCGGCACCATCGCGCCGAGGATATCCGTAACCATGGCCTGGTACAGCTGGCATGCGCCCTGGTCGTCCTGCACGCTGGGTAGCCGGGCTTTCACTTGTCCGGGGACGGGCACCCGGACAAAAAAGCGACCACTGGCGTATCACCCGGAGATTTCATGCGGATTCCTGCGGTGCAGCCATCAGCGATTCTTATATTCGGTCAGCCAAAAAACCGGGGCTAGGATACCCATGTACCAGCCGAAACAGAGCAGACCGACAAGCCCGTTGAGCATTTTCAGGTCGGTAAAGGGGGCGATCACCTGATCATGAACGGTTACCAACGGATACCGGCCTGGACCGAGGAGCGGGCGCAACCAGACATCAATGAAAAAAAACACCTGCCAGGAATTCTGCCGGATATAGCGCCCGAGGCGATAAAAGATGCGTATCGTTCCCAGGAACCTCCAGTCCCGGCGGACCATGGACCAGAGTAGACCGAAAAACGGGGACAGCAGCAGTCGGCCGGTCTCCTGCTGCACCCGGTAGACTTCGGGGGCGCGGTTAAAAAAACCAAGTTCGCCGATATTGTACAGCCCCATCATTATGCCCATGAGGAGATAGCGGCGGTGGAAGCCTTCGCTCTCAAAACGTCGGGCCGAGGTCGTCAGGTGTCCGGGCAGGGTGATCCATCGCCCCTGGGTTCGAATTTGTTCGGCAATCCGTTGATCCTCAAGAAAGGGCAGGCGCTCGTCAAAGCCGCCGAGATGAAGGAAAAATCTTCGGGAAAGCAGCAACCCCTGGTCGCCGTTGGTGGTGTTGGCGCGGTTCAGCGCCGTCTTTTCTTCAAGGTAGCGATAACTCAGGGCGTTCCTCTTGCCCGAGCGGAAAAACCGCAGACGAAAGTGCCCTGCAACTCTGGTATCTTCAAGTTCCGCCAACTGCAAGGCCTCTAGAGCCCGGCGGAGCAGATAAGGATCCTCGAGGCGGGAGTCGGCGTGCATGCATAATAAATATTTGCCGGTCGCCTCAGCTGCCGCTGCGTTCATCTGCACCCCCCGCCCCCGTCTGGCCCGCACCAGGCGGGCACCAAAGGCCTCGGTGATCGCTGCGGTGGCATCCGAAGATCCGCCGTCGCCGATAATAATCTCCACGCGAAGATCCCGCTGTTGCTGAAGATCGGCCAGGAGGACGGGCAGATGTTCCGCCTCATTGAGTGCCGGAATGATGACGGTGAGCGATGGGTGGAGGGGCAAGACGGCTTCACTCGGATTCATGCCCGCCCTCCAGCCCCCAGACTCCGCCGCTGGTCCCCACGTCCAGGTAGGAGATGCCCTGAGCGCGGAGGGCCGTACTGCTGCGGATGTCGTCGTGATCGTGAGAGGTGCCGCCATCGATAAGGATATCGCCTGGAGCCAGCAGCGGTGTCAATTCCGCTATTATCCCGTCAACTGCGGCGGCGGGGATCATCAGCCAGACAATCTGCGGCGCTTCCAACCGATTAATAACTTCGGGATGGGAGAAGATGCCGACCGCACCCTCCGCTACCAACGCCTCAACCGCCCCGGCCTGACGGCCATAAACCACGCACTGATGGCCTTGACGCAGCAACCGCCGCACCATACCCTCCCCATCCGATCGATGCCGATCATACCTATTTGCATAGCGTAACCTCCTTGGGAGCTTGCCTGTAGACCCAATAAACAGGTGTTGGCCAAGGAGAACAAAGGGAAAAAACGATCCTGTTTTTGTTCAGCAGGACCATTTTATGCCGATTCATGGGGTTTTCCTCTTGAAGGTGCGGACAAAAGGGATGAGCAAGAGCGGCCAAAATCCCAGGGCCTCCTGGTCTCGCCACTGTTTCAGCCCGATTTGCATCCGATCATGCCCCTCCCCCGGTTGAGCCCGGTAGGTCCCGAACAGCCGATCCCAGCAGGACAGATTGAAGCCAAAGTTGCTGTCAGTTTCCAGCGGCAAAATGGAATGGTGCACCCGATGCATATCCGGGGTGACCAGCAGGAGACGCAACCGTTGGTCGATGGCCAAGGGAATCCTCAGGTTGGCATGGCTGAACATGGAGGTGGCATTGAGGATGATTTCAAACAGCAGGATCGACAGCGGCGAGGCACCCAGCAGGACTACGGCGATGAGCTTGATCACCAATGACAAAAAAATTTCCAGGGGATGAAAACGGGTGCCGCTGGAGACATCGAGATCAAGATCGGTATGATGCATCCGGTGGAGGCGCCACAGGACCGGAGTCCGATGAAAAAATCGATGCTGGGTGTAGATGAGCAAATCGAGCACCAGCAGGCTGACCAACGTTTCCAGCCAGGCCGGCAACGTCAGCAGCGAAAGCAGACCCCAACCGTGCGCCTGGGCGTAAAGAGCCAGCGCAAAAGGGGCCAGGGGGAAAAACAGGCGCACCAGCAGGGTGTTGGTGACGACGATGGTCAGGTTCACCGCCCAACGGCGAGGCTTGGAAATTGTGAGCGCCCGGCGGGGCCAGACCTGCTCAGCCACCGCCAGCAGAAGAAAGACCGTGAGAAAGACAACGAGCCGCAGGGTATCGGGGTTAACGGGCCAGGAGAGCATTATCGGCACCACCACTGCCGCCAGGTATCGCCGGCTGCAAAAAGGCGCGGGTTGGTGGTCTGCATCCGGTCGTCCCCCCGCACGCCTTCCCGGTCGCAGGCGATGCCGCCGGTGCCGGCTCCGATTACCACCAGGTTGCAGTTCCCGGTCGGCGCCGGAATAATCCAGTCCCCCGGATGGACGCTGGTGATCAGGGCAAGGTTCGCGGGATCATGCGGTAAGATTTTTGGCTGGATCAGCATGGCTTTCACGTTGGGTAAATTATGGAGGCGGTAATTTTCCAAAGCGGCTTAACGCATAGTTTTAGCTGTGCGGCACGGGGAGATTCGACCTCACCGCTGAGCAAATTTGGAAGCACCACGATCTCGGGTGCACTTAGGAGTCTTGCAGCACCTCGTGGATAACTTTCGCCAACCCGGCAATCGAGTAGGGCTTACGAATAAAGGCGCGGATACCCAAGGTATCGGCTTGCTGTTCGTTGAGAAATTCACTGAATCCGGTGCAGAGAATGATCGGCAATTCCGGTCGCCTGGCCAGCAGTTCCCTGGCCAGATCCTTGCCGGTGAGTCCCGGCATGGTCATGTCGGTAATCACCAGGGAAAAGGCTTCGGGCTGATCGCGAAAGGCAGCTAACGCGTCGATGCTGCTGGTTTTGGCTTCGACTTCGTAGCCCAGCGAGGTTAAAATATCGGTTCCTAATTGAACCAGCATCTCCTCGTCATCGACCAGCAGGATCCTGCCCTGGCCGCTCGAAATTTTTCTTTCGGATAAATCCGCCTGCACCGATTCGGACGCTGCCGGTAAATACACCTTGAAAATCGTTCCTGCGTCCGGTTCACTCGTCACGACAATGGCGCCGCCATGGCTAGTGACGATACCTCGGACCACGGCCAGGCCGAGTCCGGTCCCCTTGCCCACCTCCTTGGTGGTAAAATACGGCTCAAAAATCCGATCCAGCACCATCGGCGCCATCCCTGGCCCGGTATCGCTGACCGCGAGGCACAGATAGTAGCCTGGGGCCAGGTCGGGATATCGGCTGCCAAACGGTGCGTCCACTGTTTCCGTTGACACGGTCACCTCCAGTTTCCCGTTCTCTGATCCCATCGCATGGGCCGCATTGGTGCAGAGGTTCATCAGAATCTGATGAATCTGGGTCGGATCGGCAAGGACTACATCCGCATCGGGTGCAATTGAGATGATTGGCTTGATGTCGATGGTTGACGGCAGGGTTGCATGCAGCAGTTTGAGAGTTTCCTTGATAATGGGAATGATATGGATCGGTTTACGTTCCTGTTTGGTCTTGCGGCTGAATGTCAGAATCTGCTGTACCAGATCCGCGGCCCGGGTGCATGAGGTGAGCAGTTGCTGCAGGCGCCGTTGTTCCTTAGTGTCGGGGGGCAGGCTGTTTTGCAGCAGTTCGGCGTTGCCCATAATGGCCGCCAGGATGTTATTGAAATCATGCGCTATGCCGCCGGCGAGGGTTCCAATGGCCTCCATTTTCTGTGCTTGGCGGAGTTCCTCCTCCAACCGCAACTCATGGGTGACATCCTTGTGGGTACTGACATAGTTGATCACTTTGCCGCTTTTATCCCGGACCGGAGAGGAGGTAACCTCCGCTTCGTAGGTGGAGCCATCTTTTTTGGTGCAGGTCATCAACCCGGACCAGACGTCGCCACGCTCGAGCGTTTGGCGAATCCCCCGGTAAAAAGGACGCTCGTGTTTCTGATTTTCCAGGATGCGAATGTGCAAGCCGATGATTTCGTGGCGACCGTAGCCGCAGATCCGTTCGAAGGCGGGATTGACATAGAGTACGGTGAAATGGGTATCGGTGATGAAAACCGCCTCATCGGTCTGTTCGATCGCAGTGACCAACCGCAAATGCTCGGTCTCCGCCCGTTTGCGCTCGCTGATATCAAGCACGGCGGCGAGGCTCTGTCGGGTTCCGGGCAACATGGTCACCGTGGCGACCACATCCAGCACCTTTCCATTTTGCCCATAAAACTGGCATTCATAGGTCTGGGGTGCCATGCCCGGCGTGGCGCGCCGCACCCGGTGGTACTGGATCATCCGTTGGAGATCATCAGGGTTGGCCACCAGTTCGGTCCATTTAAGATGGCCCTCCACATCTTCTCGACGACGGCCGGTCAGGGTTTCAAATTCTTTGTTGGCCATGGAAATAGTCATGTCGTCTTCGATGAAAATGAGCGCGGTACCCGAATTGTCAAAAATAGTCCGATATTTTTCTTCCGATTCGCGCAAGGCGATCTCCGCCCGGCCCCGTTCCTGATAGAGTTCGGCATTTTCAAGCGAGATGGCCGCCTGGGCAGCCAGCAGTTCCAGTACCGCAATCCGGTTCGGGGAAAAAGCACCTTTCACCAGGTTGTTTTCAAGATAGAGCAGACCGACAAGCCGTGCCTGACGCATTACCGGCAGGCAGAGCAGGGAGACCGGTTTGGTCCTGGTAATGAAATCATCGGCTGAAAACCGATTTTCTCCGGAGGCATCATCTAGAATAACGTTTTCGTGGCTGCGTCTGACATAGTTGAGAATGGAAACGGGCAGGATGGTCTCATCGGCTAACCGGGCAGTTTCAGGCTGGCGAACCTTGATCACGGCCCCGTCGATCCAGGCCTCGGCCTCGATTGCCAGAGCGGTCCCACGCTCGCAGATCAGGTAGCCTCTTTGCGCACCGGCATTTTCGAGCACGGTCTGCATCAGAATCTCCACCAGATTGGCGATGACAATCTCACCCGAGATGGCCTGCGAGGCCTTGACCACGGCGATGGCATCCAGGGTGCCGAGGTAGGTCCTCTGCTCAACCAAGGTTGCGGTCTGGCTGGCTTCATGGAGCCAAGTGTACCCTCGCTTCATCTGCGCAATTTTGGCGTCCGCCCCCCAGCGTTGATAACAGGCACTGGCTTTCAGAAGATAGGTTTCGGCTATGGTTTTGAAATCGTTGTACAGATAAAAGCGGCCGGCAACCTCATTGGCCAGGGCTTCATCCTGAATGAAGCCCTGGGCGCGGGCCTCCCGTATCGCTTGATCATAAAGCCGGCTGGCCTCGAATTCCTTACCCGCGATCCGCGCCCGTTCCGCCTCGACCAGGTGGAACTGGTGGCTGAAATTTTCCGGACAATGGTCCCGCCAATCCTGCATCTGGGCCTGATTAAGCTCCAGGGTCCCGAGAATCTCCTCTTGGACCGCCTCAACGGCCTGATTAAAGGAAGCGGCAAGCGTGAGGGAGGTATAGAAATTAAGCTCCGCCACCGAGATCGAACTAGAAAAATAGCCGAGCAACCCTTGGGCAGCAGTTATCGCCTTCCGGGCTTCACTAAGGTGGCCATGGAGATAGAGTATCTGGACCTTGAGCACCTGGTAACGCCCCAAGGCACCGAAACTTCGGTGTTCCTCGCAGGCGGCGAGATATTCCCGCTCGCCGTTGACGATTGGGGCGTCCTCCGGTTCGGTTATATCGAGCAGTCCGCCGCCGTCGTCCTGCTCAAGCGCGGTAAGGGCCAGCTGGAGCCCTAGAAGGGTATCGGTGGCCCACTGGTTTTTGGTTTTTCGAGTGAAGGCCAGCAGTTCGGGAATCTCGGCGTGGACCGTCTCCAACTGCACCCCGCGGTAAAACGGCTGAAAAAGCTTGTAGGCCAGGGTATAGCCCGTCCATTGCATTTCACCCGAGGCGAGTCCGGCCGCAATCCCCTGGTCGTTGAACCCGTCGGAATATTTGAGCGGCCGGACCCAGTGACTCAGGTAATGCCCCAGCATGAAGCAGGCCTGACATTTCTGGGCCGGGGCCTTGAATCGTTCGCTGATTTTGAGCGCCAACTCGCCGAAGGCATAGGCCTCCGCAAACCGGTTCATCGCCGAGTTGAGAAACATGCCGAACGAGGTGTAACCGACAGTTGATTTGGGCGTCGGCCCGTATTGCAGCGAAAGATTGACGTTATGCAGGCTGATCAGGGCAAACATGGTGTTGTCGGTATAGCGAGAAGGCACCACCATATTAGAAAGCAGTTCAAGGGCGATCCTGTTGCCCGGATCGGTCATCTCCGGTACTTCAGCCAGGGATTCAAGGGTTCGTTCTCCGAGAATCTCCCGGTGTCTAGCCAGCTGCTCGTCCAGTTCCTCTTGCAGTCGGGTCAGCGAAACTTGTACATTGAGAAGTTGCAAGGCCTGCTTGCCGGTCTGGAGAGCCTCGCCATAACGACCCGTCAGGGTGTATTGGATGATAAGAATATTATACAGTTCAGCCCGTTCAAGATTCGACCCGGCCCGCTCGAGGAGGCGTTCGATCTGCTGCTGCGAATCGGCGTAGTTGCTGTTGACATACTGGGCAACCGCCAACTCCTTGTGCAGGTCATACATCAACTGATAGTGATCGGTCCAGCCGGCCTCATCGACCATCTGGCTGCCGAGCGTGAAATAGGTCAGTGCCAGCGCATAGGCCGAAGAAATCTTGGCTTTTCGGCCCGCCATCAGGTTGAGGTCCGCCACTCGGTACCGTTCATCCCGTTCGACCACCCCATCCCTGCCAAGATTGAACTGATTGACGATATCAAAAATTCGTTCTTCGACCAGCTCCGGGGCTGTGCCGGCGAGCATCAGCCTGCCGATTTCAAGATGCATCGATTGACGCCGATCAACGGGAATAAGTGAATAGGCGGATTGCTGCACCCGGTCATGGAGGAAGGTGCAGGTGTAATCTGCCAGGCCAAAGAGCACCAGGCCCACCTGCAACGCCTCCCAGAGAATTTCCTGTACCGTCTTCTCGGCTAGATTGCTGACCGCAGCCAGGGTGGCGATGCTGAAGGTGTTGCCGATACAACTGGCGGTCTGCAGGAGACGCTGAGTCTCCGGGCTCAATTTTTTCAGATTGCCGACCATCAGATCGACGACGTTGTCGGCATAGCCCTTGGTCCGGATGACATCAATATCCCAGCGCCAGCCTCGTTCGGCATTGTCGACCCCGACCAGATGCTCGCCATGGAGCGTTCTGAGAAACTGAATGGTGAAAAAAGCGTTGCCGCCGGTTTTTTCATAGACCAATCGGGCCAGGCTGTCGACCTGCGTCTGCTCGGAACGAAAGGTGTCCGCCAGCAGGTGGCGGAGATGCGTGAACGAGAGCGGCTGGAGTTGGATGGTCCGGATACCGCATCCGGTCCTGCGGAGGGTCTCCAGTTGCAGCATCAGGGGGTGCGAGGGACTGACCTCATTGTCACGATACGCCCCGATCAAGAGCAGATAACGGATATGCGGCTCGGCCAGAATATATTCAAGCAACCCCAGGCTGGCCGAATCGATCCATTGCAGGTCGTCGAGAAAGACGACCAGCGGATGCTGTGCTTCGGCGAAGACGCCCATGAATTTGCGGAAAACGGTCCTGAAGCGGTTTTCCGCCTCGTTCATCGGCAGTTCGGCCACCGGCTGCTGTTTGCCGATGATAAACTCAAGCTGCGGGATAATATCTATTATTAACTGGCCGTTGATCCCCAGGGCATTCCAGAGGCGTACCCGCCACTGCGCCAGGACCTCTTCCCGTTCGGTCAGGATCTGGCGGATCAGTTCCTGAAAAGCCTCAATAATGGTGGCATAGGGAATATTGCGCTTGTACTGGTCAAACTTGCCCCAGATAAAATGGCCATGCCGCCGGACCACCGGTTTGTACAATTCCCGGACCAGGGAGGTCTTGCCGATACCGGAGTAACCGGCGACCAGCAGCAGTTCAGGATTTCCTCCCTCGGCAAGCCGTTCGAAGCTCTGGAGCAGGACCGCGATATCTTTTTCGCGCCCGTACAAGCGGTGCGGAATATACAATTGTTCGGAGGTGTCCGATTCGCCCAGGCCAAAGGGGATCAAATACCCCTGAGCCTGCCACTGAAAAAGGCATCGCTCCAGATCCCGCTGTAGACCGATGGCGGTCTGATAGCGATCCTCGGCCGCCTTGCTCAACAGTTTCATGACAATATCCGACAGCAGGGACGGAATGCTGTCGATGAGTTCAGCAGGTGTTCTCGGCCGCCGGGCGATATGACAATGGGCCCATTCAAGCGGGTCCTTGGCCTGAAAGGGCAGACGATGGGTCAGCATCTCGTAGAAGATAATGCCCAGAGAATAGAGATCGGCGCGGCAATCCACCTCCTGGTTCAGTCGCCGGATCTGTTCAGGCGAGATATAGGCCAAGGAGGGGCCGAATCCCGGCAAGGTGTCATACTCACTGTCCGCGCGGGAGGTCTTGATGCCCGAGAGTTGATTGATCAGCACGACCGGGCCCTGGTCGGGGGGGATGAGGATATTGCGCGGCAGGACGTTGCCGTGGGGAACGCCCTGCTGATGGCATTCGGCCAAGGCTGCGGTGATGCGAAGAGCGAGCAAGAGAAACCTATCGACATCCATAAGCGGGTCAGGGGATGTCAGTAAAGAGGCACTCTGTTCTTTTCCTGATTTCACGACAAGAGCGTCTCCTTTACTCAAAGGGCGGATTATTGCAAAACCAGAAAATCCGAAGAACCAGTTCAAAAATGAGGGGGGAGGGCAGACCGCACCCCGCACGGCCAACGTTGGGGGGAGAAAAGTAGCGGGCGATCCATCGATCAACCTCTTCTCTCCTCTATTCAACGAGTTTATTCTTTAGAAAACAGTATATGACATCCGCAAAGGGATTGCAAAGGAGAGAAGGTGGGCAGGATGCGCCCAATTTTTGCTGGAAGTCGGCCAGGACTTGTCTGCGGCAAGAGACGCACTGCCTGAAAAGACGTGGGAAATCTTAAAAAAGCAACGGCTTTCTTTGCGAACGAAGCGGAGTGCGGTATCATAGAATCGATACGGTAACAAAAGGCCTACCTCATTACCTCTGCAAAACAAAAAATGATCATCCTCGCACTGCACCCGTTTCAGAAGGCGCGGTGGGACAGGTTGCGTTCGCAGATTATAAAATTTAGAAATGATTGGAATCAAAAATGGATACACGACAGTGAAACGAGCCAGCGCATTATACAGTCTGATTCTGCTTCTTTTTTTTAAGGCAACCATAGCCGGCGCGGCCCCATCCCCTCGCTATGATCTCGCCTATATCTGGGATAGCGATGTCACACGTGTCCTCAATTATCGGGAAAAAGTGGCCGACATTCTCAACGTTGACCGCGACGACCAACTCAAACTCGTCGGACACGGCAAGGAATACGGGGTGATAGGCGCTCTTAACGGGACGCTTGCGCAAACTGAGGCAACGGCCGTTAAGCACAATGCGAAACTAGGCCGCGCGGGTCTGCAACAAGCACATCCCGCTCAAACCAACAGCTATTTTAATCTCTATAATGTCAGTTACACACGGGGACCGAATCTTGAAGTGCTTAAAAATTTATATTCCCAAATCTACGCGACGCTCCCGGAACCGGCAAAAGACAACCTGTATATTGAAAAAATCGATTCTCAAAATTTCATGATCGTCTACCGTTGTTGGCAAAGCAAGGCTTCAGCTCTCAAAATTGCCAGGCAACATGGGACACTGCTCGGGAAGAAGAAATTTTCACCGGCGGTGCTCTCTGCTGACATACGACTGGTTGTCTATAGCAAATCCGACCGTCCTGGCAAAACCTCCTTCCCTTCTTCCTGGCAAATCCCCCGAACCGATGCTTCCTCGCCCACCTCTCAAGACATTGCGAAAATCAGAAGAGCTGTGCGGAAAATCGGACTCCATGAGGAGCGAATCGACAATAAAGAAACAGGGCGGGAACAATCCACATTGATTTCGCCTGGTACTGCAGGGCTAACAAAGAAAATGGATGTTTTCCTCCAGGAACAAAAAACAAAAGGCACCCTCCGCCAACAAGAACGGACCGCCTGGCTGGCCTATGATCTCACCAATGATACTTATCTGGTCAGCATCAACTCACAGCGCCTCTTTCAGGCGGCAAGTATGATCAAACCCTTTGTGGCTCTGGCTTTTTTCCAACAGGTTGATAAGGGGAATTTGTCTTATAACCCCAAAAGCCGTCAAATGATGGAGGAGATGATCCAGAAAAGTAACAATCAGGCGACCAATTGGTTTATCAGACAACTCGGCGGTCCCACAAGATGCGAGGCTCTTTTAAAAAAGGAGTACGGCCATCTCTTCAAGCAGGTCAAAATCAAGGAATACATCCCAGCGGGTGGACGCACCTATCTAAACAGTGCTCTGCCTTCTGATTATATTCAATTTCTCAAAGCTCTCTGGAACGAGCAACTACCGTATTCCAAAGAAATGCTTCGCTTGATGGCCCTTCCGGGCCGTGACCGTATTTTTTATGGCACCGAAGTGCCCAATGGCACCTTAGTCTATAATAAAACCGGAACAACGGCGCATCTTTGCGGAGACATGGGCATACTGGTGCCGCAGACCAAGGACGGTCGAAAGGTTCCCTATGCCATCGTCGGAATCGTCGAACGTTCATCAACGCCCGCTGATTATAAACAATGGATGGTTTCCAGCGGCGGGGCTATTCGTAATTTTTCAACTTTTGTGTATGAGGAAATGAAACGGAAACATGATCTCCCCTAGCTCTCTGACCCGAGTAGCGCTCCTTTATGGAAAATTGCAGTATTTGCCAGGCTCCGGGGATTTAAGAAATTTTCCGTTATCCAAGGATGTCTACGGGGTCGCGGTTGTCTCGATTTGACTCTCCAGCGCTTCCCGAACCTTGACCGCCATCTGTTGGGTGGTAAACGGTTTCTGGAGGAAACATACCCCTGCGTCCAGCACGCCGTGATGGGCGATGACGTCCGCCGTATATCCCGACATAAACAGACTCTTCATGTTTGGATGGCAAGCCAGCAGGCTGTCGGCGAGATCTCGACCGTTCATCTCCGGCATGACCACGTCGGTCACGAGCAGATGGATCTCGCCGTCGTGCTCCTTGGCCAAGCGCATCGCTTCGCCCGGTGAGTTTGCGTTTAGCACCAAATACCCCTGACTGTCGAGCATCAGTGTAAACATTTCCAGTAATCCCGGCTCGTCTTCCACCAACAGGACGGTCTCGTGACCTTGAACGAGCGGTGCCTTGACCACTTCAATGGCGGCCTGTTTGGCTTCCTGACTCGTAAACCGGGGAAGATAAATGGTGAAAGTCGTCCCCTGCCCGGCCTCACTGTCGACCTGGATAAACCCGTTGTTCTGCTTGACCGCGCCGTACACCATGGCCAAACCAAGGCCGGTGCCTTCGCCGATACCTTTGGTTGTGAAAAACGGTTCAAAAATATGGGGCAGCATTTCTTTCTCTATACCGCTACCGTTGTCGCTCACTCTTAGCCGCACATATTCACCGGGGGCAACCTCCGGATGCTCACTGCTGTATGCAGCGTCGAAGGTGCAATTTCCTGTTTCAATCGTGATGGCGCCAATGTCGGCGATAGCCCCCCGCGCATTGAGGCAAAGATTGGCGAGCATTTGATCAATCTGGGAGGGATCCACGCAAACCGGCCACAGGTCACCCGCCGGCTGCCATTCGAGTTGAATATCCTCCCCGATGAGTCGGCGCAGCATTTTCAGCATCCCCTCCACCGTCTCGTTGAGATCAAGCACCCTGGGGGAGACGGTCTGTTTACGGGCAAAGGCCAGGAGTTGCTGGGTAATATCGGCGGAGCGTTGAGCAGCCTTGCGGATTTCCTCAAGATTTTTAAAGAGCGGCTGGGACGGGTCCAACTGGATTTGGGTCAACTCCGTATACCCGAGAATCACCCCCAGCATATTGTTAAAATCGTGGGCCACGCCACCGGCCAACCGCCCGATCGACTCCATTTTTTGGGCGTGCAGTAGTTGCTCCTGGAGGAGAATCTTTTCTTTTTCAGTTCGTTTAAGATCCGTAATGTCTCTGATGACCTCAATGGCGCCAGTCCGGATGCCTGCGCTATCATAGAGCGGGGCTGCCACCCCCCAAAGGTAAACACCTTGCCTATCGCCCAGGGATTGGACAAAGGTTTCCGCATAGATTTTTTCACCCGATCGTTTGACGTGGGCATACGAACGTTCTCTCTCACTTTCGGGAGAGTTGAGGATGTCTATCAGAATGGGACGGCGTTCTCCATAGAAGGGCACTGCATAGGCGTAATTCCCCTTGCCGAGTAAGGCCTCCCTGTTAACACCTGTCATCGTCTCGGCTGCCCTGTTCCAGGCAACGATGCGACTCTCGGTATCAAGGACAAGGGTAGCATCCGGGAGAAAGTCAATGATGTCGATTAGGTACTGGCGTTCGGTTAAAAGAGCCTGCTCGGCTTGCTTACGCTCGGTGATGTCTGAGAGCAATGCCAAAATGTAATCGACGGCATGGTCCGGACAGCGCACACACCCCACGGAGAGTTGGGTGTAGATCACCGATCCATCCTTTCGGACGAACCGCTTTTCCATGGAATATTCGTCGATTTCCCCAGCCAGGAGCCGATTAAAATGGGCCAGATCCGCATCGAGATCATCCGGATGGGTGAGTTCAGGCCAGGTTCGACCGAACAACTCCTCACGCGAGTACCCCAGCATCTGGCACAACTTATCGTTGACTTGCAACCAGCCTTTATCCGGCGAAGTAATTGCCATGCCGACAATCTGACGTTCAAAGAAAAGACGCATCCGTTCCTCGTTGGTTCGTAATGCTTTCTCGGCCAGCTTGCGTTCGGTGATGTCACGGATGATGCCCTCTACGCCCATAATCTTTCCTGTCCGGTCGTAGTAATAGCTTGAGGTCGTGGAAACTTCCAAGGGCGAGCCATCCTTGCGTACCAGGACAACTTCATAGTCGCGGGCAACGCCTTCTCGCTGCAGGGTGTCCAGCATCTCCTGACGTTTTTCCGGATGTAGCCAGAATGAGGCATTGGGGCACCCGATCATTTCTTCAACAGAATCGTACCCCATCAGCTTCGCCCCCGAAGGGTTCATAAATGTGAGCGTGCCGTGCACATTTGTCCGGTAGAAGGTATCCTGGATGTTCTCAATAATACTCCGATAACGGGACTCGCTCTCCCGCAGTTCCTCCTCGCTGATTTCCAATTCGTGTGTCCGCTTCTTCACGGCCTTGCTGAGCAACCGATTCCATAAAACCAAACCGAGAATAAGCAGGCTGAGCACGCTGGCACCGACCAGGAAAAACTTGAAGGGAGCGGAGTCCAGCACGGGCGATCCGAGCCATTTTTTTTCAATCTGCTGGAGTTCCTTGGCCGATATCCGGTCAAAACCTGCCTGTATTTCCTGCAGTAATGCCGCATTTCCTTTTTTTACGGCCCGGTGAAACTCCCCGACATTAAGAGGAGAAGATTCGTTATATTGCTGCTGAATCCCGTATTTATAGAGAAAATAAAGAGCTGGGGGTTTGTCGACGACAAATACGTTGACCTTATGTGCTTTGGCGGCCTGGATAATCGCCTCATATTCTTTGAAAAAAACGAGATTTTCTATGCCATGACGGCGCAGGAGGTCAACAGCGGCATCGCCTTCCTTCACCGCCACGACAAAGCCCTTCAGTGAGTCGGCATCGGTTATTCCTTTTATTTCATTACTGAAAAACACCGGAACTTCAATGCGGGCGTAAGCCTTGGAGAAGTCAAGCCAATCTGAGCGTTCTGCGGTTTTAAAGATGGTGTCGATGACGTCAAATTCCCCGGCCCTCATACCTTTGAGGGCACTGCTCCAGTCCATAGCCTTGATGACAACCGAAATGCCGGTCTTTTTTTGCCAGAGTTGCCACTGATCAACGAGAATCCCCTGAAGGGTGCCGTTATTATCCAAAAAGACGTAAGGAGGATAATTATTATCCATCAACACCCTGATGGTCCGCGATGACGTATTTTGCGGATGAGCAGCATACGCGTCGAAGGTCTGTAATACGATGGACAGCAGGAGGAGGGCGGGGAAAAGATTGCGGCCCAATAGACTTTTAATCATAGCGAGAGGTTCCGATCAAAGATGAGTGCAACGCTGATTATACCATTGTTACAAACTGCCATCCCTAATGGAAAGACTATTCCACGAGCTTATTAACTTTCTTGGGGTAGGAATGTTGGAAACTGCTCTGGATGCGTTGAACAATCGTCG
>JAFLKR010000184.1 GCA_019163135.1 Desulfobulbaceae bacterium | reverse complement strand
ATCACTTCCATTGATACCAACCATGAGTTTTTTTCTTGACTTCCGATGGTCTTCTATATAAATAGCTACCATGACTGAATGCTGGTTCAGTTTTTTTCTGCGTCAGGTCATGTCCGGCGAATCTGATCGGAATTTATGTAGGTCAAATGTTCTCACAAGAATAAAATCAGAGAGGGTAAAAATTATGAGTTCAAAATTGGTTGCGCCCCACGGCGGAAAAGGTCTTGTTTGTGCCCTGCTTGAAGGCGCTGCGCGTGAAGCAGAATTGAAAAAAGCTGCAGGTCTGAAGCAGATTGAAATCACCGCCCGCGCTAAAGGCGACCTGATCATGATGGGTATCGGTGGTTTTTCTCCGCTTTCCGGGTTCATGACCAAAGCTGACTGGAAAGGCGTTTGTGAAAAATTTCAGATGGCTGATGGCACCTTCTGGCCGGTACCGATTACCCTTGACGTAACCACTGCAGACGCTGCCGGCATC
This sequence comes from Desulfobulbaceae bacterium, assembly GCA_019163135.1. Classification (GTDB taxonomy): domain Bacteria; phylum Desulfobacterota; class Desulfobulbia; order Desulfobulbales; family Desulfobulbaceae; genus Desulfobulbus. Next base: position 30,706 of record JAFLKR010000184.1, on the reverse strand, counting down.
AAAGTCGGTGACGAGATTGCGCTGGTACGCAAAGGCGAGACCTTTGCTACCATGAAGGTCACCGAGAAGTTCGAAATGACCGACGCTGACAAGAAATTTGAGTGTGAGAAAGTTTTCAAAGGCGAAGGCGAAGAGTCTGTTGGTGACAAATTCTGGGAGATCGCACCGAAGGATCATCCTGGCGTCATCATGGTTATGGCTCAGAAGGAAGTTAACTTGGCTGGTCCGGTTAAAGTTCTGTCCGAAGGCGAGTACAAAAAAGAGTATCCGGGTGTATATCTCAAACCTGCTGAGACCCGTGCGATGTTCGACGAGCGTGGTTGGGCCAACGTTGCCGCTCTGCAGCTGCGTAACCCGATGCATCGCTCTCATGAGTACCTGGCCAAGATTGCTGTCGAAGTCTGTGACGGCGTCCTGATCCACAGCTTGATCGGTAACCTCAAAGCTGGCGATATTCCTGCTGATGTTCGTATCGAAGCCATCAAGATCCTGATCGAAAATTATTTCGTGAAAGAGAATATCATCAACGCTGGTTACCCGCTGGATATGCGTTATGCCGGTCCTCGTGAAGGCCTGCTCCATGCAACCTTCCGTCAAAACTACGGCGTCAACAACATGCTGATCGGTCGTGATCATGCAGGCGTAGGCGACTTCTACGGTCTATTCGAAGCGCAGCAGATTTTTGATCGCGTCCCCGTAACCGGTGATCCTGCCAAAGACCTGCTTTGCAAGCCGATGAAAATCGACTGGACCTTCTATTGCCACAAATGCGACGGTATGGCTTCTCTCCGTACCTGTCCGCATAGCAAGGATGACCGCGTTATCCTTTCCGGTACCAAACTGCGCAAGGCACTTTCCGAAGGCGCTCAGGTTGTTGATCACTTCGGTCGTGAAGAAGTACTGGTACGCTTGCGAGCATACTATGCCGGTTTGACCGAGAAAGTTGAAGTTAAGATGCAGGGTGCTGCTTCTGGCGCTTCTATGTAATTCTCGGCTCCGCTGAGAACTGTAAGACCAGGGAGATGCCGCCTCGTGCGGTGTCTCCCTTTTTTTATTGCAACAGTATGACGGACGTTGCCGTCGATTGCAGTATTTTTTCCGGATGTTTTTTGTGAAAAGCGGGGTGGTAGGGAATGGGACAGGAAACGATTCAGGTTGGCCTTGGTGACAGAAGTTATCCGATAACCATCGGAACAGGCGTGCTGGCGCAGATCGGGGCGTCTTTGCAGACGGCCAAGATCGCCAAAAGATTTGCGATTATCAGCGATGACCGGGTGAGTGCGCTCTATGGTGAGCAGGTACAACGCTCCTTGCAACAAGCCGGGCTCAACAGTGAATTAATCGTTTTTGCCCACGGCGAGGCCAGCAAACATCTGCTAACCATCGGCACGCTTGCCAGCGAACTGGCCGAACGCGGTTTTGATCGGGGTGATGGCTTGCTGGCTCTGGGCGGCGGGGTGGTCGGGGATATCACCGGGTTTCTTGCCTCTATTTATATGCGCGGCATCCCCTTTGTGCAGGTGCCGACTTCTTTGTTGGCACAGGTCGACAGTTCGGTCGGCGGCAAGACCGGGGTGGACATTCCCCAAGGCAAAAACTTGATCGGCACTTTTTATCAGCCCAAGGCGGTGTTCATCGACACCAGCGTGCTCACGACTTTGCCTGCCGAGGAGTTCCTCAGCGGTATGGCCGAGGTTATCAAATATGGCGCCAGCATTGACGCCGATTTTTTCAACTGGCTCGGGGCTAACCGTGAGGCTATCCTGGCGCTGGAGCCCGCGGTTGTTGCACCGATGATCCGGCGCTGCTGTGAACTCAAAGCCTGGGTGGTTGAACAGGACGAGCGTGAGGGTGGTTTGCGCCGGATTCTTAATTTTGGCCATACCATCGGGCATGCGGTGGAAGCGGCCTCCGGGTATCAGTTAATCCACGGTCTTTCCGTGGCCATCGGCATGCGGGCCGTGGCAGAACTGGCCGTGCGCTGTGGCTATGCCGACCAACAGGTGGCGGTAAGGCTTGTCGAACTGTTGCGGCAGTATCGACTGCCCACGGAAATTCCTGCCGGGATGGATCGCGACGCCCTGCGTCGATATCTGCAGGCCGACAAGAAAACCATCGGCGGTCGGGTCTTTTTTGTTTTGCCCGAAGCGATCGGTAAGGTGCGGATCACCGATCAGGTCGACGATGCCGATATTGACGCGATCCTGGCCGGAACTTATAGTGACAGCTTGTCCTGAGGCTCCACCGGAATTCGTTCCTCCTCTTTCAAGACTTTTTTAACCTGCTGTGACCCTCATGCCGATCTACGAATTTTTTTGCGACGATTGCAATACGGTGTTCAATTTCTTTTCCAGCCGGCCCAATACCGAAAAACGGCCGAATTGTCCGAAATGCGGGAAGGCAGACCTGCAAAAGTTGATGTCGGCTTTTGCCACCATTGGTAAAGCCAAGGAAAGTGATGGTGACGATCCCCTGGCAGGTCTGGATGAAGCGAAAATGGAGCAGGCCATGGCCGGGTTGATGCGCGAAGCCGAACACCTCAACCAGGACGATCCGCGCCAGATGGCAAACTTGATGCGCAAATTTGCCGATAAAACCGGGATCTCTCTGGGCGGACAGATGGAAGAAGCCATTGCCCGGATGGAGGCCGGTGACGATCCGGACCAGATCGAGCGGGAAATGGGCGATCTGATGGAATCGGAGGCGCCGTTAGGCCTGGAGGCGATCAAGAAAAAGGCGCTGTCAGGTTCGCGACGTCCCCTTCGAGATGAGCACCTCTACGAGTTGTGAGCGTCTTCCGGGCAGACGGGGCGGTAGGAAGCCGAAAGAGGCGGGCGTCAATACTCAATTGCATGCAGTTTCATCTTTTCCCAGAGATTCTTTCTGCTGATGCCCAGGCAGTCGGCGGTTCTGGTCCGATTGCCGCCGCTATGGGCCAGCGCGCTGAGAATGCAATGCTTCTCGGTACATGCCAGGGCCTCGCTCAGCAGGATGGCTGGACCGTACACCGGTTGCGGCTGCACCCGCAGGTCCGAGGGTAGGTCATCGAGCGTGATAACCGGGCCCGGGGACAGTACCGAGACCCGTTCAATGATATTCTTCAATTCTCTGACATTGCCTGGAAAATCATAATTGAGCAAACACTGCAGGGCCTCGGGTGACAGGGTCAGCCCCATCCCCCGTTTCTGGCTGAATCCGGCGAGAAAATGGTTGACCAGCATCGGGATATCCTCCACCCGTTCCCGCAGGGGTGGCATATGCAGCGGAATAACGCTTAGCCGGTAGAGCAGATCCTGGCGGAACCGGCCCCCTTCGACCTCCTTTTTGAGGTCCTTGGCCGTGGCGCAGAGCAGCCGCACATCGACCTTGATCGTTCTCGTTCCCCCCAACCGCTCGCATTCTCCCTCTTCAATCACCCGCAGCAGTTTAGACTGCAGGCCCAGCGGCAGATCACCGATCTCGTCGAGCAGGAGCGTGCCGCCGTCCGCCAATTCGAAGCGGCCGAGTTTCTTGGCATGGGCCCCGGTAAAGGCGCCTTTTTCGTGTCCGAAAAATTCCGATTCCAGCAATCCCTCCGGAATGGCGGCGCAGTTGATGCGGATATAGGGTTTATCCGCTCGGCGACTGACCCGGTGCAGGGCATTGGCCGCCAATTCTTTGCCGGTCCCGGATTCGCCGTTGATCAGCACGGTTGAGTCAGTCGGTCCGATCTGGTCGATCAGAGCAAAAATTTTGCGGATAGCGCCGCTGCTGCCAATAATTTCCTGATGTTCCTGCCGGCAGCGATCCTCCAGTGAGGCGCAGCGCGCCCGGACCGACTGCATCTCGAAAATGCGGTTGATGCGGATAATGAGATCATCCATCTCAAAGGGTTTGAGGATATAGTCGGCAGCGCCGTGGCGCAAACAGGCGATCGCATCCTCGACCGAACCGTAGGCGGTCATCATGAAGATGTCGATCAGCGGCGAATGTCGCTGTGCCCGATCCAGCAGGTCCATGCCGTTCATGCCGGGCATGCGGATATCGGAGAGGATAAGGTGATAATGCTTCTGCTCCAGCAGGTTCATTGCCATCCGGCCGTTGACGGCGGTATCGACCTGCCATTTTTCCCGGAGCAGTCGGTCGTGCACCGTAATCCGCATGATTTCATCGTCTTCAACCAGCAGTATTTGTTTCATCCCTTTATCCTCGCGTGGAAGAGTCGTTTGGCGTCGTCGTCAGGCAGTGGCGGTCGATCGGCAGGGTGACCAGGAAGGTTGAGCCCACCCCGGGCTGGCTGCGCACCGTGATCTGCCCGCCCAGGCGCTGTACCATGGCTAGAGTGACCGCCAGCCCAAGCCCGGTCCCTTCGCCGACCTCCTTGGTGGTAAAGAAGGGATCGAAGATCCGATCCTGCTGTTCCTTGGTAATGCCCACGCCGGTATCTTCGATGGTCAGCAGCACCGCTCCCTGTTCTTCCCGACTCGAGACGGTAAGGTGGCCGCCTTCGGGCATGGCCTGGGTGGCATTGAGAATGATGTTCATCACAATCTGCTTGATGGCTTCACTGTCGATGCAGCAGAGCGCGTTGAATCGCAGGTCGAGATTGACCACAATGTCTTTGAGTTGGTAACCCAAGAGTTCGAGACAATCAAGGATGACCGTGTCGATGTTGACCTGTTGGATGCGTAACGGTTCAACCCGCCCGTAGTTGAGCAGTTGCCGCATGGTCAGTTCGATACGCCTGAGGCCCTGGCGCAGCAGAGGCAGGTACCGTTTCTGCAGATCCAGGTTTTCCGGCTCCTCCTCCATGGTTTTGACACAGTTGAGCATACCTGCCAGCGGATTGTTGATTTCATGGGCAATGCCGGCGGTCAGTTGCCCCAGTGCCGCCAGTTTTTCGGCCCGGAATCCTTGTTCGCCGGCTGCGGCCAGCGCTTGTTGGGAAGCGGTGAGTCGTTGGCACAGAGCGGTGAAAGAGGTGTTGAGATGGCTGATTTCATCCTTGGATTTCGGCAGGTCGGGGGGCTCGGCCATCTGCCCCGGAAAGACGGCCATGGCCTGCGACAAACGATGGATTGGACGGGTCACCAGGCGGTTGAAGAGCAGCAGCATCACCGCCGCCGCAGCCAGCACCGAAACAAGACCCAGGAACAGGATGGTGGTGTTGTTGCTCCGGATGAAAGTATCGGCCCAACCTATAGGGATGGTAATCGAGAGGGCGCCCCGGATATCGCCGGGGTGGTAGCCGTGTTCACTGTGGCAGGTGAGGCAGGAGGCTTCGGTGACCAGGGGGGCGGCATAGCGCAGCACCCGGCCCTCGGAGTTCTGACCGATGGCGAGGTGCTCGGCCTGGCCATCAGTAAAACTGCGCAGGCTTTCTTGTTCAAAAGCGTCGGGGGCGTTGGCCGGATTGACCGGTTTTGAGCTGGTGACCCGGAACCAGCCCAGTCCGGTCCGGGTGGCATATTCGGAAAGTTCCCGGGTGACCATGGCCGGATTGCGTTTCACCAGCGTCAGGCCGGTATCCGTGGTGATGGTCGGTTCGTTGAGAAAGTCGTTGGGGCGAGCGGCCTCGGTCTGGATCAGAAACAAGCCCTGGTGGTCGGCGACCCACTGCCTGGTCAACACGATCTGGCGGTACAGCATCCGGGCCTGCTGTTCGGCCTGACCAATAATCAACCGGTTCTGGAGGTGGGAGGTGTAGAGCGCCAGCACCCCGTACGACAGGGTCAGGATCGCAACAACGGCCAAGATGAATTTTCCTTTCAGGGGCATGGCAACCTCAAAATACCGCAAAATACGATTCCAGGGCATGGAGCCGGCCAGAGGTTGGCGATTTCGTCCTCTCGCCGCAAAGTAACACAATGCTTTTTCAGGCGCTACCCAATGGTAACGTTGTGGTGGCTAAAGTTTGTAACCAGCTGAAAAAACAATTATAAAGTCTTGGGACGGATACAGGTGAATTATATTTGATGGTCTCGAAAAAAGGGGATTTCTGTCATCATTTCGAGGAGCAAGGCGAATCCGCGCCTCAGAGAATGCCCTCCAGTCGATGGGTGCGGGCAATCTTGTCCCGCCAATCAGCGGATACCCCCACTTCGTCGGCATATTTCGGCCAATGGGCCACCACCTGATGGACTTCTTTGAGGATGGTCTCGGCTCGGCCGCGTTTCATGGAGGCCGAGCCGGCGCAGGCTCGAAAATCTTCCAGAGTGAAGTTGTCGCGCTTGCCGTTCAAGGTCATCTGGTGGGTTGAGGTCCAGCGCCCGGTGGGCTGAAAGCTGTAGGTCAGATCAAAGGCCGGTGCCAGCGACCAGCGGCCGGTCTTGTCCATCAAAAAAGCGATGTTCTTGACATGATCGTCCTGGTTGCGCGCCAGGATGTTGAACACCATCCGCCGATACAACTCCTCAATCGTGCGCATCTCCAGGCTCAGTTGCCGGGCAACATACTGCGCCTGTTCGTAAGAATATCCGCCCGCCAGGTTGAAATCGAAGTGCGCCAGGGCGCCGAGGGACTGCATGTGGATTTTCTCGCCGCCGGGCGAGCGGTCAAAGCGTCGGGTCATAAAATGGGAACGGCCGTTTTCCTCCAGCAACCGGCACTGGCTCATGGTGATGCCGGCATCCCTGGCCATCCGGTAATAGGCATATTCGATCACCCCAAACCCCTTGGGATCTTCCAGCTCCTTGTCCCGGTTACCGGAGACACCGTCAAACTTAAGCAGCCAGTGCTCAAAACCAGAATCCGCCGGCACTTGCCCGGATCGGACTTCATTGGTGGAAGGGTTCCAGGCGATGACCGCCTTGGCTCGGGCTCCTCCCGCCGAGGTGCCGACTCGGAGGATATCTTTGAGGGCATCTTCCATGCCATCGTCATCCAGGGAGCCGCTCAGATCGTTGCGCTGGATCAGGATTCGGGAAGCCAGCGCCACCAGATGGTCGATGCGGATGCGCGAGGCCTGTCGCGCCCTGGGGCCGATGGCCGGCAGATATTCAAGAGCCCCCATCCCACGCCGGCCGGTATAACAGAGCCGTTCGACGGCATTGAAGGAATCGGGGCTGCGGCCCTGAGTGGCGAGCCAGGCGTTGATCAGGGCGTTGCCGAAGCGATCCGGCAGGGAGTCGGCGAGCAGGCCGGGCAGGCCGTGAAAGGTTTCCTTGGCCAGAGCGGGGAAGCTATAGACGCGGGGCGCCAGCGGCATGGTCAGCGGCGCGATTTCAATACCGCTGCGGGCAAAGGCCGGATCGTACTCAAAGGAGGCCACCTGTGCATCCTCCTCCAGGGCCACCGCCCCGATGGTGCGTCCCCACAGCCGTACTTCGGCCACTGTGCTCATTGCTCTTCACCCCAGGCCCAGGTTGTGTCGCTTGGTTTCGGCTTTTTAGGGGTCGAGGCGCGTTGCCGCTGTTTGCCTTTGAGTTTGAGCAGGTCGAGCGGTCGCGGCCCGGTTTCCGGGATCAGGGCAGTCAAGCCTTCGATCAGTCCCAGGACGCGGAAAATGCGAATCAGGTTAGCGCTCTGGATCGATAGTCCCGCCTCGACTCGCTCGATGGTGCGCTTGGCAAGTCCCGCCTCTTCCGCCAGGGCCGCCTGGGTCAATGCCCGCTCCACCCTTCGCCGGGCCAGGCGCTGGCCGACTTCCTGCAATACGGCTTCGTCGCTCGTTGATTTGTCGATGGTCATCGTCGCCTCCTTTGACGAGTTATGTTTGTATTGTAAGCTAAATCGCCAGTTTTTGCGAATAAACTTTTCTTAATTTAGAAAATAAGTCGCCAGTATCGTCGAATAAAAAGAACAAATCGATACTTATCGCCATTTGTGGCGATAAGTTGGTTTTTTCTTGGTTACGTCTCAGCGGAGGCCGTGTGCGATCAGGGGCTATGCTGAAAAATAAGGGGAGGGCTGGAGAAGCCCGAGGCAACGATGCCAAGAATTCCAGCGAGCGAACGTCGCGACAATCTTCTCACTGCCAATATTTCCCCTGCATTTTTTCTTTCGATTCCGTACAATAGCAGCATAAGATTCTATCTCGTCATCGTCACCGGTGTTTGGCACCAAGAGGGAGCCGTCATGAAAGGGAAACTGGTCATTGTAATGGTGGGCCTGCCGGCCCGGGGTAAGTCGACCATGGCACGCAAACTCGGTCGCACCCTTGAACTGGATGGGATCAGCGTCAAAATCTTCAACAACGGTGAGTTGCGCCGCAAGCTCGATACCGGCGACAATACCTCGTCCTCGGAGTTTTTTTCTCCCTCCAACATCAGGGGCAAGGAACTGCGGGAACAGATTTCCAGGATCAACATCGAGGACGCCCAGGCCTTTCTTCGGGACTCGGGCGAGGTGGCGATCATGGATGCCAGCAACGTTACCCGGCATCGGCGGCGGAGCATCGCCGCGGCCTTTCCCGATCTGCCGCTCTGTTACATCGAATGTCGCAATGCCGATGAAGAAGCCCTGGAGGCCAATTTGGAGCGCAAGGCCGGGTTGAAGGAGTTCCGTGATCTGCCCCGGGAAAAAGCCCTGGAAAGCTTTCTTAAACGGATTGCCTACTACGAATCGATCTATGAACCGTTGGATGTGGAGGCTAACCGCATCCTGGTGGATTCGTTCGAAAGCTGTATCCTCCAGGAGCAGATCACCGATGTCCTGCCTTACTACGACCGCATCCGCGACATCCTCACCACCCGGGTGGTGCGTAACCTCTTCCTGGTACGGCACGGCGAGACCCTGTACAACCTTGAGGACCGCATCGGTGGCGACAGTGATCTCACCGACAAGGGGCGCGAGCAGGCCAATGCCCTGGCCGACCATTTTGCCACGGTCCGCATCCCCATCATTTTCACCAGCAACTACACCCGAACCCTGCAGACGGCCACGCCGATCGCCGAACGGCAGGACCCCTGTTCGATCATTGCCTTGCCGGAGTTTAATGAGATCCACGCCGGGGTCTGCGAGGGCATGACCTATCAGGAAATCCGCCAGCAGATGCCGCATGTCGCCAAGGCGCGGGGGCCAAACAAGTATCGCTATGTCTATCCGGAAGGCGAAGGCTATAAAACCATGGAGGACCGGGTGCATCGAGGCTTGAAAAAGGTGTTCTTTCTCAATAACTATGATGAAAATATTATGATTGTCGGGCATCGGGCGGTCAACCGGATGATCCTCTCCAGTTTCCTCTCCCGTCAGGAAGAGGAGGTTCCTTACATCTATATGCCCCAGGATCGCTACTACCATATCCAGATCGACCCGCATAAACGGATTTTTGAGCTGGTCCCCTATAAGAGCACCCCCAGTGTGGGGAGCGGCTGGTAGGCCGACGATCGGCGGGCCTTGCAGGGCCACCGGTTTCGGCTTGCGGCGGATGGCGCCCTATTGCAGGGTAGTGGTGTCGTCGTCCGAAAACCCGTGCTGGACGCCGTGTTTCTGTTCCTTTTGGGCGAGTTGCGCCCTTGCTTCCTCCTCAGAAATACCGAGTGAGCGGGCCAGGTCGGCAATGTCGTAGCAGGGGCTGCCGTCTGGTCCGTAGCCTTGCGGCTGCAGTTCGGGAAAGTTCTCCCGGGTCGCCTGTCCGCTGGCCTGCTGGAGAAGTTCCCTGACTTCCGGGGGGCCATAGATGAGCAGCCACTCGACCGCCGAAGCCCAGATTTCGCTGTCCACGGTTGGGTGCTGGAGGATTTCCATGGCCGATTCCAGGGTCCAGTGCTGTTTAAAAGCTGTCATAGGGTGTTGCCTTATGGTTGAGCGGCGTTGTGGTGCCGGGCAAGAGGTTTTGTCGTCAGGCTTAGTCTTCCGATTTTCGATGCGCAACTTTATGCGTTCGAGATGCATTTCTCTTTGGTGCGATTAGTATCCTCCACTATAATACAACCAGTCTTCACGGCAATCTATTCAGCAAAGGAGCAGGCAAATGGGTGTGGATAACGTCTTTTTACTGGAGGCCCTGGAGTGGTTCGATGAAAGCGGCAAGGCGCTGCTGCATCGGCTGCCGGAACAGGGTTCGGGGGAAATCAAATTCGGCGCACAGCTGACCGTGCGGGAAAGTCAGGCCGCTGTGCTGTTTTACAAGGGCAAGGCCTGCGATGCCTACGGCCCGGGGCGCCATACTCTTAAGACCGGTAATATACCGATCCTCACCAAACTGCTGTCCGCCCCCTGGGGAATGATCAGTCCGCTGCGGGCCGAGGTTTTTTTTGTTAACCTCAAGGTTTTTACCGATCTCAAATGGGGCACCCGCGATCCGGTAGCCTTCCGCGACGCTGAACTCGGCCTGGTGCGTCTTCGCGCCCACGGCGTTTTCAATATCCGGGTGGTGCAGCCGGTACTGCTGATCAACACCCTGGCCGGAACCATGGGGCGCTATACCACCGAACAGGTTGAGGACTACCTGCGCCAGGTGATTGTCAGTCGGTTCAACGATTATCTCGGCGAGCATCTCCATACCCTGTTTGACCTGCCCGGTCGATTCGACGATATCGCCGAGGGCTTGCAGCAGCGGCTGGCGCAGGATTTTGCTCGTTTTGGTCTGGCCCTGGATGGGCTTTATGTCACCTCGATCACACCACCCGAGGAGGTGCAGCAGGCCATCGACGATCGTTCGCGGATGAGCGTGATCAAGGACATGGATAAATTTGTGCGGATGAAGGCGGCCATGGCCATGGAAAAGGCGGCGGCCAGCGGCGGAGAAGCCGGAGCCGGTCTGGGGCTGGGGCTGGGGATGATGATGCCGGCGATGTTCGCCAATCTGCAGCCGAGCGGCAACCCTCCTGCTACCGGAGGTACCGGAGCCGGGGAAGCGATGGTGCGGTGCCCGGACTGCGGCATGATGATACCGGCCAACGCCCGGTTCTGCCCCTTTTGCGGGCATCAGCAATTGCTCAATCAACAGTGCGAAAATTGCGGCAAGAACTTGACGCCGGGGGCGAAATTTTGTCCGCGTTGCGGTCACTCAACCGAGGAGCACACCAAGGAGATGATCTGTCCCCATTGTCATTCCACCAACTTGCCCAAAGCGGCATTCTGCAACCAGTGCGGCGAAAAAATGTGATTAAGCAATGAACCGTCGAATCGCAGCGGTCCGGAGTTCGGGTTGATGGATCTCAGGGTTGCCCAGAATTGCCCGCAATGCGGGGCAGCAGTCGTGCTCACCGAAACAGCGCGATTAATGACCTGCAGCTTCTGCGGCACCAAAAATTATCTGCAGAGCAGCGGCCCTTTTCGTTATACCTTGCCCATGGGGCAGCAGCGGCCACCGATTACGTCCCTGCTGGCGCCCTATGTTCGTTTTAAGGGCACCATCTTTCTGGTGACAAGCAGGGGTATCGAGCATCGGGTGATCGACACCACCCAGGCGGCCAATCCGGTCCCCGGGCTGCCGCCTTCACTGGGGGTGCGGCCCCAGGCCATGCAACTCTTAAGGATTGATCAGGAAGGAGAGGCCCGGTACCTACCGCAGACGCTCAAGGCCAGTGTCATTCTGGAAAAGGCGACTGCAATCAGCAACCTTACGGCTCAGGCCGGCAAGGATCTGTATCATCGCGCCTATATTGGCGAGAGCTTAAGTTATATCTATCTCCCCCTGGTTGCCAAACAGGAGGCACTTTTTGACGGGGTGACCGACAGCCGACTCATAGGCTTTGAGGAGGTGGCCGGATACCCTTTGCTGGGCAAGGCCTTTGCTCAGGATTGGCGGGTGCGGTTTCTGGCGACGCTTTGTCCCCAGTGCGGCGCCGGACTGGATGGGGCAGGTGATTGCCAGGTCATGACCTGCGCCAATTGCCAGACTGCCTGGGCCTTTGGCCCCGAGGGCCTGTCCGGGGTCGATTGGCTGCTGCATCCCGGTGATGCCGCCACTCCTCTTTATCTGCCGTTTTGGAAAATTGCCGCTCATATTCCGGTTCTTTCGATCGACAGTTTTGCCGATTTTGTCGAAAGGACCAATCAGCCCTTTCTTCCCCGACCCGGGTGGGGGGAGCGGGCCATGAGCTTTTGGATTCCGGGAGTCAAACTGCGGCCGAAGATTTTTTTGCAGGCCGGCCGCCAGGCCACCTTGGGCCAGTGGCAGTTCAAGCCGGTAGCGGGCAGGGTGGTGCCGAACCTGTTTCCGGTCACGTTGCCGGCCTCGGAGGCCAGGCAGGCGGTCAAGCTTATACTGGCCGCGGCCACCGCCAGTCCTCGGCGGGTCTTCCCGTATCTGCCGCAGGTGCAGTTGGCCGATGTGGTGATGCAGTTGGTCTATCTGCCGTTCATCGATAAGGGACACGACTGGGTGCAGCCCGAAACCGGGGTGTCGATTGCCAAGAATATTCTTCAATGGGGCCGCTCGCTGTAATTTTGACAGTCATTGGACGACATGGTATAGCTGGGCCTGTTGGCGGGTGGTGCCATGGTAATGGCCCTGGTTCTTTCTTTTTTTAAATAGCTGAACGTATGAGCGAACACGAACATTTTATGGCGGCCGCCTTGGGCGAGGCGCGGTTGGCGTTGGCCGATGGCGAGTTTCCGGTGGGCTGTGTCATGGTGGCCGAAGGGCAGATTCTGGCCAGGGGACGGCGGCACAACAGTGTCGAGGGCTGTCGCAATGAGATCGACCATGCTGAAATTCTTACGCTGCGGTCACTGCTCGCCGAGCAGCCGACCCTGGATCCGGCGACTATCACGGTCTACACGACCCTGGAGCCCTGCCTGATGTGTTACTCCACCATGCTGCTCTCCGGTATCCGCAGCTTTGTCTGGGCCTATGAGGATGTCATGGGGGGCGGGGCCAACCTGCCCTTGTACATGCTCAACACCTTGTACGCACAGATGCGGGTACATCTGCTCGACCGGGTGCTGCGCGCCGAGAGCTTGCAGCTTTTTCAGCAGTTTTTTCAAACCGGGACTTACTGGCAGGACAGTCTGCTCGCCCGTTACACCTTGGCGCAACTACTGGAGGCACCCAAGACATGAACAATGGACCCCTTGCCCGGACAGTGGATTTTCAGCCGGGGGAGCGCAACGTCTTTTTTCACGTGCTCACCGCGTGCAATCTAGCCTGCCGTCACTGCTACATCAATCCCGCCCAGCACGGTACTGCCACCTTGCCGCTGCCCGCTGTGCTCGAGTGGCTCAAGTTGTTCGCCCGACCGGAGCGGCAGACCAATCTCATCCTTCTTGGGGGGGAGCCTACCCTGCACCCCGAGTTGCCTGCCATCATCAAAGCGGCTAAATCGATGCGTTACGCCGTCACTGTCGATAGCAACGGCTACCTTTTTCATGATCTGCTCGCCCGGGTGACGCCTCGGGAACTCGATTACCTCAGTTTCAGCCTCGACGGGCCGGATGCGGCTGTCAACGACCCGATTCGCGGCGAGGGGGTTTTTGCGGTCTGCACCGCCAATATCGCCAAGGCCGTGGCCGGGGGGTTTAACACCAGTTGCATCTACACGGTTTCCGGACTCAACATCGAACAACTTCACCGGATGCCTGCCTTGCTCGCCGATCTCGGTGTACGGCGATTTTTTATTCAGGTGATCGGCCTGCGCGGCAACCCGGCAGCGGCGCAACCGACGGAGGCGGTCAACTGGCAGGTCGAACCGGAGCAGTGGCTGGCCATTGTGCCTCGGGTGGCCGAGGAAGCCGCCCGACTGGGTATCCATGTCGTCTATCCCAAGGTGTATCTTGACCGCGATGAACCCTTCCAATGCGCAGGGATCGTGGCTGAGAATTTTTTTATCTTCCCAAACGGCCGGGTTTATCAGTGCCCGCTCTGCGAAGATCATCCCATCCACAGCTATCAGATTGAGGACAACCGCCTTGTCCATCGTCAAGGCCTGAACGAAGAACGATTTTTTCCGCTCAATATCCCGGAGGGCTGCGTCATGAACCGTTTGCTGCAGCCGGACAATATCCGTTACCATTCCGACGGCTCTCCGGTCCATCGCATTTCCTGCTGCCTGCTTAAGCAGGAGATTAAACCCGTACCACTTCAGCCCGCAGTCTGTTAACCGGAGAGCCGCACTCCAGCGCGCATCCCCTCGTGTCTTGGATGCTCCCCTCTTGGTTCAATCCTGATAGTCGTGTTTAAACTATTAAAGAGGGAAATTTCTTTGATAGGTTGGCAATATATAGAAATTTGCCCTATAATTATTTAGTAAAATCACCCAAACCGTGAGCGCTCTCATCCCTGCGATTTGCCGGGAGTTGCGTTGTCAATGATCGCGGCGACCTTGGACAGCTCTTTTGACGCTGGTGTTGCTGGAAGCCTGCCCTGTTGTTAAGAGCATTAATTTAGGATGATAACGTATGGATACACACCGGGCTCAGATTCTCGTCGTCGATGATATTCCGGACAATCTGAAATTGCTCAGCAATATCCTCAGCACCCAGGGCTACAAGGTGCGCCCGGCCTCCGACGGACAACTGGCGTTGCGGTCCGTGGCCACCGAGGCGCCGGATCTGATCCTGCTCGATATAAAAATGCCGGGAATGGACGGTTATGAAGTTTGCCGCCAGCTTAAGGCTGACGAAAAGTTTCGGGGCATCCCGGTGATTTTTATCAGTGCACTGGATGAGCTCGCCGATAAGGTCAAGGGCTTTGAAGCAGGGGGCCTTGACTACATTACCAAACCGTTTGAACCGATCGAGGTGCTCGCCCGAGTACAAAAACATCTGCGCCTGCGTCAACTGCAACTGCACATGGGGGCTCAGATCCGGCAGCGTACGGAAGAATTGTCGCGGACCAATGCCGAGCTCATAATGGAGATCGCCGAGCACGCCCGGACCGAGGATGAGCTTCGGCGGGCAAACCGTTCGCTCACCATGATCAGTGAATGCAAGCAGGCACTGATTCAAGCTGAAGACGAGGTTTCGCTGCTCCATGATGTCTGTAGAATTATCGTGGAAATCGGCGGTTATACCGTGTCCTGCTTCGGTTTTTCAGGGCAGCACGGGACGGCGGCGACTCGTATCGCCGCCTTTGCCGGGTGTGAGAAAACCTGTTGTCAGGAAAATTTGCAACGCTCCGAGGAGGGAGCCGCCGCAGATCGTAATCCGCTTGACATGGCTATCCGTACAGGGGAAATGGTGACCTGCGGCGATCTGACCAGCGATGCACGATTCAGGGGTTGGTGTGCCGAGACCGTGCGGATGAACTGCCGGTCCGTATTAGCCCTTCCGTTGTTCACTGACAACCAATTGCTGGGCGCCCTGAGTGTGCAGTCGCAAAAGCTGGGGGGCTTCAGCCCCGAAGAAATCCATTTGTTGGCCGAACTGGCGAGGGATTTGGCCTTTGGCATCGGGGCCCTGCGATCCAATGAGGAACGCCGGAAAACTGCCGAAGAGTTGTCGCAACAAAAGGCCCGCCTCCAAAGTATTATTCGTTCCTCACCCACCGGTATTGCCATCATCGTCGGTTGGAAGTTTCTCGAAGTCAATAAACGGCTTTGTGAAATGCTTGGCTATACCGAACGTGAGCTCGAAGGCAGCAGCACTCGTCTGCTCTATTTGAGTGAAGAAGATTTTGATCAGGTTGCCAGAATAGTGGCCATCATCGAACAGGGCCTGAAGGACACGGCCAGCATTGAAACCCGTTTTCGCTGCAAGGACGGCAGGGTGATCGATGTGCTCCTTATTTCGACGTGCATAACCACTCTCGACAAACAACCCGGAATGGAGCGCGGCAGCCGGGTGGAGAATCCGTCGGAACAGATGGTGCAGGCGATCAACTTCACCATCCTCGATATCACCGAGCGGAAACGGATGGAACGCGAATTACGTGATTCCGAAGTGCAGTATCGCACCATTTTTGAAAACACCGGGACCGCGATGGTGATTATCGAAGAGGATTCGGTCGTTTCCCTGGCAAACGCGCAATTTGCCGCGCTCGTTGGTGTTTCCCGTGCGGCGTTGGAGGGTAAAAAGAAATGGACGGCTTTTTTCACCGAGGACGTCCAGGCGCAAATGAAGGAATATGGCCTGGTCCGGCGTTTCGATTCTTCCGGTGCGCCGAAAAGTTTTGAATCCCGATTACTGCATACCAATGGTCGATTTGTTGACGTGTTTATTACCGTAGTGATTATTCCAGGAACGATCAGGAGCGTTGCCTCGGTCATCGATCTCACCGAACAGAAGAAGATGGAAAAAGAACTGTTCACCGCCAAGAAGATGGAGATAATCGGCCAACTTGCCGGGGGCGTGGCCCATGAGGTCCGCAACCCGTTGAATGCGATTCTTTCCATCTCCGAAGCTCTTTTTCAAGAAGAAGGGATTGCGGGGAGGCCAGAATATCAAGAGTATATTGAGCATATCCGCACCCAGGTCAACCGGCTCTCCAAGCTGATGACCGACCTGCTCGGGCTGGGGAAACCGAGCCGGTCGGCGGACATCCGCCCTGTGCCGCTGGAACGGCTGTGCATCAACACCATTAAACTTTGGAAGTTGACCAAGGTGGCGCAGGACTACCCCGTTACGTTTCTCTGCGATCTCGTCGCCGACCAGCTCTGGGTGCTTGCCGATAGTATGCGATTGCAGCAGGCCCTTCTCAATCTCATGGATAACGCCGCTCAATGCAGCCCAAAAGGAAGCGGGATTATCCTGCATATTGTCAAGGTCGACCAGCTGACCATTGCCCTGCAGGTGAAGGACGCCGGCGTGGGGATCGCGCAAGAAAAGTTCGAGCGGATTTTCGAGCCTTTTTTTACTTTGCGGGCCAAGGGTACGGGCTTGGGGCTGACCCTGGTGAAACATTTCGTCGAGAGCATGGGCGGAGAGATACTAATACGGAACAACGAGCCGGCTCCCGGATGTACGGCCGAGTTGATCCTCAACCTTGCGGAACCTGATGACTACGAACATGAAACCGAAGATATTGCTTGTTGACGATGAGGCGGGTACCCGTTTCGGATTCGTACGATACCTTTCCTCATCGGGGTATGATGCCATCCCCGCCGAGGATTTGGCCAGTGCCGAGCGCTTGCTTACATCGCAAAAATTTGATGCGGTCATTATCGACATCAACCTTCCCGACGGCAGCGGCCTTGATCTCATCGAAAAGATCAGGGAGGAAAACCCCGGGGGTTCGATAATTGTCATTACCGGCGCGGGAGATATTCCCCTGGCGGTGGATGCCATGCGCAAAGGGGCGGATAATTTTCTGCTCAAGCCCGTTGATATGCAGGGACTCGACTTATTTCTGAAAAAAAGCCTCGAAGTCGGGGTTATCAGAAAACTGCACACCTCCCGTCAACGATTGGAAAAACAGGAAGATATCCAAATTGGCAAGTCCCCTGGAATGAAAGAGGTCGCGGAGTTTGCCCGTCTGGCTGCGGAGAACAATTCACCGGTGTTGATCACCGGGGAAACCGGTACCGGCAAGGGCGTCATTGCCAAATGGATCCACAGTCACAGCAAAGGAGGCCCTTTTGCTTTTGTCGATGTGAATTGTTCCGGGCTCAAGGGCGATTTACTTGCCAGGGAACTCTTCGGCAATATCCGCGGGGCCTACACCTCCGCCGATCGGGATCGAGACGGGTTGCTGGATGTGGCCGATCGAGGGACTCTTTTTCTCGATGAAATCGGCGAGATGGAAACGGTCGTGCAAGCTCAATTTCTCAAGGTGTTGGAAGAGAAAAAATATCGGCGACTCGGCGACACTAAACTGCAGCAAAGTGATTTTCGCCTGATTTGCGCCACCAACAAGCATCTTGACCAAGAAATGCAGGAGGGACGTTTTCGGAGTGACTTGTATTACCGTATTCATCTTTTTTCTATCCATGTTCCGCCCTTGAGGGAGCGGTTGGACGATTTGCCCGAACTGGCTCGATACCTGCTAAAAACATGCACCTCAGCAAAAATTGGGATTACAGATCAAGCCGTCAAACTCCTGCAAACGTATCCCTGGCCCGGGAACGTGCGAGAACTCAAAAATGCGATTGAACGGGCGACGATTCTTTCCCAAGGGACAACGTTGGATGTTGAGCATTTTTCCTGGTTGAAGAGTGTGATTCCGGCTATGCCGATGGGACCAACCCAAACGCTGGAGGAAATCGAACGGCATCATATAGTCTCTGCTCTGGAGCGCTGTAATGGCGACGTTACCAAGGCCTCTAAGTTGCTTGGACTTTCCCGGGCTACGCTTTATCGAAAAATAAAAGAAATCAAGCAAGTCGTCTGAAGGTCTTGGTGCGTGCTGCAGCCATCATCGACCGTCTTGAAATAAGACCTTTTGTCTCAAAACTAGACAGGCCCTTTAGAGGCGTTAGATAAATTAAACAATATAAACAGGTGGTTAAAAACTCTTTCGTTCTGGCATCGTTTTTGAATTATGTAGGTGTAATTGGTAATTTTTAAGGAGCAGAACATGGAAGCAAAGCAACGGATACTGATTGTGGACGATGAAGAGGCTATTGTTTTTTCGTACAAAAAACTCCTGCGAAGCGGGTATGTTGAGGTGGATGGTTGTATGTGCCTGGAAGAAGCCATCGCTTTGATAAAAAACAACCGGTATAGCGCAGTAATAACTGATTTCAGGCTGTCGCATTCGGAAAGCAGCGAAGGCCTTGAGATTCTGCAGTGCATCAGGAAGTATAATTCGGCCACCCCGGTCATTTTTTTTACAGGCTACGGCAGCGATGAAATAAAAGACCAGGTGCTAGCCTTGGGCGCTTGTGGTTATTTCGATAAACCGGTTCATGTGGCCGAAATAGTTAAAGCCCTCAGAGCGATGGGCGTACCCGCGGGGATTTCCTGATCCCCCAGAAATCGCTCCAAGGTTTTTTCGTCACCATAACTCCTGCCGACAGGTACATTCAGGCTTTGGCTTGAAAAAACCACCCCATTCTTTCTCTCCTTTTTCTCCTTTATATTCTCATTCTGAGACCAAATATCTCAGCATGCGACGCTTTTATTCTTCCAATTCTTCTTAAAACCTTAATTTAAGGTTATTTTACAGCTGTCTTTTCTCTGGCACTTTATTTGAATTACTATCGTGGAGTGGAAGCACCTGCGCAATTTATAAAAATCAAATTGTGAAGCGTTCCGGGAGATACAGCCATCATCGTAAAAAATGGGATCGGCTCGTCAGGAGTTTGATTTGAAAAGGGCGCGAAACCATTGATGTTGAAAAGAGTAAGAAAGCGCAGGGTGGCGATTTGTCAAACGGGGCGGCGAGTCGGTAGTTGCCCTGGCAAGGCGGCGGTATGGTGAAAATGAAACATCGTAGAGCAAGTTGTTTGGTTTTTAAACAAAAATAACCCAATAGAAGCGCAAGAGGAGAGAGACAAATGGCTCGACCAGCACGTGGAACAGAAGTTTTGGATAAGGCGAAGGAAGCGCTGGCAAAAGCTCGCACCGTAGAGGAGATTCGGCAAGCCCAGGCAGTCATTCTGCCTCTGGAATATGATTTTTCAATGGAACAGGTGGCTGCGGTTATAGGCGTTTCGCGGGGTTGGGCTTGTCAATTACGGACCAGGTTTATTCGTTCAGGGGGGCAGCCAGAGAAGAAACGCCAGCGGGGGGGGCGCCGTCGGGAGAATATGAGCAAGGAAGAAGAAGCGCTTTTTCTCGCTCCCTTTTTCGCAAAGGAGGTTCATTGTGGCCTGCTTGTGGTCGGGGAGGTTAAGAAGGCGCTGGATGTAAGGTTGGGGCGCAAGACCGCATTGGCTACGGTCTACAATCTTCTGCATCGTCACAATTGGCGTAAATTGGTTCCGGACAAGGATCAATTCCAAGTCGAGGTCGCAACCCCGCCTGATTGGAAAAAAACAATTCGAAAATCCTCTCATGAATCGGCAGGTATTGGGCAGGAACAGAGTCATGCCAGGTAAAAGGACTTGGCCTGAGCTTATTCTGGAGGAATGGACATTTTATGTCGCGACGTGGGGTCTTGATGAACCTCAACTGTCCTTAGGCGGTCATTTTTTGGTCTCTTTTTGTTTTACAGGCGGAAAGAGTTCAAATGTAGTTTGATTAGGCGATTGGTACGGTTAACTGGTCGGTTGTTGGTGACCTAACCATAGGAAGCGTTGTTTCTAAACAAGAAGCGAGACGAAATCTTTGAGGGTACAAGCAGGTAATTTTATGCGGGCAACGTGTTATAAATCAAAAAAAGTTTGTAGGATTGTTCTGAGATGAGAAGTCTGGTGCTCCATCATTTTGCTATTTATTTTGTTATTCTCGTCTTAAGCGCGTTATCTTTTAATGGTTTGATTTTGTTCCATGTCCTGCATCTGCACGCTAACACCTTGGCTGCGCAGCAGAATCGTCAGGAATCCCTGCAAGTCACCCATGATATCCAGCAAGAAACGGCTGCACTTTCGAGGATGGTGCGAGCTTATACCACTTCGGCGAACACCAAATATCTTAATTATTACTATGATATCATCGATATCAGGCAGGGGAAGAAGGCTTCGCCTGAAGCGTATGATGCCACCTACTGGGCCAAGGTTATGGCGGGTGAGCTTCCGCATGTCATGCCAAAGGACAGCCCCGGGGTTTCGCTTCTGGAACGTATGGAAAAACATGGGTTCAGTCAGGAGGAATTCGCCGCCATAGACGAGGTGTTGCGTTATTCCATCCTGCTGTACGAACAAGATCAGATCGCGTTTGCCGCCACCCAGGGATTGTACGACCCGGATCGCGGTATTTTTATCGATGACGGTAAACCGCAACTGCAATTTGCCAATCAGTTTGTCTACAGTGCCAATTATCTGAAGTTGGAGAGCAAACTCTCCCAGGAGGTTCGGAATTTTGTCAGCTTGACCGACGAGCGAACCAGTGACGCGGTTCAAGACGTTTCAATCCAGTTGCGGCGCAGTATCTTTGCAGCGGTGGTCATTTTGGGCATTACCGTAGCCATAGTGTTGATTGCGATGAATGTCATCCGCAAGATGGTGCTTGCACCGCTTAAAAGTCTGATGAATGGCGTCCTGGAATTGGGCAGGGGGGACTATAGTCAGCGGACCGATACAGGGCGGGGCGTTCATGAACTCCAGGCCTTGGGGCAAACCTTTAATGGCATGGCAGACAATATCCAGGAAGATATCCAGCAGCGGGAACAGATTCAAAAGGCATTGGAAGTGGCGACTGTGAAAGCTGAAGAATCAACAAAAGCCAAATCGTTGTTCTTGGCAAACATGAGCCATGAAATCCGCACCCCGATGAATGCCATCATCGGCATGACCTATCTGGCGCTTAAGACCGATCTTGACGAGCGGCAACGTGACTACATCGGTAAAATTAAAGTGGCTGCCCAATCGTTGCTGGGCATTATTAACGATATTCTTGATTTTTCAAAAATCGAAGCCGGCAAACTGCAGTTTGATCATATAGCCTTTCGTCTGGAAGATGTCGTCAGCAATACCCTCACGTTGCTCCGCCAACGTACTGTCGAGAAAGGACTTGAGCTCCTGCTGGATATAAAAAACCCTCAGTTGCTCGGTGATGCCGGCACCTATCTGGGCGATCCCTTGCGCCTTGGACAGGTGCTTACCAACCTCCTCACCAATGCCGTGAAATTTACCAATCAAGGTTACGTCAAGATTAGCGTCGAAGAGTGTAGTCGGCAGGAAAAGAATTGCGAGTTGAGGTTTTGTATCGAGGATACCGGTATTGGTATGACGCCGGCCCAAATGAGCCAACTGTTTCAAGAATTTTCCCAGGTAGACGGTACGACCACCCGCAAGCAGGGCGGAACAGGGCTTGGCCTGAGCATCTCCAAGCGACTTGTTGCCCAGATGGGAGGAACCCTCACCGTAACCAGTCAACACCATCAAGGTTCACAATTTACCTGTGCGCTCACTCTGCAGGCCCCGGCGCAGATCGAGGGGGCCCTCCTTGACGTTGTTCCTCAAGGGTTAAAGGCGTTGATTGTCGATGACCACGAACCGGCACGAACCGTGCTGCACTCCTTGCTCGGGCACTTTGGGGTTGCAAGTGTGGAGGTCGATTCGGGGGAAGCCGCGCTTCGTCTCCTGGCTGAGACTGAGGTCTCATTTGATATTATTTTTATTGATTGGGTAATGCCCGGCATGGGGGGCGAAGAACTGATTGCCGCGATCAGGAAACTGCTCGTGCAGAAATCACCTTTGCTTGTGGTGGTTTCGGCCTATGATTTGGAACGAATCCATGTGTTGTGCGGGCAGCAAAAAATCTGTCGGTTTTTGCCTAAGCCGGTCCTGCCGACGGAATTACGCAAACTGTTTTGGGAGGTACTGCATCCGCATGCGGTCGATGAAAAATCAGCGCTTTTGCCGGGTACCAAGGAACTCGAAGGGATGCGTGTCCTGTTGGCCGAAGACAACCTGGTCAATCAGCAAGTCTCTTCGGAATTGCTGGCTTATAGCGGCGTAGAGGTTGAACTGGCGAACAATGGCCAGGAGGCGATCGCCATGATCAGTGAACACCCGGACGATTATTATCATGCTGTCCTCATGGATATTCAGATGCCGGTCATGGACGGCTATGAAGCCACCCGGATTCTCCGCAGTCAATCAAGATATGCCGCTCTGCCCATTATCGCAATGACCGCTCATGTCATGGTGGAGGAGCAGCAACGCTGCCTAGCCGCCGGTATGCAGACCCATATTGCCAAGCCTATTGAACCGGTCATTCTCCTGCGGGTGCTTGCGGAGCATTATCCCCGGTCCTTGTCGATCGACAACGCTTTACGGCAAACCGCCGGGCCTGAGAACGCCCTCCCCTTGGGCGGGGTAAGTCAACAACTGCTGCCCGGCGCCATTCTCGGAGTGGATTTTACCGTCGGCCTTAACCTGTGCGGTCATAAACCTGCACTGTATCGTCAAATTTTGAAAGGATTTGTCAAAGAGTATGAACATTTTTCCAGCACCCTGCAACAACTCCTGCACGAGGAGAAATGGAGCGAAATTTTTAATCTTGTCCATACCTTCAAAGGGCTGGCAGGAACAATCGGGGCGCAAGGCCTTTATCAACTCAGCGTGCAGGTTGAACAAGGGGCCAAAGCTCACACCCAACATTTGGATCTTCTCGTCATGGAACTGACCGAAAATTTATCGTGCATCATCGAGGCAATCAATACCTACTTTGCCGAGGAAGAAGAACTGTATGTGGAGCCCGTTTCCCTTCCAGACACCACTGACACCACCCCGGACGCCACCCTGCTTCTCGCGCAATTGCGCCATCTGCTCCAGGAGTCGGACAGTGCGGCGCAGGATTTGTGGAGGAACCATGAGGCGACCC
The DNA here is from genome assembly GCA_019163135.1 of Desulfobulbaceae bacterium. Classification (GTDB taxonomy): domain Bacteria; phylum Desulfobacterota; class Desulfobulbia; order Desulfobulbales; family Desulfobulbaceae; genus Desulfobulbus. The sequence goes on along the minus strand of JAFLKR010000184.1, from coordinate 7,531 downwards.
TGAAAACAAAGCTACCCACCGCAACCGCCGATGGACTCTCTCAGGCGATTGCCAATTTTCAATTCCAGGATGCCCTGGCACAGTTGCCGCAGGAGAATTGTCTGTGATATTATCCCCTGAAAGAAAACCCACGATCCTGTGTGTCGATGATACCCCGGTCAACCTGTTCTTGCTGGTAGAATTGCTCAAAGGCACTTATCGCGTCAAAACGGCAACCAATGGCGCCCATGCCCTCCAGATTGTGGCCGCCAACCCGCCTGATTTGATTTTGCTGGATGTGATGATGCCCGATATGGACGGCTATGAGGTGTGTCGACGTCTGAAGGGTGAAGAGATCACAGGGAAAATTCCGGTCCTATTCTTGACCGCGAAAACTCAACCGGAAGAAGAGGCTTTTGGCCTCAATCTGGGGGCGGCTGATTATATCCATAAACCCATCAGTCCTCCCATTTTATTAGCGCGGGTGCATCATCATTTGGCGATTAAGCAATATAATGATTTTTTGAGTGGACGTAATCAGTGGCTGGAGGAGGAGGTCGCCCGCCGCATCTCCCAGTTGAGCCGCATGCAGGATGCCACTATGCATGTCATCACCACGCTGGCTGAATTTCGGGACTGTGAGACCGGGAATCATATCCGCCGCACCCAGGAATATATGCGTCTTATTGCCGAGAAAATGCAGGATATGCCAGAGTATGCTGGGTATTTGACCCCGGAGCGAACCGGCCAGATCATCAAGTCCGCCCCGCTCCATGATGTCGGCAAGATTGCCATACCGGATACAATCTTGCTCAAACCGGGCAAGTTGACCCAGGAAGAATTCACCATTATGAAGACCCATACCACCCGTGGACATGGCATTCTAGCCCAGGCTATTAAAAATTTGCAGGAGACCGGCGGTTTTTTGGAGGTGGCGCAACAGGTAAGCCGTTCCCACCAGGAAAAATGGGATGGATCAGGCTATCCCGACGGACTCTCCCAGACCGAGATTCCATTGCCAGCTCGGATGATGGCGGTGGTCGATGTGTATGATGCGATCAGGAGTGCGCGTCCGTATAAAGTAGCACAGCCCCATGATCAAGCCGTTTCTATTTTACATGAATCTCGAAATCACCATTTTGATCCTAAAATTGTTGATGTGTTTCTCTCCTGTGACGCCGAAGTGCAAAGTATCCGGTATCAATGGGATGATTTAAAGGAAGAGCTAGCTTGAGCATCTTATATTCATTATGGAAAATAAAAAAATGAGTACAATGGCAATATCTAAAAGCGTAGTGTTAACCTGTCTCACGCTGACAATGGGATGTTGGAATGGCGTCTTTGCCGCTGAATATGCGGTCTCTGGTTTCGGTACCGTGGGGGGAGCTATTTCCGACCAGGCGACCGTCTACCAGCGGTATGTCGATGACACCGGGACCTTGATGCGCGACTCCTTGCTGGGTGTGCAACTTGACGCCAAGTTTAACGATCAGTGGGGAGCGACCACCCAGGTGGTGATCGCCCCGAGAAGCGATGACGATACCGGGGTCGATCCGCAATTTAAATGGACCTTTCTTTCCTATCGGCCCACCAATGATTGGTTCTTTCGTCTGGGTCGGCTCAGCTTGGGGGGATTGCTCAATCAGCAAAACATGGATGTGGGGGTCTCCTACGATATGGCCCGGTTGCCTGCCGAAGTCTATTTCGTGTCCTCCTATTATGATTACGACGGTGCAAGCATTGCCAAGACCTGGAGCACCACCAACTATGAAATCACTTTGGACGGATCGTTCGGGGTACAGAATAGTTCCGTGCGAACGTATGATAACGGCAGTAAGGCTGCCGTCTATATACCCGGGAAAATATCCGGAGGGGCCCTGGTCCTGACGATCAATGATTTTGATCGCGCCCTGGTTAGGGCCGGTTGGCACATGACCGATCTCGAGCCTGATGATCCTGGAGGATTTGCAAGTACAGTCAATTTTGTACCGCTTGGCAACGGCCAGTATACCTTAGGTAAACCGGAATATACTTCCAGGATCAGGGTGAATAGCTTTTTTTTGGGTACCCGGTTTCCGCTGGGTGAGTTTATGGCTGCCGGTGAATGTATCGCGGTGATACCGGATAATATCGAGCCGGCACCGCCGTATATTGGTGGGTATGTCTCCGTCTCCCGTCAATTGGGCAACTGGACACCCTATTTGACCCATGCCCGGATCTGGACTACTGAAATGGATACTTGGCGCAAGGTTCGAGGGGCTACCCCGGTGCCCCAGTTCGGGGTCGCCCAGGCGGACATTGACAATGCCGCCAGTTCCATGTTGGTATCCGATCAAAATTCCTGGATGCTCGGCGCTTCCTATGCGTTCACTCCCAAACAGAAGTTGAAGGCCGAGGTTATGCGCACCCATGTCGGCGAACGTGCAAGCATGTTTGACGGGGATCTGGCCCATGAGGACGTAATGATCTATTCCCTCTCATATAATTTTTCATTCTAATGAGGGCCAACAGTCGCCTGTCCAAGGCGCCTTTTTCGGCGCGGCCTGAGCACCAAAAGTTGTCTGGATATTGGGGGGCACTCCGTCGTCATGGTGCGCAAGTTTTCAGGATAATTACAGGTTATTTTTTTCTGCTGGGCTTCCTGCTGGCGGGGTTGTCATCCGGGGCGGTTGCCGAAGTGATAGTGATCGGTCACGAATCGTGGGGGACGACCGATGTCTTTGATAAGAACATGATGAGCCGGATTTACACCGGTCGGATAGTTCAGGTTGCCGGGATGTCAGTGCAACCGGTCAATATGAAAACCGGAGATGTAACCCGAGCCGTTTTTATCAAGGATATCCTCAGGCAGAGTGATGACGATTATGTGGCGTACTGGATTGTGCGGCGGGCTATCGGTAAAGGCGCACCGCCTGTTGAAATGAATACGGTTCAGGAAATGATTGATTTTGTTCGTTCGACTCCGGGGGCCATCGGATATATTGACGCATCGCAACTCCGTCCCGGAATAAAAACTTTATTGACGCTTCCTTGAGGTGCTTGGGATTGTTTTCCCTGATCTGATATTATCGGTTGAAAGCGTCAACCCTCTCTCTGTAAATTCGGTTGGGCAAGCCAGTGAATATCAGCCCCCCCGCTGGTCGGAAAGACGCCGGCCGATCTTTTTTCTCCTTTTCTTTTGGCAGCAAGGATGGGCCTAGTTCGTCACTGGGCGCAATGGTTCAACATAGTTGGTTTTTTCGAGGGACTTTGGTTCGGTCCCTCAAGAAAAAAAGGGGCTGCGCACCTGACGGGTGCGCAGCCCCTCCTGATTTACAGATCAAAGTCGCTCAGATCTTGAATTGGGCAACCATCACCTTCAATTGGTCGGCGACGTTCGACAACTCCTCTGCGCTTACTTTGACCTGATTACTGGCCTTGTTCATTTCATTGGCACTATCGTTGACCGTGGCGATGTCCGAGGCTATTTCGGTGGCCACCGTCGAACTCTGCGAGACGTTTTCGTTGACCTCGGTGATGCCCTGCGAGGCCTGGTGGACATTTTGGGCAATTTCCCTGGTGGTAGCGGTCTGTTCTTCGACCGCAGCTGCTATGGTGGCGACGATCTTGTCGACATCAGCAATGACCGCACTGATTTCGTTGATCTCGGTTACAGTTACCCCGGTGGCTTCTTGAATGCTTTGGATTTTGATTTTAATGTCCAGGGTTGCCTCGGCGGTTTGTTTGGCCAGGGCTTTGATTTCGTTGGCGACAACGGCAAAGCCTTTGCCCGCCTCACCTGCTCTGGCAGCTTCAATGGTGGCGTTGAGTGCCAGCAAGTTGGTCTGCTCGGAGATTTCGGTGATGACCTCGGTGACTTTGTTGATCTCATCGGCGGCCCTGCCAAGTTCATTCACTCGTTCGGAGGCTTTTTGCGATTGGTTTACCGCCGCGCTGGTAATTTCTTTGGCCTTGCTCGAATTACTGGCGATTTCGTTGATGGTGGCGCTCATTTCCTCGGTGGCGGCGGCAACCATATTAACGTTGACCGAAGCCTGCTCCATGGCCGCAGCAATTGAACTCTGGTTGGCACTCATCTCTTCGGCGGCTGCGGCCACCTGGCTGGAACGGCCAGCTGTCGATTCAGCCCCGGAGGACATCTGGTTAGAGATGGCGGCCAGTTGCACCGAAGATTCCCCGACCGTGACCACTCCATTGCTGATGTCACTGAACATCCGGCGCAGGTTTTGTGCCATCTCGTTGAGCGATTTGGCCAAAATACCGATTTCATCTTGCTGATCGACGTCCATGGTCTTGGTGAGATCGCCGCTTGCCATGGCCTTGGCGAGGTCGACCCCCTTATACAAGGGTTTGGTGATGATATAGGTCAGCAGGAATCCGAGGGTAACGGCCAGGATAACCCCTGCGATCAGGACAATAATGGTAATCAGACGACCGCGGTTGGCAATATCATTGGCAGAAGAAACTGATTCGATTGAAATATCATTGGCCTTTTTGATCATTTTATCGATGGCACCAAAGGTGGTGGTCTGGTAGGTCGCCGCCTCTTCCAACAGCAATTTGTTCATTTTGAGGAATTTTTCGTTGGCCTTATCCGCTATAGCCTCCATTTTTCCGACAAGAGCGAATACCTGTTCCGATGCCGGATACAGCTTCTTTTCGACGATCTCCTTGGCTTCCGCACTCTGTCCACCAGCTGTCAGGGCCTTGATTTTGGCGATATTCTTGTGCAGTTCGGCATGAATAGGCTTGAGTTCCTTGACCAAGGCCACCATTTCGGGATTGGTGGTGTCCATTTTCTCCATCCATTTGCCCAGCGAACAATCCGTTTCACCGGTGCCGCCTTCAAACGGGGTGTTGAAGAGCAGCAGTTTGCCTATTTTGGCCAGCAGGGCGTTGTGAGCGATTTCGAAATCAGCGGTATGCTGTTTCATCTGGTTGGGGTTGGTCATATCCATGGCGATCAACTCTTTGGAGAGTTCGACCGCCTGATTGTTGACTCCCGCCCATTTGGTGATATTGGTGGTGAAATCCTGCCATTCACTCTCCACCTGTTTAACCAGCGGCAGGGCCGCGAATTTATCCTTAGCCTCCCCGTACGCTTTTCTTGAGATAAGCAACTGCTGGTGGGAGTGATTGCGTTGCTCGTTGCTGGCGTAGGGGGTCAACAGGGTCCGCATCAGACCGGCGATGGTGGCTGCTTCGCTTTTCACGGTCAAGATATTCTGCACAGCGGGGAAGGTTTCGTTGCCGAGTTGTTTTACCTTGAGATTGAGTTGGCCCTGTTGCGATATGGATAACAGGCCCACCGCGAGAATGATGACAGCGGCCATGACAAAACCGCCCACCAGTTTGACTCCCAGTCTGAGATTCTTCACCCCTAAGCTCCTTGTTGGAAAAAGTTTATCTGTTTCGGTTTGCTCTGATGAAACAGGATGATGGCAAAGGACCGCAGTCACAGTCTTGCACTAAAAGACCGCGAAATTTTTATCAAATCCCTTTTTTTTTCAACCGGTTGTTGTTGACGCTGTTTCAATTATCTGGAAATGGATTTTCTAAGTCAAGGGGAAATTAATTAAGGGCGAAGCCCATGGTGACATTCCGCAGGAGAGGAAAGACGCGGTGGTCCAAAATTGGCATAAGGTTGTTACTTGGCGACCGGGGAGACTGAAAGGGCGGCGATGAGCATGCGGCAAGAGGAGATGACCGCGCATTCGCCTGCGGTTACATACAGCAAGCCATCGGCGAGCAAGTCATGTTGAGAATGTTGGTGCTGGCCACAGGCGAGACAGCGACTTCTTTGAAGAGGCAGAAGAGTGCTGCGGCGCTGGGTACGGTTTGGCCGAGGATAAAGTGGAGATGGAGGTAACTGAGGTGTTACTGTTTAATGGGCTTGGTCAGGCCGACAAGGGCCAACTCGAAGAGGAAACGCGCAGAAACATAAAACGGGACGGTCACCGCGGACGGTTGAGGACGTGCCGTTTAACGAACAATGGGTTCTTTGCAGCGAAACATCCCGCCGGCCACAATACCGGCTTCATAAAGAGCAAAGAGGGGGAAAGAGAGCAGGACTGTAGCGGTTAGTTCCCCGGTGGTCAGCAGAAAGGATAGCACGACTATGGCCAGGTAGAAATAAGTGCGATTTTTTCTGAAGTGATCGTTGCCGATGAGGCCGGTGCGGATAGCCATGACCATGAGAAAGGGGATCTCAAAAGCGAGGCCGAAGGCCAGAACCATGCGGGCGGTAAAGGTCAGATAGAGCCCCAGTTTGAGCATCGGGTTCAGCGAGGGGGTGGCATAGCTCATAAAGTAGTGGAGCATTCTTGGCAGTACAATGAAAAGGGCAAACAGGGCACCGCCTGCGAAGAGCAGGGTGGCCCATAGGATAATACGTCGCAGTGTCTGTTTTTCCTGGTCGAGTAGTCCTGGGGAGATAAACAACCATATCTGATAGAGAATGAACGGGAAGCTGGTGATGATGCCGACCAGCAGCGATAGTTTGATGTAACTGACAAAGGCTTCGGTCAGTTTGGTGTATACTAACTTTCCCATTTGCGGATAGGCCAGATACAGCGGCCGGATACACCAGGCAGCAACCTGATCCTTGAATAAGTAGGCGATGGAACTGGCCAAAACGATCGCCAGGCAGCAATGGATCAGTCGTCGACGAAGTTCTTCCTGGTGGGGTCGGAAGTGCTCAAGCGCCTCAAACATGGTTTTTTTCAGGCGATGGGGCACCAGGTTGCGATGCGATTAGAACTTCAGGAGGTTGTTGGTTGACTGTGTCCGGCGCAGTCTCAGTGTTTTCGATAACCGGAACGGTTTCAGTCGGTTGGACTTCCGCCGGCGAGTGGATGGCTGTCGGTTCTATTGCAACGATAGCGGCGTCTTCGTTTTCTTTGGCCTGATCGGTCGAAGGCAGTTGCCAGGCAGAGGGATCGGCTTCAATCATTTTGCCCCTGAGTTCGTCAGCTGTTTTCCGGAGGTCTTGCTGGACGGAATCCAGCACCTCGCCCTCCTGATTGAGATTATCTTTCACCTGATTCAGGGTTTTTTTCATTTCCATGATGCCTTTGGCAAGGCTACGGGCGAGAGCAGGGAGTTTATCAGGACCGACCACGATCAGGGCTACGGCAAAGATAACGATCATTTCCGGGAGGCCTATTCCAAACATGGACAAATACCAGGAAGAGTTATTGAGGAAGTGTGGCTGACTTGCCAGTGCAAGGTAGCAACTTTACGGGATTTAACCGGAGGTGTCAAGCAGGGTGGATTACCCTTTTGAACATGGTCTTCGCAGGCCATCGAGCAAATGGGCGATGGTCAGAATCGGGTGGGACAAGAGCATGCGTGGTCCGGCGTAGCGCATTATTTTTTGGATTTTTTGGCGCATACCAAGCGCATAACAATGCACTGGACATTTGCCGCAGGTGGTTTTCTGTTCCTGTAAAGGGCAATAGTGCAGTCGTTGATGGGCGTAGGTCAGGAGCGCTTGGCAGTCCTTGCAGAGCATCTCTTGGGTTCCGTGTCGATCCCGACAGAAGCGCTGGAT
>JAFLKR010000024.1 GCA_019163135.1 Desulfobulbaceae bacterium | reverse complement strand
AGATTCCAGACATTCTCCCCTTTTTGCAGGACATGGATGGTCTCACCCTGGGGGGGCGGTTGTCGGCGGTTGGGACGCTGGCTGTCGGGATTGGTTGCCTGCTGCTGGCCGGGTCGTCGGTTGTTGCGGTAATCGCGACCCGGTGAGAGCGCTGGTCTGCTGGGCGAGGAATTCCTCGAAGCTGGATTGGATCGAGACGGTTGTCCCGGTCTTGATCAACCGGGTACCGGTTCTGGCCGATCCGTTGACGGTGGTCCTGTCAGCGCCTTCACACTGTAGGGCACCGGCCTTGGCCTTCCCTGATTGCATCTTGTAATCCATCCTTGCGGTCCCCTCCTGCGCTGATGCATACGATCCCCTGTCATCTGTATCTTTTTATTCTATCGACCAGATGGTGAAAAAAATTTAGGTTGGTGTCAGGATAAGGTGACTTTTGGATAATGGTTTGTTTTTATTGTTTTTATTTATTTCCGGTCCGTTTCATTATTTGTTAATGATTCATCACCTAAAGACCGATAGAGAGATAAAAGGAATATTTCGTGATGGGCAGGCCATATTACAACGCTTGGAATATTTTTTTGGACCCATCGAAGCTCTTCGATTGCATTTGATTAAGGGACTAATCATACATCCAAGGGAGGGATATATGCGATTCAGAATCACGAAAAATAATGAAGGTTCGATTTATTCCATGATTGTTTCCGGCGAAATTGACGACGACGCAGGTTGGGACGTCCTCCAGATAGCTCAAACCATGCTCAATATGCCGCACTGCACGGAATTAATCATCGATCTCCGCTCAGCCATGATTGATGAGGATGTAACTATTTTCAATACGGATACGCTGGTTTCGGTATTTGAAGAAGGGTTGTTGCGCAAAGACAGCACCTTGGTAATCCGGTGCTTCGATGACCATGAAATCCGTCTCTCTTCCGATCAACAGTTGTTGGAAACCCCCGAAAAATTTACCAATGTAGGCATAAACGAAGCCAAATTCTATGGTCGTGTGATGAAATGGCTTGAGAAGGAAGCCCGCTTTATGATCAATTAAAGCCGCGCCCCGAGGGCTTTTGCCGGTGGATGGTTTGATGGTCGTTGTACAGTGGAGAATACAATCGGCTTAAGTCTACCCGGAACGCCTGGACCCATCGAGTTGCCGTGGGGTTTCCTCCCGGTCCTGCTGCTGAAATAAACCCAAGCCCCTTGGCCGGAAACGACCAAGGGGCTTTTTTTGTGTTTTTCGTCGACGTCGTCGGAGGTTGCAACGGGCGAATTTAAAATTCGATGCCTTTCTGGGCTTTGATCCCTGCTTGCAAGGGATGCTTGACGGCCCGCATCTCGGTAACCAGGTCGGCGACGGCCAGGAGTTGTTCCGGGGCGTAGCGGCCGGTGATCACCACATGCTGATTTGGGTTGCGGTTGGTCAGGATCTGCAGGCAGGGATCGATCTCCAGCATCTGGTAGTGGAGCAGGTAGGTGAATTCATCGAGCACCACCGTGTGATAGATTCCCGAGGCGATGGCAGTGCAGGCAAGATCCCAGCCTTCCCGAGCCAGGCGCGCATCTTCTTCCAGATTCTCGGATTTCCAGGTGAACCCCTTGCCCATGACGTGCAGGTCGATCAGGCCTTCAAACCGTTTGATCGCATCGAGTTCACCGTACTGCCAGCTGCCCTTGATAAACTGGATGCAGCAGACCTTGAGGCCATGACCGGCAGCTCGCATGGCCATGCCCAGAGCCGCTGTGGTCTTGCCTTTGCCATTGCCGGTAAAAACTATTAATAAACCGTTGGTCATTGTCTGATTTCTCCCGTTGCCCGGCACCACGCCGGATTGTTGTGTCCTGCCGGCACTTTACCATTCGGAGCGGCTTTCGTCATCATCTACGGGTCGGGAAGGCGACCGGGCCGCTGAGGTGAATGTCTTTGTAATGAGGGGGTAACTTGCGGTGATGCGGCGGAACCCACGCGGCGGTGCCTGTTTAGACTGAACGGGTTTGGCGGCGAGCGGACGGCTATGGCGGGCTGCAGAGAAAGTGAGGCCTTGCTGCGTTCAGGACATTTCGGATACCGGGTATCGGTTTTGGTCGATGATCTCCCGCACTTTTCTTGCCAGGTTGCTGGCGGCAAAAGGTTTTTCGAGAAAGTGGATGCCGGATTCCAGGTCGCCGTTTTGATGCAAAAATGTCGGAGGTGTAGCCGCGCTGTTCGAGGATACAGGTGCCGAGTTCGAGAATTGCGGTTTCGTCTTCCATCAGTAAAATGGTTTCGGTGCCCAGGTCTCTGGGGCAGGTACATGGTAAGGTCGTTCCCAGACCGGGTTCACTGGAGACGTCAATTATCCCGTGGTTTTGTTTTATAATTCCATAAACCGTCGCCAGGCCGAGGCCGGTTCCCTTCCCTTCCTCCTTGGTAGTTGTAGCGGCAGTTCCCGGGAGTTGAGGGGAGAGGAAATTTTGCGGACTCCTTGCCCCGGGATGGATCAGACCTTGAATTTATTGACCAGCAGCGCCAATTGATCGGCCAGGTCGGAGAGGCTTTGGGCGCTGGTCTGCACCGAGGCGGCGCCCTCGCCGACCTGGTTGGATTGGCGATTGATATCGGCCACGTCACGGGTGATATCGGCCACTACCACCGAACTCTGGGCCACGTTTTCATTGACCTCGGCAATGCCCTGGGAAGCCTGGGCGATGTTGCCGGAGATTTCACTGGTAGCGGCTGACTGTTCCTCAACCGCAGTGGCGATAGCATGGATAACACTGTTTATTTCGACAATCACGTCGGAAATTTTAGTGATATCCTCGATGGTGGCGCTGGTGGTGGATTGCATTTCGCCGATCTGGTTCTTGATGTCGACCGTGGCCGCCGCCGTCTGCCGGGCCAGTTCCTTGATTTCGTTGGCAACCACGGCAAAACCCTTGCCGGCCTCGCCAGCCCGTGCGGCCTCGATGGTGGCGTTGAGGGCAAGGAGATTGGTCTGTTCCGAAATTTCGGTGATGGTCTCGGTGACCCGGCCGATTTTTCTGGCTGATTCGCCCAAATTGGCCATCTTACCTGAAGTCGCCTGTGATTGTTTGACCGCTGAATCTGTGATAATCCGGGCTTTTTCAGCACTTTCGGCGATCTCGTTGACCGTGGCCGTCATCTCCTCGGTGGAGGATGCAATCATGTTGACATTGCTGGTGGACTGTTCCATGGCTGCGGATACCGAATGGAAGTTGGTGCTCATCTCCTCGGTGGCCGCGGCAACGGAACCCGATCTGTCCGCGGTGTCCTTGGCTGAGGAGGACAACTGTCGCGACACCGCGGCCAGATCGGTAGAGGAAAGGGAAAGGCTGTTGATACCCTGGACGATGTCTTTGATCATGGAGCCTAATTGGCCGACCATGAGATTTAAGGAATTAGCCATCAGGCCGATCTCGTCGCCCTGATGGACATTGAGTTTTGTGGTGAAATCGCCATTGGCCATGGTTTCGGCAAAAGCCGCGGTCTTGCGCACCGGTCCGGTGATCGCCCGGGTAAGGAAGACGGCGAACCCGATCCCGAGCAGGAGGGCAACTAGGGCGGTTATCTCCATGGTGAGGATAGATTTCTGGCTGGTTGTTTTGAGCGATACCCCCAGTCCCTGTTGGTCTTTGACGTAGGACTTGAGCATTTCATCAACCGAAGCGGCTACTTCGGTGCCAATACTGGTCAGGGTGCCATTGTAGACGGCATTACGACTGAAGGTTACCTTGGCCATCTGTTTGAAGCTATCAATATAGGTTTTTCCCTGCACCAGAACTTGCTGTGCTTGCGCTTTACGCTCAGGGTGGGAGGTTGTGGCCAGTTGCTCCAGAATCTGCCGTAACTTGTTCAGCTCTTTCTCGACCAATTCGGCATCTTTTTCCGAGGCGGTGGCCAGGAATCGTTGGGCGTACAGTCGTCCCATGAGCAAATTCTGGACTGCGAGACCGGACTTGCTGATAGAGTCGAGGTCATTGTCCATCCTCGCCGAGATCATTATGGCCGTCAACTCCTCCTGGATGGCTGGCCCGAGGGTGCGCAGAGCGTCATTAATAATGCGGTCCCCCTCCTTGATATCAACCACCAACTGCTCAAAGGATTGTTCGTAACTGTCGACACTGGTGTCAATTTTAGCGATCTTGGCTGCCCGTTCAGGATTTTTAATTTTTCCTTTGGCCTCGTCGAGGGAGCTTTGGAGCCTGGTGATATAACCTTTGTACTCCTGCAGGTCCTTATCCTGGTGGTTAATCATGAAATCTTTCACTTTCATGCGCACCATTAACATGTTGCCCTGGAGGGCGCTTACGATGTTGGAATTACCACTGCGACGATCATACTCCTTCATCCCGTCGGACATGGTGGTCAAGCCCTTCCAGGAAATAACAGCAACGGTCAGGAGGAGAACGAGTATGAAGCCGAACCCGCCACCGATTTTCATTGATAATTTCAACTTGTTCATTGGGATTTCCTTTTGGTTGACCAGCAATTATACAATGTGTTGTTATCTGAATATATTTATTAAATAGTTGCCGACATCATCGATATTCTTATCGAGATATGCAATCATTCGAGGAGAAAGATTGATAAGTTTTTTGGTGTTTATATAATCTTCTGATTTTAAAATTAAAATTATCCGGAAAGATTCGTATTCATCGTTGAGGGAGAGTAATTCATTGATATCTTCATCAGTCTCTGCAAAGAGAATAATAAAATCATTGCTTCGCAGTTCCAGGCAAGCTGGAGAATAAAATTGCGTACTCGGAGGAAGGATGATCATACTGGCATTAAATGATATCCGGGTCAGATATGCTTCGACCTGCCGGTAGGCCAAAGTATCCCTTGCCGCATATAAAAACACATTGTTCATTGGTTTCTCCTGGTTTGTCTCAGCTCTTTTTGCTTTTGTTGCTAAGACCTGCAACGCAATAGATTATGCATAATGTGTGCCAATAGTTCTCCCTGTGAAGGAAAAAATTATAGGTACTATTTCGGTATGTTAGAAAATGGACACAGGGGAAGCCATGGTTGTTTGGTTATGTGCAGTATCGTTGCTATAGATTTGTCTACAAAATTAGACAGACGCGGTCTGCTCTTGTAGACCACAACGAAAGGAGCGTGCTGTTCTGGCACTGCTCAATTTTTTTCCTTGCTATCAATACGAAATATAATGCTATTTCGATGCGTTAACTGCATACGATGACCAGCGTTTGGTTAATTTTCACAAACCTGCCGCCTCCGTCATGTTGTTTCTAAACCTGTAAATGCCTTTTTTTTCCTCTTCGTTTCCAGCCATCTCAGCTTGTGTCTACTTTTGTGGACAGTTGTTTCGTTCTGGATCAAACACCCCTTGCTCCATGATTAAAGTTGTAACTGTTTAAATAGGAACAATTTTTATCAATTTTTTATCAATATATGAATGTGGCTTAGAAATTGTATAAATCTAGAAAGAATAGTATGCGTCCCGCACCGAAGGCTGGATACTGCGACCCCTGACAGCTCTAACTCCCGTGGAAATCACCATGTCGAACGAAGATAATGTACTCTTGCAGACTTTTGTTGATGAATCCCTTAAGCACCTTGCCGATATCGAAAAGGATCTCCGCTTCATCGAAAAAGGCGGGGGGGATCTGGATGAAGCCCCTGTGGATAAAGTCTTCCGCGTCGTTCATTCGATCAAGGGCAGCGCCGGATTTGTGGGATTGACCGTGGTCAAGGATTTGTCCCAGGCAATCGAAAATATCCTCGGTCTGATCCGGGGCCGTAAACTCATGCCCACCCCTGCCGTCATCAATGCCTTACTGCTTGCCACTGAGGCCTTGCAAAAACTGCTGGTCAACGCCCCTGAAAGCAAGGCGATCGACATCAGTGTCCACCTGGCCGCTCTGCATGCAGTCGCTACCGGTATGGTTTCGACAGAGATAAGTCCCTTGTCCCTCGACAAACCCATGCAACCGACTGCCGAGGGATCTGTATCGGTGCCAATAGCCAAGTCCGATCCGTTGTCGTCGAAAGAATCAGCAATGTCCGAGGCTGTGCAAACCCAAAATGTTTCATCCCGGCAGCCCGAAAATGCGATTATTGCGAGCACTGCAACGGATCAGGTGGGGCTCGATTCCTCCCCGGTGCAGACCGACACCAGTTTGCGCGTTTCGGTCAGTCTGCTCGACCAGTTGATGAATCTTGCCGGCGAACTGGTGCTCTCACGCAATCAGCTCCTGCAGACCATCAGTTCGGGTGCCGTGCATGAGGCGGAAGCGGTCGGGCAACGCATCGATCAGGTGACCTCCGAATTGCAGGAAGCGATTATGCTTACCCGCATGCAGCCCATCGGTAACGTGTTTGGTAAATTTCCCCGGGTCGTCCGGGATCTGTCCAAGATGTTGGGAAAGCAGCTTGATCTGACCATTATCGGGCAAGAGGTTGAGCTCGACAAGACCATCATTGAGGCCCTCGGTGATCCGCTTACCCATCTGATCAGAAATGGGGTTATTCACGGCATTGAGACCCTGGAGGAACGCGTCCAGAAAGGCAAGCCGCGACGCGGGACGATGCTGCTCAAGGCCTATCACGCCGCCGGCCAGGTCGTCATTGAAATCCATGATGACGGCAGGGGCGTTGATGGCGATCTGGTTGCCGCGACCGCGCTGACCAGGGGACTGATTACCGCGGAGCAGGCCAAGGTCATGTCGGCTAAAGAACGGATCAACCTGATCCTGCTGCCTGGATTCCCCACTGCTCCGGAAGAGACTGACATCTCCGGTCGCGGCGTCGGCATGGATTTGGTGAAGGCCAATCTTGACCATTTGGGCGGATCGATCGATATTGAATCCACGGTTGGCAAGGGGACGACCATCTCGATCAAACTGCCGCTGACCCTTGCGATTATTCCCTGCCAGATTATCATGACCGGCGATGAACGCTATGCCATTCCCCAGGTCAATCTTGAAGAACTGCTGCGGATTCCGGCAGCCCAGATCAAGGAACGGGTCGAACGGGTGGGAGATGCCGAAGTCGTTCGACTGCGCGGCAACCTCCTGCCGCTGATTCGGATGGCGGATGTTCTTACGATTGAGCGAACCTATTACGACGATGAGCAATCGAGCATCAGATCGGATCGCCGGTGCAATATTGCTGATCGGCGATCGAAAACTACACCACTGTTCGCCTCTGCAACCCAAACGCTAAACCGGTCCGATGCAGGGGACGAGGAGACGGCCGGAAGACACAGCCAGCAGGACCGCCGCCAGAGTCCCGCCAGCGCTTTGAATATCGTGGTGGTGTCTACCGGGGTGATGAAATACGGTCTTATTGTTGATCGTCTGCTGGATTCCGAGGAAATCGTCATCAAGCCGCTCGGCCGTCATCTCCAGCAGTGCCAGGGATATGCAGGCGCAACGATCATGGGGGACGGTCGGATCGCCCTGATACTAGATGTCGCCAATCTGGCCCGGATGGCCGGTCTGACTTCGCTTGAAGGCTCAAGACGAGCCCTTGAACTCGCTGAGGTCGCCAGGGATTCCCAGACCAAATCGCGGGACCAGCAGTCGCTGTTGATTTTTCGCAGTTCCAGTACAGAACAGTTCGGCGTGCCGCTCCACCTGGTGGAGCGGGTCGAGAAAATTCGACAGGCCGAGATCGAAATGCTCGGCAATCGTCGCGTCCTCCAGTATCGGGGCGGCAGCCTGCCGCTGGTGCGTCTCGATGATACCGCCGGCGTCCTGCCGCTGGTTGAGCAGGAAAACCTGTTGGTCATCGTCTTTCATCTGATGGGCAGAGATGTCGGCCTGCTGGCCAGCGGTCCCGTCGACGCCGTCGAAGTCTCCACTGAAATCGATGTCTCGACCTTGCGGCAGCCCGGCATTATGGGTTCGGCCATTATCAGCGGCAAAACCACCTTGCTGGTCGATATCTTTGCGATTGTCCAAGGCGTCCATCCCGAATGGTGTCCCGCCTCCGCATCACGGGAGGAATGGGCCGAAGGCGAATATTCGGCCACCGTTCTGATTGTGGACGATTCGGTTTTTTTCCGCAATCAGGTGCGGAGCTATCTCGAGGAGGTCGGGCTCAAGGTGCTGGAAGGCTGCGACGGTGTCGACGCCTGGCGGGTGCTTGAAGAGAATGCCGAGACCATTGCCATGGTGGTGACTGATATCGAGATGCCCAACATGGATGGTTTTTTGCTGGCAAGAAAGATAAAAGACTCGCCGCAGTACAACCAACTGCCGGTCATCGCCTTGACCACGCTCGCCGCTGAAGAGGACGTGGCCAAAGGAAAGGCCGCCGGGATCGATGCCTATCATATCAAGCTCGACCGTGAGCGATTGGTGGAGTGCGTCTGTCAGTATCTGCAACTGGCGGAGACGGTCTGAGAGGACAGGCACCGAAGGCTGCCACTGTCGAGCGCAGGGGGGCGGCAAACATCTTGAAATTAATGCAATTCCGTAAGGAGCAACGATGGAACAAGCAACAAGCAGGCAGGGCAATCTGATAGAACTGGCTACTTTTCAAGTCGGTGAAGCCCTGTGCGGCATGGAAATACAACAGATCCAGGAAATCAATAAACTTCCCCAGATCACCAAGGTGCCTCAGGCACCCCAGGATATCCTCGGCATTCTCAACCTGCGTGGCCAGATCGTCACCGTGATCGACCTGGCTCAACGTCTTGGTTTGGGGGCTACGGAAATTACTCCGCAGGTCCGGGTCATCATTGTCAATACCGCCGGAGGAAAAGTGGGCCTGCTGGTCAAACAGATCCACGATGTGGTTGAGGTGGACCTGCTGAAAAAAGAGCCGGCACCCGTCAATATGGGTGGTATGCAGGGGCGGTATTTCGCTGGGGTGTGTAAACAGGAGAACAGCCTGATCGGTCTGCTCCATCTCGATAAGGTCTTGGCGTGTAATGAAGAGCAATGAGCGGTTTTACTTTATGGACCGTTGTCGGTCAAACCGAGATGGCTTGGCGTATAAAATTTTAAGCGTAAAGGACATCGAACAATGAGGGGGTGTAAAGATGCGTGCACCCAACCGGCAACGGTTTTAGACAGATTGGGGATTTCCCTTCAAAGAAGAGCGGACAAGAATAGGAGATGGAGCATGTTAAAAAATTTGAAGATCGGCGTACGGTTAAGTCTAGGGTTTGGCATCATCGTCGTGCTGATGATGATCGTCGGAGGGTATTCGGTCAAGTCAATCAAGGGGCTGCATGGTGAAATAGAGCTGCTGGTCGAAGACCGGATGGTCAAGGTCGAACAGGCCAACCAGATCATCGATAATGTCAACATTATTGCCCGAGCGTTACGCAATATTATCATCGACGACAGCAAGGATCGCCAGGCCGACGAACTGCGGCGCATTGCCGAAGCCCGCATAACAGCCGGTGAACTCTTTGAAACCTTGAGCAAAACGATCAAGAGCGAAAAGGGGGCGGTGGTCGTAAAAAAGGCCTATGACGCCCGTTCCGCCTACGTTCGCCAAACCGAAGCTTATATGGAGCTGATCAAGACCGCTCAGCTTGAGCAGGCCAAAAAAATGCTGCTCACTGAAGTGCGGGAATCGCAGCGCAACTACCTGGCCACCCTTGAGGATCTCATTACCTTTCAGTCCGACCTGGCCAAAGAGGACGGTAAGCAAGCGGCGAGCAGCGCCGGCACGGCAACCACTCTTATCGGTACCATCCTGGCCATTGCCCTGGTGTTGAGCGTTGTTTTTGCCTTGTTCATTATCCGTTCGATCACCGGTCCGGTGGGCAAGGCTGCTGCTTTGGCCGAGACCATGGCCAAGGGCGACTTCACCGCCAAGCTCGACATCGATTCGAGAGATGAGATCGGTCTTATGGCTACATCGCTCAATTCCATGATCGACCAACTGGGTTCCATGATCCGGGATATCGTCAGCGGCGTTAATCGTCTGAGTTCCTCCTCCAACGATATGGCCGCAGTTTCCAAGCAGTTGTCGTCGGCTGCCCGTGACACCGCCGACAAATCAGGGGCGGTAGCTGCCGCCACCGAAGAGATGAGCGTCAATATCCAGAGCGTTTCAGCCGCGATGGAACAATCTTCGAGCAATGTCAACATGGTGGCCTCCTCTACTGAGGAAATGACCGCCACCGTCACCGAGATTGCCCAGAACGCGGAAAAAGCCCGGGCCATCAGCGAAAGCGCGGTCAAGCAGTCGCGGCTCACCTCCGAGAAAATGGCGGAACTTGGCGAGTCAGCCCGAAAAATCGGCCGGGTCACCGAAACCATCACCGAGATATCGGAACAAACCAATCTGCTGGCATTAAACGCCACCATCGAAGCGGCCAGGGCTGGTGAGGCCGGTAAGGGCTTTGCGGTGGTTGCCAACGAGATCAAGGAGCTGGCCCGTCAGACCGCTGCGGCCACCGTGGATATCAAGAATCAGATCAGCGAGATGCAGACCACCACCACGACCACGGTGGAAGATATCGAAAAGATTTCCGCGGTTATCCTCGAGATTAACAATGTGATCAACGGCATTGCCACGGCCGTGGAAGAACAGTCGGCCGCCTCCAACGAGATCGCCGACAATATTTCCCAGGCCTCGCAGGGGATCGCCGAAGTCAACGAGAATGTGGCCCAGAGCACGGTGGTCATTGCCGATATCACCCGCGATATCGCCGGCATTAATCAACAGTCAAATCAGGTGGGAGACGGCAGCAGCCAGGTGCAGTTGAGTGCCCAGGGATTGGCGGAACTGGCCGTGCAACTCGAAAATCTGGTGAAGAAATTCAAGGTGTGAGCACAGAGGGCAGGAACCGAAAGGGCCGGATGCCCCTGCAAACTTTTCATAATCGATTTAAAAAAAGGTCATGCCAAAGAACGGATATCCTGCAGCACGAGTGAAAGGCAGAAGTCGGCGGGCGGCGGCGGTTTTGACGGCCCTGGCCGCACTGCGGCGTCGAAGTGGCGCCGGCTGCCATGTCCGCCAGTCCAGCTTGCGGGAAAGCGCCGACCGCTATCACCAACTCTTTGAGCAATCACCGGATGCCTTTCTGCTCATGGAAAATGGGGTCTTCACCGACTGCAACAACGCCGCCCTGACCATGCTGCAAGCAACGCGGGACGAGGTGATCGGCCATTCGGTGAACCGCTTCTCGCCCGAACACCAGCCTGACGGAACGCTCTCCGCCGCCAGCGCCGCCGACTGGGGACGCGAAGCCATGGAACAAGGGGGAGCCCGGTTCGAGTGGCTGCACCGGGCGCTGGATGGAACCAATATCTGGGCCGATGTCTCACTGACCCGGATGCCGGCGGACGGACGGGCGATGCTCCTGGCCACCATCCGGGACATCACCGATCGCAAACAGGCCGAGCGGATAACCGCCATCAGGCTCGACTTGATCGAATTTGGCAACCGGCATTCGCTGCACGAATTGTTGACCCGATCCTTGGATGCCATCGGTGCGATGGTGCGCAGTCCCATCGGTTTCTACCACTTCGTCGAAGCCGATCAGCAAACACTCAGTCTGCAGCAGTGGTCCACCGCAACCTTGGAACGGTTCTGTAAAACCGAGTCAAAGGGCGCGCATTACCGCATCGATCAGGCGGGGGTCTGGGTCGACTGCGTCCACCAGCGCAAACCAGTGATCCATAATGATTACCGGTCGATGCCTGGAAAAAAAGGGCTCCCTCCCGGCCATGCCGAGGTCATTCGTGAAATGGTGGTGCCGGTGCTGCGCGAGGACAAAATCGTCGCCATTCTCGGAGTGGGCAACAAGCCCGTGGACTACACCGAGCACGATGTCAAGGCGGTGGCCTTCATTGCCGACGTCACCTGGGAGATTGTTGAACGCAAAAGAGCCGAAGAGAAACTGCGGGAAGAGCAGGTACGCCTGCGGGCCATTACCGGTTCGGCCCAGGACGCGATCGTGATGATCACCCCCAAAGGGACCATCGCCTTCTGGAATCCGGCGGCGGAACGGATGTTCGGGTATACCAGCGAGGAGGCCATGGGGCAGGATCTCCACCAGTTTCTTCCGCCGTCGCGCTATCAGGCAGCGCATCAGAAGGCCCTGCCTCTTTTTTATCAGACCGGCCAGGGCGGCGCGGTGGGCAAGACGGTGGAGTTGGAAGCCCTCTGCAAGGACGGGAGGGAAATCCCGGTTGAATTGTCGATGTCCGCGCTGCAGTTTCCGGATGGCTGGCATGCCGTAGGGATTATGCGCGACATCGCTGCGCGCAAACAAGCTGAGGAGGAACTGAGCACCATCAATGGAGCGCTGTTGCGGCAAACCAAAATTGCCGAGGAGATGGCGGCGCGCTCGGAGATGGCCAGCATTGCCAAGAGTGAGTTCCTCGCTAATATGAGCCACGAAATCCGCACCCCGATGAACGGGGTGATCGGCATGATCGGGCTCCTTCTCGACACGGAACTTGATGCAGAACAGCGTCATTACGCAGAGATCGTGCACGCCAGCGGTGAGTCGCTTCTGGGCCTGATCAACGATATTCTCGATTTTTCCAAAATTGAAGCCGGCAAGCTCGATCTGGAACTGCTCGATTTTGACCTGGCCGGATTCCTCGAGGATTTTGCCGATACTCTGGCGATTCGGGCCCATGAAAAAGGACTCGAACTGCTCTGCAGTATTAATCCCGGCACCCCCACGCTCCTGCAGGGCGATCCGGGCCGGTTGCGTCAGATACTGGCCAACCTGACCGGCAATGCCGTCAAATTCACCGAGACAGGCGAGGTGGCGGTACGCGTGTCGGTGGACACCGAAACCGAGACTGCGGCCCTGCTTCGTTTCACCGTTCGGGATACCGGCATCGGCATTGCCGACGACAAGATCGGGCTGCTGTTCGACAAGTTCAGTCAAGTGGATGCCTCCACCACTCGCCGCTACGGCGGCACCGGTCTGGGCCTGGCCATCTGTAAGCAATTGGTCGAGCTGATGGGCGGGAGCATCGAGGTCGCGAGCGAACCCGGTAAAGGTTCGGTCTTCCAGTTTACCGTGCAGCTCGGCAAGCAAGCGGCATCCCGCATGGGCCTGCCGATACGGACTGATCTGCGCGGCGTGCGGGTGCTGGTGGTGGATGACAACGCCACCAACCGGGAAATCCTCACCACTCGCCTGACCTCCTGGGGCATGCGGTCGGCGGAGGCCCCGGACGGTCCGGCGGCGTTGGCCGCGCTCTATCGGGCCCTCGGCGAAGACGACCCTTTCCTCATTGCCGTTATCGACATGCAGATGCCGGGGATGGACGGCGAAACCCTGGGCAGAGCGATTCAGGTAGACAAAAGCCTGGCGAATACCCGTATGGTAATGCTGACCTCGCTGGGCTCACGGGGCGATGCCCGCCGCTTCGCCGAGATCGGTTTTGCGGCTTATCTCAACAAGCCGGTGCGGCACCAGGAACTGCAAGGCGTGCTGTCGCTGACCGATCCTGACGATCTCAAGCGATCGGCCTGCCCCATCGTTACTCGCCATACGGTTCGTGAAACATTTGATAAGTTCGCTGGCAGCAAGGCGCGTATCCTTTTAGTGGAAGACAATCTCACCAATCAGCAGGTGGCCCTGGGCATCCTTAAAAAACTGGGATTGAAAGCCGATGCTGTAGTCAACGGCGAGCAAGCCGTCAATGCTACGGAAACCCACCCCTACGATCTGGTGCTCATGGATGTGCAGATGCCGGTTATGGACGGGCTGGAGGCAACGCGACGCATTCGCCGGCAGCAGGCGGCTGCCGGGGTCCCTGCAGTCCCCATTATAGCGATGACTGCGCATGCCATGCGGGGCGACAAGGAGAGCTGTCTCGAAGCGGGGATGAACGACTACCTCACTAAACCGGTGACCCCGCAGATCCTGATCGCCGTCTTGGACCAATGGCTGCCCGGAGAGGGACAACCTTCCGGGGAACCTGCGGTAAAGTCGGCACAGAGGCGCCGCGAGCCTGCCGGTGTGGCGGGACTATCGGTGTGGGACAAAGACGGCATGGTGGCGCGCCTGATGGACGACGAGCCTTTGGCGCGAACGATAGCCGCCGGCTTTCTCGATGATCTCCCCCGGCAGATCGAGGCTCTGCGCCTTGCCCTGGAGGTCGGAGACGGGCCAGGCGTTGAGCGGTTGGCCCACACCATCAAGGGAGCGGCGGCCAATGTCGGCGGCGAAACCGTGCGGGCGGCAGCCCTGGCCATCGAACAGGCGACTGCCGCTGGCCAAAGGGACGCTGCCGAAGGGCACATGGCGCAGATGGAGACAGCCTTTGCGCAACTCACCGCAGTCATGGCGCCATTCTGCCGTGAACCACGGGATGGCTGAGTAAGCATGGGCCGCACCGGGGCGACGTTCTCAAATTTTTTTGCTGATGGGGCAACAGCCGCAAACATGACTCGCAAGATGGAGCGCTTGCTATGACCAAACCGAAAATTAGTCAGCGGGGCGTCAGGCCCTCTACGCACCCCTTAGCCCCGGTCGAACCGTCTACCGCACCGGGAGGCCCGGTATGCGCATCCTGATCGCCGAAGATGATTTCACTTCCCGCGCCATGTTGGCGGCCGTGCTGCGCAAGGGCGGGCACGAGGTCGTGGAAGCGGCCAACGGCCTCGAGGCCTGGCTGGCGTTGCAGCAGTCCGATGCGCCCAAATTGGCCATTATTGACTGGATGATGCCGGAAATGGATGGCTTGGAACTGGTGCGCCGGGTTCGCCTTTTGACCACCGAGCACCCGCCCTACCTGCTCATGCTCACCTCCAAGGGGGAAAAGGCCGATATTATTGCCGGGCTGGACGCTGGCGCTAACGATTATCTCGGCAAGCCGTTCGACGCCGGAGAGCTCCGGGCCCGCGTCATGGTCGGATGCCGCATGGTCGAGATGCAGGCCGCGCTGAACGAAAGTCGGCAAGCCCTGACCTATCTGGCTACCCGCGATCCGCTTACCGGCATGCTCAATCGCCGGGCCATTCTTGAACATCTCCATAAGGAACTGGCGCGAGCAGCTCGGTATGGCCAGGCACTGGCCGTGGGGATATGCGATATCGACCATTTTAAACAGATTAACGATACCTACGGCCATCAGACCGGTGACGACATCCTTTGCGGACTGGCCAATAATCTCCAGGAATACCTCAGGAAATATGATACTGTCGGCCGCATGGGAGGCGAGGAGTTCCTGGTGGTGTCGACGATGCCGGCGGGAGCAGATGGTCTGGCCCTTTTCGACCGATTGCGCAGTCGGATCGCCGTAACCGTCCTGTCGACACGAGCAGGCGGCTTATCGATTACGGTAAGCATCGGCGTCGCCTCAACGGTGGCCGGTAATACCGTGGACACGTTGCTGGAGGCGGCCGATCTTGCCCTGTACCAGGCTAAAAACGGCGGCCGGAACAAGGTCGTCCTGTTCTCGCCTGAAAAGGGCGGATCAGAAACCGACAACGAGGTGCGGCGCTGACCGAACCCCGAAGTTTTCGCGAGCCGGCAAGGGTTTCCCTTGATCAGTCCCTGCCGGCAGGAAAAAAAACCATATCCTTGCATGATAAAGAGCAGGGATATGTCTTGAAACAGGGGGCTCTCCTGACCGGTTAACAGCGGTCCGGGGAACATCGCTGGCCGGGCACCTCTCCTTGTCCCGGTCAGGTAACCAGTTGGAGAGGCCATCCAGTGACTACACCATCCCAACACCAGCCGGCTGATCCTGGCAGGCAACTGCACGCCGCGCAACAGCAGTTGCTGGCCGAGTATGGAACCGATCTCCTTTGGCAGATGACCGCCACGGGAATCTTCACCGACCTCTCGCCTTCCTGGCGGGGGGTAACCGGTCATGAGCCGGCCGCTCTGCTGGCGGCCTCTTTTTTTTCCCTGCTCCATCCCGATGATCTTGCCATCTTTGCAGCCGCGCTCAACAATACATGGCAACCAGGTGCAACCCTGCGCCTGCCCGAATACCGGCTCAGGCATGGTGACGGTTCCTGGCATCGGCATGCCGCAACGGTTACCTCCGTGGCCGGGTCGGAGAACGGCGGTCCCGATATGCTGGTCGGCCTCGCCCGGGAGGTCGTCGAGCATCGGCAGCCACTGGAAACGTCGAGGGGTCTGGAAGATGATCTCTACCGTCTTCTCGTTGAAAACGCGGAGGAAGCCTTTGTCATCAGTCGGAACAAACATCTGGTGCTGGTCAACGCCGCAGCGGAAAAGCTGACCGGCCACAGTGCCGCGCAATTACAGGCTGCACCTTTCACCGTGTTCCTCCATCCGGAGGACCGCGATCTGGTCGTCAACCGGCACCTGGGGCGACTGGCTGGCGACAAAGCCGTGCCGATCCGGTACCGTTTCCGATTGCTCTGCGCCGATGGCGGGGTCAAATGGGTGGAACAGCATGCCTCACTGACCACCTGGCAAGGGCAGCCCGCCGTTCTCGCCGTGCTCAGCGACATCACCGAGCAGGTTGGTATTGAGCGGCAGTTGCGGTGCCAGACCCTGGCCCTTGATCAGATCGAGGATGCAGTGACGATCACTGACCTGGAAGGCATTATCACCTATGTCAACCGTGCGCAGGCCCGCAGTCAGGGCTGCTCCAAGGCGGAACTCATCGGCAAAACCCTGGCAATCTACGGGTTAGATTCGGAACAAGGCCTCGTTCACCAGGAGATCATCGAGAAAACCCTGAACCATGGGCAATGGCGGGGGAAGGTGGTCAACCGCGACAGCCAGGGGCGGGTGCGCCAGATTGACTACCGCACCCTTCTCCTTCGTGATACGGCCGGCGGGCTGGTCGGCATCTGCGGCACCGCCACCGATATCACCGACCAGATGGCGGCGGAGGAACATCTCAAACTCTATGAAAACATAGTGGCCTCGACCCGGGACGCCATTGCTTTTCTCGATCCAAGCTACAGGTACATCGTGGTCAATGATGCCTATGAACGATTTTCCGGAATCAGCAGGGACCGGTTTATCGGGTTGACCGTGGACGATTACCTCGGCGAAGAAGTCTTTCAACAGTTCGTCAAGCCATTGTTTGATCGATGTCTGCAGGGCGAAGTTATCAACTATCAGCAATGGTATGACTATTCGACCCTGGGGCGAAGATTTGTCGAAGTCAGCTATTTTCCCTATCGGGATCAGCAAAACCGCATTGCCGGCGTTATCGCCAACACCCGCGACATTACCGACCGCAAACGGCAAGAGATAGCCCTCGGCGAGCGGAACGCCTACCTGCAAAGCATCTTTCGCGCCTCCCCGGTCGGCATCGGGGTCACCAAGAATCGGGTTCTCATGGAAGGGAATGTGCGTTTATGCGAAATGACCGGTTACGCTGAGGACGAGTTGTTCCATCAAAATGCGCGCCTGCTGTATCCGACCGAAGCGGAATATCAATGGGTAGGCGAGGAAAAATATGAGCAGATCAGGCAACATGGTACGGGAACCGTCGAAACCCGCTGGCAGCGCAAAGACGGGAGCTGCATCGATGTCCTGCTCAGCTCGACCCCTATCGACATTGAGGATCTCGCTCGCGGCGTCACTTTCACCGCTCTGGACATCACCGCCCGCAAGCAGGCCGAGCGCCAGCTCAAGGATCAGTCGACCTTCATCCGGCGTATTCTGGATTCCACCACCGCCCACATCGCCATCCTCGACCAGCACGGCATCATTGTCGATGTCAATACGCCCTGGAATCGTTTTGCCCTCGATAACGACGGGGTAGTAATGGACCAAATCGGCACCGGTGCCAACTACTTCTGCCCCTGGTCCGCCGAGTACGGCGATGTTACCGGCGCGGCCGAAGCCTTTGAAGGCATTCGCCAGGTGCAGCGTGGCGAAAGGGACATGTTTGAGATCGAGTACCCCTGTCATTCTCCTGCCGTCAACCGCTGGTTCAGCCTGTGCGCAGTACCGCTGCAGGGCGATACCGGCCATGTGCTGGTCGCCCATACCGATATCTCCGCCCGCAAACGGACTGAAATCGACCTTTCCGCCGCCCTGGCCGAAAAGGAGGTGCTGCTGCGTGAGGTCCACCACCGGGTCAAGAATAACTTGGCGGCGATCATCGGTCTCATGGACATGCAGCGTCGGTATTTTGATAATCAGCAAGGCAAAGAGATCCTGACCGAATTGAGCGGCAGGATTCGCTCCATGAGCCTGATCCATGAAAAACTCTACCGCAGCGACAATTTAGCCCGGATAGATTTTCAGGAATATATCCATTCGCTGGTCTCCCATCTGCGCACCTCCTACGGCTCTCCCCGGATTATCAGCCATGTCGTGGCCCAAGGCGTGGCGCTGCCCCTGGATATTGCCGTGCCCTGCGGCATGATCATCAACGAACTGATCACCAATGCGCTCAAATACGCCTTTCCCCAGGAAAAGCCGCGTCACGGCGAGCACGCCTGCAGTATCGAGGTGACCATGAACGATACCGACGGGGTCTACACGCTCTCCGTTGCCGATAACGGGGTAGGCCTGCCGCCAGGATTTGACTGGACCGGGGCGCAAACTCTCGGCATGGTGCTTGTCCGCATGCTCGGCCAGCATCAACTGGGCGGCAGTTACCAGTTGGATCTGTCGGCCGGCACCCGGTTTTCTCTGACCTTCACTTCCAGAAAGGGTAAACAATGCTGACCGCAACCTTGCTCATTGTCGAAGATGACGGCATTCTCGCCGCCCATATTGAAAGCACCCTTGTCGCACTCGGCTACCGGGTGCTCGGATTGGTGGCTACCGGGGAAGCCGCCATTGCGCTGCTTGCCGACCATTCGGTCGATCTGGTCCTGATGGATATTGAATTGGCCGGGGAGTTGAACGGCATCCAGGCCGCCGGGATCATTGCCCGCCTCTCCGATGTCCCCATAGTCTTTCTCACCGGTTTTTCTCAGGAACCGCTGCTCGAGCAGGCCAGAGGCGTCGCCCCGTACGGCTATCTGGTCAAGCCGGTGTCGGAGCGGGAACTGGCGGCCACCGTAAGCATGTGCCTCCATCGTCACTGTCTCGATCGTCAGCTCAAGGAAAGCCGGCTCGCCCTGGAAAAAAGCGAGGTTCGGTATCGGCATCTTTTCGAGAACTCGCCGCTCGGTATTTTCCGCAGCACTCTGGAGGGCAGAGTCCTGGCCGTTAACAGGGAGATGGCGCGGATGTTCGGCTGCGCCTCCCCGGAGGAGGTGGTCGGGTTGTACACCGATCTGGGGAGACAGTTTTATGGCGATCCCGCGAAAAGGTCAGCATTCATCAGCTTACTGCGAACAAAAGGTGAAGTCAGACAGTTCCAGATCCAGGCGAGGAAGAAAACCGGAGAGCTTTTCTGGATGGCTATCAATGCCAGTCTGGTGTCGGCTGAGGTTCAAAATGGCCAATTCGACGGACAGGTGATCGATGGTTTTGCCATGGATATCAGCGAACGCAAAAAAGCCGAGGAGGCCCTTGAAGAAAGTGAGCAGCGGTATCGCAATTATCTGATGAACACGCCTTACGGCGTTTTTGCGGTTGATGCGCGAGGACGGTATGTTCAGGTTAATCCGGCCGCTTGTCGCATGACCGGATATGCCGAGCATGAATTGCTGAACATGACCGTCGCCGAGCTTCATTTTGAAGAAGAAAAAGAAGCGGTGCGGGGCTATCTCAAACAGGTTGTCCGTGAAGGAAGATTTCAGGGGGAATTGCCGTTCCGCCCAAAAAACGGCGAGCGGCGCTGGTGGTCGATCACGGCGATCAAGCTCTCCGAGGCCCGCTATATTGGCTTCTGCAACGACATCACCGAGCGCAAGGAGGCCGAAGAGGCCCTGCGGCAGGAGGTCCTGGAACGGCGCATTCTCCTGGATAATATTCACACTCAGGTGTGGTATCTGACCGATGTGCAGACCTATGGCGCGGTAAACAAAGCCCATGCCGACTTCACCGGCCTGGCGGTCTCCGCTATCGCCTATCGAAATCTTGATGAGATATATCCCGAGCAGGTCGCCGAAGCCTGCCGGCAGGGCAATGTTGCGGTTTTCGAATCCGGTAAACTCCTCCATACCGAAGAGTGGGTGCCGCACGCTTCCGGCGGGCTACGATTGATTTCCATCGTCAAATCACCGGTGCTGCATGCCAACGGAAGCGTTAATTATGTGGTCTGTTCGGCTGAGGATATCACCGAGCGCAAACGGATCGAAGACTTTCAGGCCTTTCTGGCGCACACCGGCATCGGTGTGGCGGGCGAACCGTTTTTCAATGTTCTGGTCAGATATATCGCGCTGAACTTCGAGATGGATGTCGTCGGTATCGAACGTCTTGAAAGCGATGGGCTGACCGCCCGGACGCTTGCCGTCTGGCGCCAGGATCATTTTGAGGACAACAGGACCTACAGCCTGCCGAATACTCTCAGCGGCGAGGTGGTGGGCCAGGAGGTCTGCTGTTTTCCGGCTCAAGTGAGCCGGCTTTTTCCCCGCGAGCAGGTTTTGCAGGATTTGGGCGCGGAATGTTATGTCGGCGTAACCCTCTGGGGGCATGCCGGCAAGCCGATCGGCGTGATCGCGGTCATCGGCAGAAAACCGCTGGAAAACCGCACCTTCGTCGAAACGGTTCTCAGGCTTGCGGCCGTGCGCGCCGCCGGCGAACTTGAGCGAAACCAGGCGATCGGGGAGCGGCAGAAGCTTCAGGCGCAATTGATCCAGGCGCAGAAGATGGAGGCAATCGGGACCCTGGCAGGCGGCATTGCCCATGACTTCAACAATATCCTGGGTGCCATTCTTGGCTACGCGGAAATGGCCAGGGATGCCAGTCCCTCGGATTCCACCGTTGCCCATGATCTTGACAAGGTCCTCCAGGCGGGCAACCGAGCGGCGGATCTGGTCAGGCAAATTCTCGCTTTCAGTCGTCAGGCCGATACCGAGCGCGTCCCCCTCGAGCCGTCCTCTATTGTCAATGAGGCCATCAAACTCTTGCGATCGACCCTGCCTTCGACCATTGCGATCAAGTCGCAGATAAACGGCACCAAACCCATTTTAGCCGACCCGACCCAGGTCCATCAAATCCTGATAAACCTCTGCACCAACGCCTATCACGCCATGGAGCAGACCGGCGGCCTCATCGACATCTCGCTCAAGGATTGCGAACTTTCCCGTGAGGAACTCCTGATCAGGCCGGATATGCACCCCGGCAGTTTTGTCGAACTCACCATCGGTGATTCAGGCCCCGGCATTGCGCCGGAGGTGCGGGATAAGATTTTTGAGCCCTATTTCACCACCAAGGAAACCGGCAAAGGCACCGGCCTGGGGCTTTCGATTGTCCATGGCATCGTCAAGAATTATGGCGGATTCATTGCTTGCGAGAGTGCGCCCGGAAAAGGCGCGGTCTTCCATGTTCTGTTTCCGGCGATCAGGAGGGAATCGGTGCCCGCCATCCAGACGGTTGAGGCCGTTCAGTACGGCCGAGAACATATTCTCTTCATCGACGATGAGGAGATTCTCGTTGAGATGGGCAGGGCGATGCTCGAACGACTGGGCTATGAGGTGACCGTTCGGACGAGTAGCCTGGAGGCCCTCACCACCTTCAAAAACCAGCCGGACCGGTTCGATGTGGTGATCACCGATCAGACTATGCCGGGCATGACCGGGACGGATCTCGCCCGGCGGATGCTGCAGATACGGTCGGATTTGCCGATCATCCTCTGCACCGGCTACAGTTCGCTCATCGATGAAGACAAGGCCAAGGCCTGCGGCATCAGGGGGTTTGCCTTGAAACCCATGACCAAAAAAGACATCGCCACCCTGCTCAGGCAGGTGCTGAACAGCAACTTTCTAAATTAAGGCGATTTATGGGCAATGGCGGGGAAATTTCCTAAAGGATGGGGCAGGCGGGCCGGCAGGTTGCCGCGGACAGCAAGGCCACGCGCCGTTGATGTCCGACGAGGGAGAGGCGATGCCGCAGGGCCTGAAAAGCTACGCAGGCGCTATGGCGCCGTCGGTTATGGCTTGATGACCGCCGTGCCGTGGAGGTTGACCAACTGGTACAGTCGGGCGCGGGAAAGGCCGGAGATGCGGCAGGCTTCCATGATGCTGCCTTCCGCGCAATCGAGCAGCTGCTGCAGGTAGGCTTTTTCGACTTCCGTCTTGAAATCCTTCCAGGGCGGCAGCGCGGACAAGATCGGGCGGTCGTCGCTGATCGGTGTTTTGGCAGGATTAGGCTGGATTCTCTCTAAGGTCTTATAAATCCGGATACGTTCGGGCAGGTGGTAGGCAAAGAGGGTAGGGTGGTGGACGGCGTTGGCGAAGACCTGCTCCAGGGTCTGCTGGAGTTCCCGGACATTGCCCGGCCATTCAT
The DNA here is from genome assembly GCA_019163135.1 of Desulfobulbaceae bacterium. Lineage (GTDB taxonomy): Bacteria > Desulfobacterota > Desulfobulbia > Desulfobulbales > Desulfobulbaceae > Desulfobulbus. Next base: position 9,297 of record JAFLKR010000024.1, on the reverse strand, counting down.
GGGCCATCAGGTATTCGAAAAATTCATCGGCTATGCCCTTGTAGGCAATCTTGAGGCGGTCGCACAGGCGGTCCAGGAAGTGTCGGGTCAGCAGGCGGATGTCCTCTTTTCTTTCCCGCAGAGGCGGCAGATGGAGGGAAAAGGAGCGTAAGCGGAAAAGCATGTCCGGCCGGAAGGTCCCGGCCGCAGCCGCCTGGTCGAGATTGCGGTTAGTGGCGGCAATCACCCTGAAATCACTGTATTCTTCCTTAACGCCGCCAATCGGTCGATATTGATGTTCCTGCAGCACCCGCAAGAATGTTTTCTGTATCTTTTCAGGGAGTTCGCCGATCTCGTCGAGAAACAGAGTGCCGCCGTGAGCCATTTTGATCAATCCGGTAGTCGTCCGGTCGGCGCCGGTGAAGGCCCCCCGCACATGGCCAAACAGCGTGCTTTCGATCAGGTTTTCGGGCAAGGAGGCGCAGTCCACCACCACAAAGGCCTGCTGGGATCGATTCGAATTGTCATGGATGGCCCGGGCGAAGATCTCTTTGCCGGTTCCGGTTTCGCCGGTGACCAGGACGCTGGCATCACTGGAGGCGGCCTTAGCCAGTTGGTCAAGGCAATGGAGCATCAAAGGGCTTTTGCCGATGATCGTGTTTCGCTTCAGGGCAACCGGGACAACCGTGATCTTCTTTTTTTCCTCCCGGTATTGCAGTGCCCTGGTGAGCGGCAGCAGCAGGTCGCGCAGGACATGGGGTTTTTCCAGGTAACTCCAGGCGCCGAGCTGGATGGCTTTTTTGGCCCCGTCAGGATCACCGCATCCGGTCATGATGATGATTTCAGGTTGTGAGGTCACCTCGGAAAAATGGGAAAAAGCGTCCAAGCCGCTGCCTTCGGGGAATTGGACATCAAGAAAGATAACGTCGAAGGCGTCGTCGCGGGCCCGGTTGATGCCAACCGTCAGGCTGGCGGCGATTTCAACCCGATGGTTGGCGCGTGTGAGATGGCTGGCCAGCATTTCAGCCAGCATGGAATCGTCATCGACAATGAGGATGTTTGCCATCTTGAAAGAGGGTCCGTATCACTTGGGCAGGATTTCGGGGGACAACCGGCAACATGCTTAAATCGGCGAGCACCAAAACGAGGGTGTCGGGGTGGTCGGTGCAATCGGCAAGTGCCTCTATATTCTTTGAAAATGATAGCACATGATATCCCCGTCGCGCCAGGCATTATGTCACCTTTGAACAGGAATCGGTTGGTTGTCAGCCCGCAGGATGGTTTTTAACCGGTTGCTCAGCGACAACGTGTTCGGGGAGCAGCACTTGGAAGGCCGTGCCTTGGTTGACCTGGCTGGTGACGGTGATGGCGCCGTTGAATTTTTTGACAATACTCAAAGCCAGTGGCAGGCCCAGGCCTCGGCCCAGAAACTTGTCGGAGTAGAACAGGTCGAAAATATTGATCATCTGCGCTTCATCGATACCGGCGCCGCTGTCGGTGATTTCCAGGCAACCGTAGCGCGGTGCGGTCGGGGTCCAGCCGGTCGGAAAAATATGGGGATTGCGGATGGCTGCTCGGTCAACGGACGTGACCCGGAGGGCGATATGCCCTGGTGCCTTGTCGATGGTCTCAAGGGCATTGGTCAACAGGGAGGTAAGTACCTGTTCCAGGTGGGGTTTGTTGGCAATGACCACCGGTCCCGGTGAGGCGAGGTCAACGGTGAGCGTAATGTGTTCGGCCAACTCGATTCTACCGGAGGCAAGCAGTTCCTGACAGCAATCGGAAAGATTGAGCGGGGTGAGCACGTCGGCGAATTGCCCGGTATAGATCAGCAGGGCATGGCCGAGTTCGGCGGCCCGCTTGCAACCGGACATGGCCTGCGTCAGGCGTTTGTGGGTTTCCGAGTCAGCTTCGACGTCATCTTCGGCCAATTCAAGGTTGCCGGCCACGATGGCCATCAGATTGTTGAAATGATGCGCCATGGCGGCGGCCATACGCTCCAGGCCCTCATTCTTGAGCAGAAGTCGTTGCTGTCGCTCGATCTGCAATCGGGAGGAGATATCGCGGCTCAGGCCGAAGAGCACCTGACGTCCGCTCCACTGTCCCCGGGTGATATGGGTTTCCACCGGGATCATTTCGCCTGTTTGGGTAAGCAGCGGTAAAGGGCAATGGTCGCTTTTCTCAGCCAGGATGGCCGCAAAGATTTCCAGAACTTCTTGTTTATACTCCTCCGGATGGACCGCCAGGACGTTCTTGCCGAGTAATGCCTCCCGCCGGTATCCCAACCGGGAAGCCGCGGTTGCATTGAGGTCCAGGATCGTGCCGTTCAGGTCGAGAATAAACACCAAATCCTGCATGCTGTTGAACAGCGTTTCAAGATTTTGCTGGTGCTGACGGATGAGCTGTTCCTGGTTCTTATGAACAAGAAAGGTGCCGATATGGATGGCCATACCTTCCAGGGCGGCACGGTTGAACCTAGGGATTTCCTCGAATTTGCGTGAGGCGACATTAAGGCAGGCAATCACCTTGCCTTGAAAAGAGATTGGTACCATCCCTAAGGCGAGCAGGCCCTCGCCTTGCAGCGTCTCGTTGTGGACCTGCAGAGCGAAATCGGCATACCGTGCATAAACCGGTTGATTGTGCCGCACCATCTGGACCTGGGCCGAATCGCCGCTGTATCGGGAGGCGTTTTCGACAAAGACATCGGACAGACCTTTATGGGCGGTTAAAGTAAGGCTGCCGTCGGTTTCATCCACCAGATAGAGACCCCCGCCGTCGGTTTGCGACACCTCAATGGCCTTTTCAAGACAGATCCGCAGGGTCTCTTTCTGCGAGGTCGCTTTGCCCAGGGCGATATGCAGATCACGTTCGACCTGCAGCAGTTCCCGGGCCTGCTGCACCTTGGTGATGTCCGTGGCCGTGCAGACCACGAATTCCACCTGGCCGGCTTCGTCAATTTTCGGTGTTTTGGTTATCGCCATATAACGAGGCTGGTGCGTCCCGAAATGGATCCATCGTTCGGAGGTGAGTGCTTTTTTTTCGGTGAACACCTGCCGGTTGCCGGCAAGGGCGAGCGTCAGCATCTCCTGATTGAAAACCGTTGCCAGTTTTTTGTGGGCGATTTCTTTGGGAGAGAGGCCGATATTGTCGGCAAATGCCTTATTTACGGTTCCGAAGGTTTCAGGATCGTGGAGATACCAGATGTTGACCGGGATGGAGTCGAGCAGCAAGCGTTGTTCAAGGGTTTTGCGCAGTAATTTCTCCTCGGCATTGTTGCTGGCAGTGACATCAAACACCACTGAGTGCATCAATGTTTGTCCCTGCAAGAATACGGGAACGGTATAGACTTCCACGGCCCTGATCTCCCCGGATTGCAATCGATGCTGGAAATAGAAGCGGCGTTGTTCCTGGGCCAGGGCTCGCTGGAGCATTGCACTGGTGGTTTCCGGCTCGGCGGTATTAATCTCAAATATAGTTTTTTGGGTAAAGGTTTCGGCGTCGTATCCGTAAAAGAGCTGGGAAGCCGGGTTGGTCTTGACGATACGACCGGTCTTTGGATCGATGAGCAGTTGCATGGCCGGGTTGACGGTAAAAAGCCGGTGATATGCCTCCTCGCTCTCTTTGCGTTGCATCTGCAACTGTTCATTTGCTTGCCGCAGTGATTTGATTCGGGTGGTCCGGTCACCGATCAATAATCCGGCGAGACCGCCTATGCAGAAAAGCATAAAATATAGTGCCGGGGCGACGGGCAGCTGGAAGAGCAGGGACTGCACAAAACAGGCACAGCAGAGGACAAGAGCGCCGACGACAAAGTGCGGCAGCAACACGGAAAAACGGGTCGTCATGGCAAAGTTTTATTGGTTGTGTAGGGGAAGGAGGGAAGAAGGTGTTACGTGCATCGATTGGGGTGTTGTTTATACCATCCTGCGACTGAAACAGCTAGTGAAAATGATTCCTGTTTGTCCTCGAGGGCGCTGAATTCATAGCGGTAAAAGGGTTCTGGGAGATTTTTCCGAGTCGCCCCCAGCGGATGATTTGATTGCACCTGTCATGGCCGGCAAACAGCATCCGTTCCTCCTGTTGATGAGGGGCATCAATGGTCAACCAATATTGGTACGCTTGTTCGGTGTCATCTTATAAAAAATAGAGACAAAATTTTCCAACAGGTGTATTGGTTGAACCAATTTAAGATTTCAGGAGACCTTTATGCCGGCCGTCGAGTCCAGGGAAGATAAAAAATACACGTACACCGCGATCATCGAACGAATCCGTGCGATGATCGCCAGCGGTGAACTGAAGCCAGGGGATCGGTTACCACCGGAGCGGCGATTGGCTGAGGCCTTCGGCGTTTCGCGCAACAGTCTGCGGCAGGCCTTCCAGGCTCTGGCTGAGCGGAAAATTATCGAGAGTCGGCAGGGAGACGGAACCTACTTGCAGACAACGCTTGATGCTCCGCTTCCCGCTGATGCCATCCTTGAGGCGATCAGCGAGCAGAGCGGGTTTTTACACGATATCCTGGAATTCCGGCAGATGCTGGAGCCGCAGATTGCCGCCTTGGCGGCCAAACGAATCACCCCTGAACTTCTCGATCGTTTGAAAATCCTGGTCTGTGATCAGCAGCGTGCCCTGATGGCCGGACGTGAGCAAGGCACTTTTGATATCGAGTTTCATCGGTTGCTTGCAGAAAGCGCCGACAACCGGGTGATCAGCCAGGTTTTGACCGTCACTCAGTCGATCCTCAACGAGACCCGTTCCACCTGGCTGCAGAGTCGTGAACGGCGCAATATCTCGGTGACAGGGCACCTGCGCATCATCGACGCCCTGGAAACGGGCGATGCCGAGGCCGCCTTTAAAGCCATGGAAACCCATATCGCCGAGATCGAAACGCAGATATTTGGCGAGTTATAGAAAAAATCATTTATTTTAATTGCGGTATCTTTATTGACAACAATCTGGATGCCGGAACAGGACGGAGGGAATTATGTCGCTTGAAATCGTGGTAATGTATCTGGCTGTGGGGTTGATCGCCGGTCTGCTTGCCGGCCTCCTCGGTGTAGGCGGCGGGGTGGTGATCGTGCCGATGCTGATCTTCTGTTTTGTCAAACAGGGCGTGCAGCCCGACCTGATCATGCATATGGCCCTGGGGACCTCGCTGGCCAGCATCATCTTCACCTCGATCTCCAGTTTCATGGCGCACCATCGGCGTGGCGCGGTCGAGTGGACCGTGGTCAAACGGATTGTCCCAGGCATCCTCGTCGGCACCTTTCTTGGCACCATGGTGGCCTCCAAACTGTCCAGCGGTTTTCTCAAGGGTTTTTTCTGCGTGTTTCTCTATGCCGTGGCCACCCAGATGCTGCTCAACAAAAAGCCGAAGGCTAACAGGGAACTGCCAGGTCATGTCGGTATGTTCGGGGTGGGCTCAACCATCGGCGTGGCCTCGGCCCTGGTCGGGATTGGCGGCGGTTCACTCTCGGTGCCGTTCATGATTTGGTGCAACGTCGCCGCTCATCGGGCTATCGGTACTTCGGCGGCTATCGGTTTTCCCATCGCCGTAGCCGGGGCCATTGGTTTTGCGGTCAATAACCTCGGTGCCGCTGGCCTGCCGGCCTACAGCCTCGGCTTTGTCTATCTGCCGGCCCTGCTGTTCATCGTCTGTTTCAGCGTCCTCACTGCCCCGCTCGGCGCTAAGCTGGCTCACGCGCTGCCAGTTGATAAATTGAAACGGATTTTTGCGATCTTTCTTTATGTGGTGGCCACCAAGATGACCTGGAGCCTGATCGGCTGAAAGGCTTGAGGAGAACACCTTCGGCCTTTTCCGAGGGGACCGGCAACGTGTAACCGACCAGAGGGTGTTGGGCTGCGGCACGGTCTTGCGAGGCGGTGTGAAAAAAGGCAGGTTTTGCATTCAAGCTTGGAAATCGAAAGAATAAAAAAATAGGGGCAGTTACCTGCTTTTCAGCTGATCGCCACCGGCAACAAAGACTCCGGGCCCCTGATCAACACCGCCGGCCTGCCCCATAAGGAGAAGGGGGCTGGTCTTGTAATCCAGCCCAACCATCCCATGCAAAATGAATGGTACGAAACGTGCTTGATTGCAAGACCTGACTTAAGTATTTCCATTCATTTAAAATTCTGATTACCATCGAATTTCAGCCTGTGCGTGGGGCATTTTGTAGCAGGTTGAAATGTTCGCTTATTTCAAACGTCACTTTTAGATGTACCCTTGCCCTTAGATTTCGTGGGGTACGTCAATCTGCCACAATGGCAACCTGTTGTAACAGCCCCATTTTTTTACTGGCTGAGCTTCAGTGGTAATCAGATTTAAAATTGTCTCGAATGCTTGAGCTTTTATGACAAGAGCTACCGGCCAGAATGCCTAACCATTTCTTTTCATACACTCCTCGGTCTTGATCCGGTCCATCGAATCAAAAAGTTGGTCCATCAGGGTCTCTATTTCCATAACCTTGCCAATGGCGTGGTGAAAAACATCCTCCTGGTCTGGCTTGATGCTCGCTGCGTTGTGGATCTGTCCATCCAAATCCGAGCTAAGCTTTATCGTCTGCCTCCAAGCCTTGGTGTCAATGAAACTGCGGTGGCCGCTTTTTTGTATCCACCGCTTCAAGGGTGAATCCTCAAAATGCTGCACCGAGGTGATATCAGAGGCGATAGCCTCGGTGAGTCGGCCTACATAATTGATCATTGACAGCTTCAACGCGGTGATTTCAAAAACAAACTCCATGTCACATATCTGATCCATGGGTCGATTTAACGTCGTCGCTTTATTCGCCGTCGCCACCAAACTGTCGATTTCCAACTGCACATCCTCAGCGTAGGCGTTGACCTGTTCGCCAACCAGGGAATTGGCATTGTTGATCTTGGACAATTGTTCCGATGCCTGACCGAGGGCAACCACCATGTCCTGCTGCTGGCCAGAACGTTGAGCCACATCGTCGACGGTGGTTATAACGGTGTTGATGGTATCGTTGATTTCGGCAAGAGCATCTTTAGTTTGCAGAGCCAGAGCCTTGACCTCCGCTGAAACTACAGCAAAGCCTTTGCCGTGTTCGCCAGCGCGGGCGGCTTCAATGGTTGCGTTAAGGGCAAGAAGATCGGTTTGTTCAGCAATGGCCTTGATGGTGCTGACAATTTTTAACATTTGTTTGGCCTGGTCCCTGAGTGATTCAACTCTTTCAGAATTCATCTCTATTTGCGTGGCAAGATCTCTGATGGCACTGGTGGATTCAGCGATAGCATGCGACTGTTCTTGGGAAGAGTTTTTCAGTTCGCTGGACACTTGATTAAGCTTCTCGGCACTTTTCTCCATTCTGGAACCGACATTGAAGATAAAGGACATCAATTCGGACACAGAAATGCCCAGAGTGTTGATCGAGGAGATAAGCCCCCCCATGCTGCCAGATGCGTGCCCTACCTGCAGACGGATGGTAAAGTTTGATTCAGCGAAGCCTAGCATGGCCTTGGAAATGTTTTCAAACTGGTTGCGCGAACTGGAAACGAGTTGGTTGAAGTTATTGACCAGGAGGAAGAAAGATTCTTGATCCGACACGGCTTCCACATGAGAGTTGTAGAAACCGTGCTGCACCCTTTTCACTGCGGCCTCAACATCAGCGATGGTGCGCGCGTTCTGGTCGGCTATTTGGTTGTCGTGCAGAAATAATTCCCTGATTTTCTCCATATTGCTGTTGATCACCGAGGCCATATAACCGATCTCATCTCGTGACGAGAGCGCAATTGGGGTAACATCAGTTCTCTCCCGGTTGAGAAACTGGAAAAATCCAGTCAGCCCTTCCTGGAACCGGTCAAGCGGTCTAGTCACCACCCAGCGCACGGCGAGCATCAGAAATAAACCGACCGTACTCATGATGCCACAAATTAACAGCAAGTAATCGGTGGAGATACGTTGCGCAATCGCAATCTGGCCCTGGAGGATTTGCTCCTTTTCGCCGATGACCTGAAGGCCAATTTCCTGGCCCTGGAAATCGACCACCGGCACCATAGTAATCAGATAGCCGTTAGCAATCAGGTATCCCTTGCTTTGGAGTTGTTCGTAGTTGAGATCCTTGGCAAAGGCCAAGGTGTCCTCGTCAAACCATTTGGGATTGGTCACCAGATAAGGGCCAAACTTTGGGTTTTTTTTCAGTTCTGGTGCTATGTCAGCCGCCTGTTCTTTGACTAGGAGAATGTACTGGCAGTTTGCTTTCTTGAAATCTTTATGGACACTGTTGACGCCTTGGATAAATTCCAAGGTACCGAGAAATTCGCCGTTACTACTTACCGGAACGACCCCGCGGATAGCCAGGCCCACCGTACCGACTTCAAAGCCGGTCCAACCTTTCTTTTTCTCAGTCACCTCTTTAAGGCTGGGACGGAACCGTGAAAGATTATCACCCGCCTGATCTGGTGTCCAACTACGATAAAAAGACTTCAAATCAGATGTATGCAGATGTAGTTGAATATTTTTAAACTCGGAATTTTGTTTATAGAGTTCGCTGACAGCAGCAACAATCTTTTTCGTCTGAACCTGGTCACGCTCCTTGAGCGCTAACTGCAGTTCCTGGTTGGCTGCAAAACCAATGGCATTGGTCAGACCAATATCCTTTTTCTTGTTGATCTGCTCGTTAACTTGCTGCTGAAGGTACTTTACCCGTGTTTCGATCTGTGCCTGCTCCAATTGCTTGCTAGTCTTGTTGGCGGAATACAGACCCACTGTCATACCCAAGCAGGCAATGATCACGACGAAAAGAAGCAGTTTAATGGTAATATTAATCCGCATGGCAATAGTTTCCTGAAAATTAGTTTATAGGGGTAGGTGTAACCTGCGCTGAGAGTTTAAATGTCTCACTATTAATTTGTGCCTGTACCAAAGATCTTGAATATTTTCATCAGCAGTTCCAGTTGGCCGTAGAGATCGAAAAAATTTTTAAAACTGGAACAACGTACCATTCCAATTTAGCCCATTGGCGTATATGTCTGTTTTTATATGCAAATAGCCAAGCAGGGGACGCCCCGGCGAAATGGCTGCAACTTGATAGAAAGACAGTATCGCTTCACTGTATTGAGGTACCCTTGTCTTATGATAACCCAAGCTAAACATAATTATTGTGCGCCTCATTTTTTCATAATACAAGGAAACTTTCCCTCATTTGCAAAGTTGATAGTCCCGCAAAAAGTCAAAATGTACTGACGGGGCATTCGGTTCCGGCTAGCCGATTTTTAAGCCGCCAACCGAACGTCATAGCCGACAGCTAGCTCGTTATTTGGAAAAAAAGCAACGGCGAATACCCGTGCTTTGTAGCCCCA
>JAFLKR010000035.1 GCA_019163135.1 Desulfobulbaceae bacterium | reverse complement strand
ATCAGGGCTCGATCTTTCTTGACGAAATCGGCGAACTGCCCCCCAGGCCCAGATACGGTTATTGCGTGTTCGCCAAAATCGAGAGATCGAGCGAGTGGGCGGGCACAAGGCAGTGCCCATCGATATACGAGTAATCGCCGCCACCCACCGCAATTTGGAAAACATGGTCCAGAAAAACAAATTCCGCGAAGATTTAGGGTTCCGGATCAACGTCTTTTCCCTCATCCTGCCTCCTTTACGGCAAAGAAAAGAGGACACTCCGACTTTGGCCATTCATTTCATCAGTAAGAAATCCCGAGAGATGGGGATCAAAAATCTTCCGGCGATTGCCCCGGGCGCTCTGGAACGACTGAGGTGGTACAACTGGCCCGGCAACGTGCGTGAGTTGGAAAATACGGCGGAGAGGGAATTGATCCTGCAACGGGAAGGGCTGCTTACTTTCGACTCCTTGCCCCATACCTCCGAAGCGTTAAAGAAATTTTCCACTTCGGAAAGCGGCCCCGATGGAGCAGCAGCATTGCCCCATATCAACCCCAACACACTACGGGCTCGAATCAACAAGCTCGGTATTCGTTATCGCCGGGCTCAATAACCCGCGATCGCTTTCGGAGAGACAGGATGCAACCATACCTACAAATTATTGCCAATGAATTGCAGATCAGCACCGACCAGGTGCAAACCGTCGCTGCTTTGCTGGATGATGGCGCGACGGTTCCGTTTATTGCCCGGTATCGTAAAGAGGCCACCGGCTCTCTCGATGAGGTCCAAATCACCGCTATTCGTGATCGCCGAGGCGAACTGGCCGATTTGGAAAAACGCCGCTCCGCTATCCTTGCTTCGCTTGGTGAGCGTGAGCTCCTGCATGATGCCCTGCAGCAGGCGGTCAACGCGGCGGCTGACCTTGCCGCCCTTGAAGATATTTACCTGCCCTACCGTCCCAAACGAAGAACCCGCGCGCAACTTGCCAGGGAAAAAGGGCTGGAGCCCTTGGCAACAATGCTCTTCAGGCAGGATACACAGCAGGTGAAGCCGGAAGCGTTTATCAATCAAGACAAGGAGGTGACGACGGTTGAGGAGGCGCTGGACGGTGCCCGTGATATCATCGCCGAATGGATCAGTGAAGATGCCGCTCTTCGCGCTCGGCTCCGAACGCTCTTCCAGCGCAAAGCAATGATCACCGCAACCGTCGTTAAAAATCAAGAGGAGCGCGGCAGTAAATTCAGGGATTACTTTGACTGGCAGGAGCCGGTTGGCAAGGTGGCCGGACATCGACTGCTGGCCATGTTCCGAGGTGAAAATGAAAAAGTGCTGAGCCTTTCCTTTCGACCTCCCGAGACGGAAGCGTTGGAAATCCTGCATCGCCAGGTTGTCCATTCCAAGAGCTTTTCCGGGCAACAAGTGGCCTTGGCCGTTGAGGAGAGTTATAAACGGCTGCTTGCCCCTTCTCTGGAAAATGAGCTGCGCGGAAATTTGAAAAAACAGGCCGACCTGGAAGCCATCACTGTTTTTTCAGAAAATATGCGCGAATTGCTGCTGGCCCCCCCGCTGGGGCAAAAACGTACCTTGGCTTTAGACCCGGGGTTTCGGACCGGGGCAAAATTGGTTTGTCTGGGCAACCAGGGTGAGTTGCTGCATTTCTGCACCATTTATCCGGCGCTCTCCCCCAAACAACAGGAGGACGCGGCGCACACGGTGCTCCAGTTGTGCACGCGATACCAAATTGAGGCCATCGCGATTGGTAACGGTACCGCGGGTCGGGAGACAGAATCCTTTGTGCGTGGCTTAGCCCTTCCGGCCGAAATGGTTATAACCATGGTCGATGAAAGCGGCGCTTCCATTTATTCCGCCTCAGACGTCGCCCGCGCAGAATTTCCCGATCACGACATCACGGTCCGGGGTGCCGTTTCCATCGGGCGAAGATTGCAGGATCCTTTGGCAGAACTGGTCAAACTTGACCCGAAGGCCATCGGCGTCGGTCAGTATCAGCATGACGTCAATCAAAAAGCGCTCAAACAAAGCCTGGAAGATGTGGTCATCAGCTGCGTCAATAAAGTTGGGGTCGAAGTCAACAGCGCCAGTCGAGAACTCCTCACCTCTGTTTCCGGACTGGGGGAAACGTTGGCCGCCAACATCCTTGCCTGCCGAAATGCACAGGGGCCGTTTACAGAGAGGCGGCAACTGTTAAAGGTTCCGCGTCTTGGGAAAAAGGCTTTTGAGCAATGTGCCGGATTTTTGCGTATCCATGATGGTAAAAATCCCCTGGATCGTTCAGGCGTACATCCGGAACGCTATGGCATTGTCCAGCAAATGGCCAAGGATTGCGGTTGCAGTGTGTCGGAGCTGATGCAGAATGAAAAACTGCAGCAACAAATCGACCTCGAGCGCTATGTTGATGAGGAAGTCGGGTTACCGACTTTAAATGACATCATGACCGAACTCGGCAAACCAGGGCGCGATCCCCGGCAATCATTTGAGGCCTTTGCCTTTGCGCAAGGGGTTAACAGTGTAGAAGATTTGGAGATCGGAATGCGCCTTCCCGGTATCGTCACCAATGTGACCAAATTTGGGGCCTTTGTCGATATTGGGGTGCATCAGGATGGTCTGGTCCATATCAGTCAGTTGGCCGACCGGTATGTCAAAGACCCGGCGGAAGTGGTCAAGGTTCGACAGCAGGTCCAAGTGCGTGTGCTTGAAGTGGATGCCAAGCGAGGGCGGATCGCGCTTTCCCTGCGCGAGACCTGATAACTCAATCCATGCAATCGACTCGGTTTCGGCCTGTTTGCTTGGCCCGATAAAGCGCTTGATCAGCTCGCATCATTAGAGCAGACAGGGTGTCGGATTCGGGACGATATGCAGCCACGCCAATGCTTACCCGCAGTAGGACCGGCTGGCCGCTGGTCGTCGTCAGGGAAATTTGCTCCACCTGCTGCCGGATTCGCTCTGCCACCGCCAGGGCGTTGACCGTATTCGTCTCAACCAGAATCATGGCGAACTCTTCACCCCCCAGACGACCAACACTATCTGAACTGCGCAGCAGCTCGGAAAAGGCCCGGGTCACAGCTTGCAGCGCCAAGTCGCCCACAGCATGGCCGCAGATGTCGTTTACCAGCTTGAAATGGTCAATGTCCAGCATCAAAAAAGACAACGCTCTCCCATGGCGTTGACAGCGCTGTATTTCTTTTTCGGCACAAGCCAAAAAATAACGCCGGTTGTAAATCCCTGTAAGCTCATCGATACTGGCTTGGCGCTGCAACTCCATCCGCAAAGCTCTACGATCAGAGATATCGCGCGTGACGCCATGAATGTCAACGGATCCTGTCTTCTCATTGCGCACAAAGCGTGCGATAACCTCGGTCCAAACTGTCGTGCCGTCTTTACAAGGCTGCTCAACTTCGGAGGTGTAAAATTGGTCCGCAGGCATCTTGCCAGACAGAAAATCGTCACGAAGTTTCTGAATCCTCTCCTCGACATATACGGTCGATTCAGGGGTCAGGGATGCAGCCATCGGCTGGGCCATAATTTCTTCAGAGGTAAATCCTCGCAGCTTTTGGACCGAGGGGCTGACATAGGAAAAGCGTAAGGTTGCGGTATCGAGAATCCAAACCACATCCTTCATGGTTTCGGTGAGATTGCGGTAATACGCCTCGCTTTGAGCCAGGGCGGCCTGGGTCTGTTTACGGATTTCAATCTCGCGTAACAGGCCGGAATTGGTGGTGCTCAGTTCGAGTTCCTTATCTTTAATGATGCGGATAGAGTTTTCTAACTGCGCGGTCATAGAGTTGAACGCCTGGGAGAAGTCGCCCATGAAATCGAGGCGCTGGCTGAAATCACCGGAGGCAATCATCTGGGTCTGCCAAGTCAGGTGTTTCAGATTGGCCTGCAGTGTTTTCAGCGCTCCGGCAGTATAGCCTTTCAGCGAAATCCCCCCGGATAGATCGCCTGAAGCCACATCCATAATGAAACGGCGCAACTGAATGAGTTCATCATAAAGCATGCAGAGTTCTTTTTGATCCGCTACATCCTCGGGCAATGATACAGGCGGAGCCTTGTCATGCAGGACCTGGCGCAGCAGTTCGACAAAATGTTTCTGGTCCGGAGTCACTCGCCCTCCACCGCATCTGCGGTGAACCTGCAGGTTCGGTCCCCAGTGCACCAGCAATCCACTTCCTTGACCTTGAATTTTTTACCGGTGAAGCTTTCCATCAAGCCGGCAATAAAACCTTCGTCATACACGCAGATTTCCGAGTCAAGTTCCGGCAGCCCCGAACAGTCCAAGTCCTCGGATACGGTGATGACAAACGCGCCTTTTTCCAGGTCGGCAGATTCCACCCGCAGGATGCCGATACCCAATTCTCTGAGCAGGTTCTGCAGGGTCAGCACAAACGCATTGAGATCGGTGATCCCTTCACAGAAATGCTTGAAGAATTCATTCCCAGCCATCTTGCCGGCCTCATAAAACAAGTCATCAGCCGCCTTGGTGCCATAATGCCGCTCAAGCACATCCCGAAAGATAAACTGCATGAGACGATACACCTCGATGCGGGTCGTCGGGCCAAGGTTAGGGCGTCCGAGTGCGATATCTCCGATAAGATCCCACGAAAAAGCATATTTTCGATCTGCCATGATTTTTCTCTCCCATTACAATACTGACCCATTTATTTGTTTATAAAATCGGCGATGTAAATTCTACCAAAGGGGTGGTGGGCAAGGATGTCGATGTTCTGATGCCACCCGAGCCATGCCGTGAGCAATAGCGCGCCACCCCTTCCCCCTGGCATCATGGTTCAATTTTGGTACCCAGCACTTGCAAGAATTTAGCGAGCCAATCAGGATGAGCAGGCCAAGCTGGAGCGGTGATCAAGTTGCCATCCACGTGGGCCTTATCCACTGGAATATCGATATACTTTCCACCCGCTTGGATGACATCCGGACCCACCGCCGGATAGGCGGAGCACGCCTTGCCCTTCAGGACCCCGGCTGCCGCCAACACCTGCGCGCCATGGCAAATAGCCGCTATGGGCTTGTTGGTTTGCGAAAAATGGCGCACCATCTTCAGGACGTCCTGGTTGAGGCGAATGTATTCCGGTGCGCGCCCACCGGGGATGACCAGCGCATCGTAGTCTTCGACTTTGATCTCTGCAAAAGTAGCATTCAGCGTAAAGTTGTGGCCAGGTTTTTCGCTATAGGTCTGGTCCCCCTCAAAATCGTGGATCGCGGTGCGGACCTTCTCGCCGACCCTCTTGTCGGGACAAACGGCTTCAACGGTATGCCCTACCATCAAGAGTGCCTGAAAAGGTACCATGACCTCGTAATCTTCCACGTAGTCGCCCACCAGCATCAAAATTTTCTTTGCACTCATAATCAACTCCTTGCTATTGTTATTGTTCAGCACCCCGATTCGACCTGGTTCAGACCTGGTTCGGCTTTGAAAATTCCCCCTGGTTCCCTTCAGTGACGGGAAAATTTGAGGAGTCCATTTCCACTACCGATTGAACTATGTTAACTGCCTATCGTTGAAGGTCAAGGAAAACCAAAGGGGGACAGGTTAGTTACCACATCCTGCCGTTCAACTCTACCAATGCCCACCTTCTCTCCAAGCCGAGGTCGCCTTTTCGGTAGATGCCGAGCGCGCACTTTTTTAATTTTCGACGCTACCAAGACGGCAAATCCTCATTTTTTAAGAGAACTATCCTGTTTTCCAGGTGATTTCGATACAAAAAATTCAGGCCCCTTGCCGTCGGCGGGGGCAATCGCAACGGAGTCCAGCCGGCCCCTCCGGGGTCAGTATTGCCTCCTTCTTGCTCAATCCACATTTTTTCTTGACGACGGCAAGAGGGATCGTTTACGGTTACTGAGCAAGCACTCGAAAAAATCGAGCGGTCACTCAGTCATTCTTTTTAAAGGAACTGAAGTGGAGCAACAAGAAATTACTCTGCAGACCACCGCATCCCTTGCCTCCCCAAAGAGGCCCAACGACTCCGCAATGAGCACGTTGCCAAAGACGACCGCACCGGCGTCGGGCCCCTCTCAAACTACCCAAAACAGCCCTTACCGAATGGCAGTGTATAGCCGATTTCGTGCAATCTGTTCTCCCCATATTTCAGCCATTTTTTTACCGGCAGGGAAGAGAGGTTACCGACCCCCCTTTCCCCATCAAATACAAAAACGATTGTTGTCACACTTAACCTATCGATATAACATTATAACATTATAATAATAAAACTAACTACAAGGACGGCTCCCCGGGATTCACCTTCCCCAATAGATATCATATCGCACCTGATTACAGATCGAATTATTGGAACGTGTTGGGAAAAACACTCCTGGTCTTCAACCAAAACTTCCAGGAATGACCATCAACTCAAACCAGAAGGAGAGAGCGTATGAAAATTACCAGGAGGAGTTTTCTGTCCGTATCCGGGTCGATTGGATCAGGAATAGCCCTAACCGCGCTAGGAATCGATCTCACCGCTTTGAAGGCGCATGCCGCCGAACTGAGCAAAACAGACCGGATCCGCAGAGCCAAACAGTCGACCACCATCTGTTGCTACTGTTCCGTGGGATGCGGTCTGATCTGCAGCACCGATATGACCGGCAAGATCTTCAACATCGAAGGTGATCCCGATCATCCGATCAACGAAGGATCGCTCTGCGCCAAGGGCGCCGGGATCTTCGGCCTGACCGAGGTCAATGAGCACCGCCTGCGCAAGGTGCTTTACCGGGCGCCGAAAAGCGACAAGTGGGAAGAAAAAGACTGGGAGTGGTCTCTTAACCGGATCGCCCGCTTGGTCAAGGACACCCGCGATCAGGATTTCATCACCCATAATGAGAAAGGCGAGCTGGTCAACCGGGTGGAGACCATCGGCCACTATGGAACCTCCAACATCGGTAACGAGGAATGCTGGAGCTTAAGCATCGCCTGCCGCGCCATGGGCCTGGTTAACATCGATCACCAGGCCCGTGTCTGACACAGTCCATCCGTAGCGGCTCTGGGAGAGTCGTTTGGCAGGGGTTCGATGACGAACCATTATATTGACCTGAAGAACAGTGATTGTATCCTGATCATGGGCAGCAATGCTGCCGAGAATCACCCCATCGCCTTCAAATGGATCCTCCGTGCCAAGGACCGGGGCGCCAAGATCATCCACGTCGACCCGCGTTATACCCGTACCTCGGCCCGTTGCGATTACCATGTACCGCTTCGTTCCGGCACCGATATCGCCTTTCTGGGCGGGATGATCAAGTACATCATCGACAACAATCTCATTCAGGACGAGTACGTTAAGTACTACACCAATGCCTCGCAGATCATCAACGCCAACTATGATTTCCAGGACGGCTTGTTTGCCGGCTTTGATGCCGAAAAGCGGAGCTATAATAAAAAAACCTGGACCACCGAAAAGGACGAGAAGGGTATCCCCGTCCGCGACTACACCCTCGAGAACCCGCGCTGCGTCTACCAGATGTTGAAAAAGCATTACGAGCGCTATACCCTGGAAAAGGTGTCCTCGATTACCGGGGTCTCCAAGGAAAACCTGCTCAAGGTGTACAAGGAGTACGGCGCCACCGGCGCTCCGGACAAGGCCGGCACCGAATGTTACGCCTTGGGCTGGACGCATCATACCACCGGCAGCCAGATCATCCGGGCCATGTCGATCATCCAGTTGCTGCTTGGCAACATGGGGGTCTGCGGCGGCGGCATCAATGCCCTGCGCGGCGAGCCGAACGTCCAGGGTTCGACCGACCACGCCATTCTCTACAATATCCTGCCCGGCTATCTGAAGATGCCCTCGGGTTCTTTGGACACGCTCACCAAGTATAATGAAAAGTATACTTCCAAATCCACTGATCCCCAGTCGGCGAACTGGTATCAGAACTACCCTAAATACACGGTCAGTTTTCTCAAGGCGATGTGGGGCGATGAAGCCACCCCGGAAAACGATTTCGGCTACTCCTGGCTGCCCAAGCTGGACGAAGGTAAACACTACTCCGCCATGCACACCATCGACGCGATGTACGCCGGCAAGATCAAGGGGTTCTTTGCCTATGGCTCCAACATCGCGGTCAGTTCCCCGAACTCGAACAAAGTCCGCAAAGGGTTGCAGAAGTTGAAGTGGATGGTCAATGTCAATCTCTTCGATAATGAGACTTCGTCATTCTGGAAAGGGCCCGGCGTCGATCCGAAGGCGGTCGACACCGAGGTCTTCCTCCTGCCGGCTTCCGCCAGCATGGAAAAGGCTGGCAGCCAGAGCAACTCCGGCCGCTGGGTCCAATGGCGGTATCGGGCCGCCAATCCGCCGGGAGAGGCCATGTCCGACGGCACGATCACCATGCTGATCATGGATGCAATCCGCGCGCTCTACCGGGAAGAAGGAGGGCCCTGTTGGGAACCGATCCTCAATCTGAAATGGGATTATCGTAACAGCCTGGGCCGTTTTGATCCGCTGAAGGTTGCCAAGCAGATCAACGGTCACTACACCAGGGATCTGGTCATCGAAGACAAGGTCACGGGTGCCAAGGAAGTCAACAAGAAAGGCGAAACCGTGCCTTCCTTTGCCAAATTGATGACCGACGGCTCAACAGCCTGCGGCAACTGGCTGATGGCCGGCAGCTTCGATCAAAAGGGGGAAAACAGGATGGCCAAGCGCGGCAAGGAGGATCCCACCGGGTTGGGCCTCTATCCCGACTGGGCCTTCGCCTGGCCGCTCAACCGGCGCATTATCTACAACCGCGCCTCCTGCGATCCGCAAGGAAAGCCATACAATCCCAAGATGAAACTGCTGGAGTGGGTTGGCGACCGATGGGTCGGCGATGTCGCCGACGGGCCCTGGCCGCCGCTGGCGGACAAGGAAAAAGGCAAATTCCCCTTCATCATGAAGGCGGACGGCGTGGGTGCCATTTTCGGTCCGGGCATGGTCGAGGGCCCTTTCCCGGAACATTACGAACCTCTGGAAGGACCATTGACCAAGAATCCCATCTCTGGTCAGCTCCTTAATCCAGCCGTCACGGTCTTCAAGAGTGATCTTGATAAGGTCGCCAATGCCGACCAGAAGTATCCTTATGTCTGCACGACCTACTCTGCCACTGAACACTGGTGTTCCGGATTTACTCGCTGGCAGCCGTGGCTCCTGGAGGCGATGCCTGAAGCGTATATCGAAATAAGTAACAAGCTCGCCGAAAAGCTGGGGCTCAAGAACGGCGAACGCGTCAAGGTCGCCTCTATTCGGGGAGAAGTAACCTGTGTGGCCATGGTCACCAAGCGCCTCAAACCGTTTGAGGTGGAAGGCAAGGTCATCCATCAAGTGGGTATGCCTTGCAATTATGGCTGGTTTAACCCTGTAGAGACCGCAGACGATTCTGTCAACCACCTGACCCCAGCCGTGGGTTGCCCCAATACTTTCTGTCCGGAGTATAAGGCATTCATGGTTAACGTCAGCAAGGCTTAAGGGGGGAAGGATATGTCACAAGAACTTATCAAATTGATCGATCTGTCCCGCTGTACCGCCTGCCGCGGTTGCCAGATCGCCTGTAAACAGTGGAACGAGTTGCCGGCCTCCAGAACCAAGAATACCGGCAGTTATCAAAATCCCCCTGATCTTCAATGGAACACCTGGACGCTCATCCGTTTCCAGGAGCATGAAGATCAGAGCGGCAACGTCAAGTGGTTGTTTCGGAAAGACGGCTGCATGCACTGCACCGATGCAGGTTGTGTGAAGGTTTGCCCAACCGAGGCCTTGTATCACACCGAATTCGGCAATGTCAGCCTCAATGTCGACAAGTGTATCGGATGTAAAGCCTGTATGTATGCCTGTCCCTTCGGCGTGCCAAAATTCAATGCCGCCACCAATAAAATCTACAAATGCGATCTCTGTTATACCCGCCTTCAGGGCAATCAACTACCGGCCTGCGTGCTTTCCTGCCCGACCGGAGCTCTGCAGATTGGGCCTAAGGATATCATGCTTACCAAGGCCTACAAGCGGGCGAAAGCGTTGGGAGGCGATGCCAGCGTCTATGGCGACAAGTTCGTCGACGGCACCCATGTCGTCTATGTGCTGCCGGAGAAAGCCGACGTCTATGACCATCTTCCCCAGGATCCCAAAATTCCTCTGCAGATCATTGTCTGGAAAGAATTTCTGAAACCAGCCGGACTTATGGTCGCCGGTGCGGTCGTGGCAGGCGCCTTCCTCCACTACATCACCCATGGCCCCAAGATGCCTGAAGAGGAAATCACCAGTGAAGGAGGGGACAAATCATGAAAAAAGGAATGATTAAGGCCACTCGGCCCTTCGAGCGCGTCGTGCATTGGTGTTTGGCTCTTTCCTGCTTTCTTCTGTGTATCACCGGAATGAGCACGATGTACCACTCCCTGAACTTTATCGGTGCCGTTATCGGCGGCATGGCCAACCTGAGAATGCTCCACCACTATGGTGGTCTCTTTTTCGGCGCGAGCCTGCTCGTTGCCATCGGCATATTTTGGAAGGATGCGGGCCGATTCTCTTCCAAGGAAGACTG
Organism: Desulfobulbaceae bacterium; assembly: GCA_019163135.1. Lineage (GTDB taxonomy): Bacteria > Desulfobacterota > Desulfobulbia > Desulfobulbales > Desulfobulbaceae > Desulfobulbus. The sequence continues at coordinate 21,715 of JAFLKR010000035.1, read as the reverse complement.
GCCGTGGATAAAAGAGGCCGGCGGTTTCCTCTGGCACGTCGATGATATTCCGGAAGTAGGCAAATACAACCCCGGACAGAAGATGTTCTTTTGGGTGGTCGCCCTGGGCGGCGCTGCCATGCTGGCGAGCGGACTGATTATGTGGTTCCCGCTCAGTTTCAGTAAGCAGTTGGTCCGGACGATGTATGTCGTCCACTCCCTCGGATTTTTGATTATCTTTGCCTTTATATTCGTGCACCTCTATCTGGTTACCATCGGTGCGCCTGGTTCCGCCCCGGCGATGTTCACCGGTTGGGTGACGAGAGGCTGGATGAAGAAGCAGCATCCGAAATGGTTGAAGGAAATGGAGGAAAACGGTACGTTAGAGGTTTACGGCGGCAAGGGCAGTAATAAGATCTCCAGCAGCTGAAGCTGCTGAGAGCCGCTTGCATTGAAGCCATGCTCGTAACGCTCCGGTATCCGTCGATCGTCAGGGACCGGAGCGTTCTCCACGCTCCGGTCTCTTTTGTTTCGACCGGCTAGCATTTGCATAACGCTGCATATCCACTCAAGGTTGCCCCCCTCATGACAAGCATCACGACTGATATCAAGGAACTGGCGGCGGAAATTGATCGACTGGCGACTGAAAATCCTCATGCCTCCAGTCTGTTTCAGGCCTTTGGCCCCCTGTTGCTGGGCCAGCATCGTTGGCTGCAGAACAGGCAGGATACTATCAGCACCTTCCCGGTCGATCCACTCAAATTTCAAGGTGGGATACCGCTGTGCCAACAATACCAGCTTTTGCTGGCGGATGATCCCTGGCAGGAAGCAGGCCTGTCCGTTGCAAACGCCATCGGCCAGGGGTTCCCCCAATTTTCAGAAGATATGCGCCGGCTCTCAAAAGAAATCAAGGATGAAACATATGACGGTTTCCCCCTGAGCGATACGGTCGATGACCGCGATCAGCGCACCGTTGCCGCCCAAAAACTTGGCATCGAACCGGTTTCCCTGCAACTCTTTCAACGCTACCTGACCCGGTTGCTGCTGACCAAAAAGGCGCAGGACATGGCGGCGGAGCTCGCCTCCTTGCCCTGGAAAAAAGGTTATTGTCCGATTTGCGGCAGCTTCCCGCACCTGGCCATCATCCGGGAAAAAGGTCAACGATGGCTGCAATGCGCCACCTGCAGTCACCAATGGTCCTTTTCCCGTTTAACCTGCCCGCATTGCGACCACGAAGATCCGCAAGAAACCAACTATCTTTTTGTGGAGGGAGAGAAAGAGGACACGGCGTTTATCTGCGGCAAGTGCCGGAAATACCTGATCACCAGCAACCAATCAGGCAATCTCCGCCAGAGCCATGCCGATCTTATCGCGTTCAGCCTCGCCCACCTGGACCTTATCCTGCAAGAAAAAGGTTTCCTGCCGATGGCTGAATGTGAATGGAATACCTTTCGTTGACAACGAAAGATTCCTTGCTCTCAACTTTTACCCGAACCCCCTGTTTTCTTTAGGGAACTGATATAATAGGGTTCCATCCCTTTTCTTTCACGAGGGTAATCGTAGCACATTTCCATTTTTTACTATAAAATTTATTGCGTTACAGAATGGACAAGGGCAGCTGCCTGCTAGGCTTCGACGCCCTCCCGGCGTACCCAGTTGTTAAGAATTTATCAAATTCCTCTGAGTCCTTATTCGTCCTCCGGTCGTCCTCCGGTCTTGATGCGAGCGTCCTTCTTCGACCTGGATTTTTTACTATCCTCTTTTTTTCTATCCCTTCTTCTTGACCACCTCAACGGCTATGCTTTCACAAGAAATTGAGCTACTGGCTCCTGCCAAAAATATTTGCTGTGGCATTGCGGCCATTAATCACGGTGCTGATGCCGTCTATATCGGTGGACCGCTCTTTGGCGCAAGAGCCGCAGCGGCCAACAGTCTCAACGATATAGAAAAACTGGTGGCCTATGCACATCAGTTTCGTGCGAAGGTATACGTCGCACTCAATACGCTCTTGTATGACGATGAACTCGACCAGGCGGTGGAACTCTGCCATCAACTGTACGGATTGGGCGCTGATGCCCTTATTATTCAGGATGTTGGCCTGTTAGAAGCCGCGTTGCCCCCCATTCCCCTCCATAGTTCAACCCAGATGAATAACCGAACGGCGGAGAAGGTAAAGTTTTTGGAAAAGGTGGGCTTTACCCAAGTCGTGCTCGCACGGGAGCTCAGTCTTGCCCAGATTAAAAATATTCGTGCCGCAACTTCGGTACCCCTTGAATTTTTTGTGCATGGGGCGCTGTGTGTCGCCTACAGCGGGCAGTGTTATATCAGTGAAGTTATGGCTGACCGGAGTGCAAACCGAGGGCAGTGCGCCCAATTTTGCCGTCATCAATACAATCTGCTGGATAAAAATGGACGGATTCTGGAGAAAGACCGTTTTTTGTTAAGCCTTAAGGATTTGGACCTGTCGAGTCACCTTGAGCCGCTTATTGATGCCGGGATCCGTTCGTTTAAAATCGAAGGCCGCCTTAAAGATGAGCACTATGTAAAAAATGTGACCGCAACCTACCGCCTGGCCCTTGATAAGATTATCGATGCGAGAGATGACTTGCGGCGGGCCTCGTCAGGGCGTTGTCAATTTGGATTTACGCCAGACCCTTCGAGGTCATTTAGCCGTGGACAAACCGACTACTTTCTTAATAAGGCAAGAAATATGGTGGGCGAGCTTCGCACCCCTAAATCAATTGGCCAGAAACTCGGCCGGGTGGCTGAAGTCGAGGCGAGGTATTTTACGCTGGCAGCCGACGAAGCCGTTCACAATGGTGACGGCCTCTGCTTTTTCAATCAGAACAATACCCTTGTTGGCATGAGAGTGAATCGTGTTGAAGGCCGAAAAATATACCCCAAAGATGGCGTTGCGCCGTTGCAGCTATCGGTAGGATCAGAAATATTTCGAAATGCAGACACCCACTTTAATAAGATGTTGGCGCAAAGTGAGCTCTGTCGAAAATTTGTCGTACAGATGGCGTTGGTGGAAATTGCCGATGGGTTGCAGTTGCAACTTACTGATGAGGATGGAATTGTATCAACAACAACGCTCGTCGTAGAAAAACAAAAAGCCAAAAAAATCGGAGCAATTGAACCCGTAGCGCTTCAGCAACTGAAGAAAAGCGGTGGCACGGTCTTTTCGGTAGAGGAGGTTGCTATCGAATTATCCCCTGATCTTTTTTTCCCCTCCGCTGTTTTCAATGATCTTCGCAGAAAGGCCTTTAACAGCCATCTGGAGTTGAGGCTTTCATCGTACGCCGTCACTACCCAGTTGCGCAGTCCCAATACTTACCCCTGGCCGACCACTGCGGTGAACTACGCTGACAATATCACCAATAAAAAAGCAGCAGAATTTTACCGGCATCACGGTGTCCAGCAAGTTGATCCTCACATTCTACGGGCTGGCGATGTTAAGGACTGTGCTTTGATGACGACAAAGTATTGCATAAAAGCGCAGTTGGGAATGTGTCCGAAATCGAAGATAAAGAACGAGCCCCCGGCAGAACCTTTGACCATTGCTGACAATACCGGCAATTATGCCTTAGGTTTTGACTGCGACAAGTGTGAAATGACCATTACGAAAAAAGGAACGCCGTAAAAAATCAGCGCTTATCTCCACGCAATTCTCGGTAAATCCCTATGCCTTGGTTATTTTTAAACCAGTTGCGCACTTTCCCATTTTCCCCAGGATCAAGGAGAGAATCGCCATGCAGGTCTTTTCTTGCCCGTTATCCTATAGAATACCACATGAGGAACACATAAACCCAATAGGAACCAGAAGCAGTTATAATAATAATAAAGACTTACGTGCCTACCTGCCTCTGCAATTCGGTGGGCATGGTGGGATTAGCGAGGCGAAGGGATATTGCCAAAACGTTACGCCCTGTCCAGTGCAAGATGCCTGCGTTATGGTAACGGCAGAATAGTTAATCCTTGAGATTCGTTAAAGGACTAAGTATAATTCTAGTTTTTGAATTTTCCCCCGAGCCGATACCGTTCCCGATGAAACCGATCAATACCTCCAGCGAAAAACCCCTCTTTGAGTTGAAAGGCAGCGTACTAACCATAATAGTGCTGCATATCAACGATACCGACGCGGACCGGTTCTATCCGCAGTTGGAAAAGAAAATAGGTCAAGCACGATCCTTTTTCAATAACGCCCCTGTGTTGATAGACCTAAGCACGGTGGCCGAGGAAGGCCAAGCAGTTCTGGACTACAAGCTTCTCATTAACACTCTACGCGAGCTAGGAGTGGTCCCCGTCGGTGTTCGCGGCGCTACCGCATGTCAGGCCGAAAGGGTGCTTCAAGCTGGCTTGGGTCTGCTGCCAGCCATCAAAACAGAGAGAATGGTCGATGCTTATGTCGACCAACAATCTCCTGAACCTGAATCACTCCATGAAAAAGAACAGCCTGACTCATCGGACAAGAGTACAAGTCAGGGGCCAATCGTGGTCCCAACGAAGGTGATCACTCTCCCCGTTCGCTCTGGGCAGCAAGTGTTTGCCCCTCAAGGAGACCTGGTTATCCTCTCTTCGGTCAATGCTGGGGCAGAGGTCCTGGCTGCAGGTAACATCCATATTTACGGTGCGCTGCGCGGTCGGGCTATGGCTGGTATTAATGGTGATGCGACTGCCCGAATTTTTAGCTTGCAGTGTAACCCGGAATTGGTTGCGGTGGCCGGGGAATATTTGGTGAACGAATTGCTGGATGAGGCTCTTGTCAACCAGAGTGTATTGATCTCGCTTGAGGACAGTCGCTTGAAATTTGAGGTTATTGGCTCGTTCAATCCTTTTACATGAACGAGATTTATTAATAGTTCAACCTGGTGTTATTTTTTTTAAATATGATTGAAGATAGAGTTACCCGAAAAGAAGAACAGAAATTGGCCAAAGTGGTAGTCGTTACGTCCGGTAAGGGTGGGGTAGGCAAAACTACGACCAGCGCCGCCTTTGCAGCGGGCCTTGCGGTACGAGGATACAAGACCGTTGTTATTGATTTCGATGTGGGCTTACGCAACCTCGACCTCATTATGGGCTGCGAGCGAAGGGTCGTGTACGATCTGCTCAATGTCATTCACGGTGAAGGCTCCCTGAACCAAGCGCTGATCAAGGACAAACGGGTGAGTAACCTCTTTATCCTGCCAGCCTCGCAGACCCGAGACAAAGACGCCTTGTCAATGGAAGGTGTCGGTGAAGTCATCTCGACATTACAGGAGAGCTTTGATTACATTATCTGCGATTCTCCTGCGGGCATTGAAAAAGGAGCGATGACTGCTATGTATTTTGCCGATGAGGCGCTGGTAGTAACCAACCCTGAGATATCCTCAGTACGGGATTCAGACCGCATTATCGGCATGCTGGCAAGCAAGACCCGACGAGCAGAGCAGAACCTTCCACCGGTAAAGGAGCACCTGGTCATTACTCGTTATGATCCTATCCGGGTCAATAAGGGGGATATGCTCAGCGCCGATGATGTGCACGAAATTCTAGCCATTTCTTTCCTAGGTGTTGTACCCGAGTCCAAGTCAGTACTTGCCGCATCCAACTCAGGGATACCGGTAACCTTGACCGATGATAGTGATGCAGGCGAAGCCTATTTCGACATGGTAGACCGGTTCCTTGGTCAGGATCGTCCTTTCCGCTTTATGGATGTCCCCAAGAGAAGTTTCCTTTCCCGCTTATTTAGAACTCAATAATATGAAATTTCTAGATTTTTTCCGATCTAAACGGCCAAGTTCTGCTTCAATAGCAAAAGAACGCCTCCAAATCATTGTGTCACATGAACGGCGGCGTCCGTCTACCCCCGATTTTCTACCGAGTCTCCAAAAAGATATTCTCGAGGTTGTAAGGAAATATATTCAGATCAACGAAAATCAGATCAAATTATCGGTAGATCGGAATGGAGACTGCGAGGTGCTCGAGCTTAATATTTCCCTCTCCGATCCTGGTAAAAAGTAGTCAGAAATCCATCGAAAGCGCTGCCGCGCTCTACTCTATTCAACAAGGAGTCAACCGCATCATAAAAATCGAGAACATCCTGTACAATAACTCTGGAGACTGGGTGGAGAACTGCACCGCGCTCGCCGAAAACCACTCCGGCAGGCTTGAGGTTGGAACTTGAGGAAAAAAATGGCATCGAAAATTTGAACAAGCTGTTGCGCAGCGTTGCGAACAGACACTAAAAAAGTCAGTCAACGCTGCCCCAGCAAATCATTACTTTTCCATTTTTCACATCTTTCCATCCTTGGCCAGATAAGATTTTTATTTTTCGTCAGGCTGCCAAATTATGTTTCATTCAAGGTCGATACACGCAGTCTTCGGCTTACTCCTCTGCTTGCTTGCCGCGGCGATGCCCGCCCAGTCAGCAGCGGACGATCAATGGGTTGCGTCCTGGGCAGCAGTTCCGGATTCCGCAGGTCCGCCGCTGCAGACACAGACGGTCCGCCAGATCATACGAACCAGCCTCGGCGGTTCTAGCCTGCGTATCCGCCTCTCCAATTTGTTGGGCACTGCACCGGTAATCATAGGACCCGTGCATGTAGCCTTGCATGACGACGACGCAGCCATTGCACCGGGCAGTGATCGTGCGCTGACGTTCGGTGGCAAGTCGGCCGTCACCATTGCCAAGGGTGACAGTGCCTTGAGTGATCCCGTCAAAATGGAGGTCACAGCGCTGCAAGAGTTGGCGGTGAGTTTGTATCTGCCCACGCACACAGGGCCTTCAACCATACATGGCATAGCACTCCAGACTGCGTACATTACACGGATCGGTGATGCCACCGCGGCAAAGATATTTCCCGCTGGCGAAACTGTCAAAAATCGCTTTTTCTTGACCGATGTGGAGGTGCTTTCCGGCGCAGACGCTCGTGCCATTGTTATGGTCGGCGATTCTATTACCGACGGGGTGGGTTCAACGGCAGACGCTAACAGGCGTTGGCCGGATGCGCTCGCCGCACGACTCCAAAGCGATCCGGAACTTGCGTCGATCGCTGTCGTCAATGCCGGCATCAGCGGCAATCGCATTCTCAATGATGGAGCCGGGCAGCCATTCATGGGTCCGAGCGTGCTATCGCGCTTTGATCGCGATGCCCTGAGCAAACCCGGGGTACGCTGGATTCTGTTCATGGCAGGGATAAACGACATCAGTGCCGCGGGCCTGCTGGCAACGCCCAAAGGTCACGTTTCGGCCCAACAAATTATCGACGGCATCCAAGTGCTGATCGGGCAGGCCCATGAAAAGGACCTGAAAATTTGGGGCGCCACCTTGCTTCCGTTTAAAAGTCCCATGCAATCAGCGCACATGGAAGAGGCCGAAGCAAAACGCCAAATCGTCAATGCGTGGATTCGTACCGGCAGCACCTTCGACGCGGTCGTAGATTTTGATCGAGTGATTCGCGACCCAACTCACCCCGATCGTTTCCTACCCGCCTTTGATAGCGGCGATCATTTGCATCCAAACGATGCCGGGTATGCCGCAATGGCAGCATCGCTTGATCTCCGTTTGTTTAACCAAGACAAATAAGGGGCAGGTTGCCAACCCACCGAAACCCGCAGTAACTACCCTTTACGCCGGTATTCATCGACCCATCGTTGGCCACCCGGACCAACGTTGCCACCAGCGCATCATTGCCATGCCGACCACAAGACTCGCCAGCCAAATCAACCGGCTTTGATAGCGGTCGTGGGGATTGGAGAGCGCCCCGCAGATAAAGGCATTGCCCAGGAGCGCCAGCACAACAAAGAGCGCCAGCCCCGCCAGATCGTGTTGGCCCGTGCGAAGGCCCCAGCCTAGGGCCACTAGCAACCCCAATACCGATAGGTACGCCACCGGAATGTGCACCTTGTTCAAAGCATCGAACAACGGCTGGGTGATCTGTCTTTGCTGCTGGCGGGCAGCGTTGAAGGCATCGGACGTACGAGGCAGCAAAACCGTAAAAACTCCGCGCGCTGCGGCCTGAAATTCATCCAGGCCGTCGCCGGTTGCCACCTTGGCCATCTGCTCGAGGGTTGCCCGCAGGGAGGTCCAGACGACCGCTGCCGGATAGGCCTTGACGCTGGCTCGCACCAGATATCCCAATTCGGCATCGGCGGCCCCGCTCCATGCGCCAAGGTCCTGAAACGGCGAAATATCACTCCAGAGGAAATCATCGGCGGTTTTGGGGATGCGGTCCTGCAACCCACAGAGCTTGATGCCGGGTGCGGGGCAATGTTCCGCCAGCCAGCGCTGGGCAATGCCGTCCTGGACCAACCGCCCGAAGAGAAAGACCGGACCTCCCGGCGTATAAACCGCCTTGCCCACCAGACCCAGATGCAGCAACGGCATCAGCAGCAGGCTGGCAACCAGCACTGCCGTCGGGGCAGAACAACACACTGAAAGGGTCCATCCGCTTCTGGGCACAATAAACCGGGCAACGAGCGTGACCGCCACCAATCCCAAGGCCAGGGCCATGCAGGACATATGCGCCAGTATCCCCAACAGAGCCACAGCCGCCAGCCCCATCCGTTCCCCCCCGCTCAGCAGCTCCCAACGAAACCCCAAGAGCCAGAACGCCAGCACCACCAGAGGCACCAGGATGTCGGGCATCAACTGGCTGGTGTACCAGGAAATACCGGTTAAGGCGCCCAGTCCCAGACAAAAAGCCGCGATGGCAAGCGGTCCGGCTGGCAGGTCATGGCAGCGAAAGACAAGATGCAGCACCCACAAGGTCGCCAGCGATTGCAACAGCACCGGCCCCCAAAAGCTCTGCCAACCCAGCGAAGTCGCCCACAGAAAGAGTCCGTAGAAGAGCGATCGCCCCGGAGCCAGGGTCATGTCCAGCACCCGGCCGACATACCCGCCGGTATCGAAAAAGACGAGGGCAAATCCATTCCACAAGGCGGGAGCCAGCAATATGGCCAGACTGCCCACCAGACAGAGCAGCCCGGCGATGACGGTCCTGGTTGGGGAGAGCGAATTCATCGCCGACAGGCTTTCCCCTGTATGCAAGGCTTCTGGGCAGGGCGGTACTTCTCGTTTCATGTCAGGCCTTGGTACGATACAGCAATGCGGCGATGGCCACCGTGCAGGGGGCAACGACGATCACCCCGAAACTCCCCACCAGAATATTGAGCACCTCGGCGGCGACGAAGGGGGCATTGAGCAGGTTGGCAGGGGGCAGGCCTTTGGCCAGAAAGACCATGAACATGGTGATGTGACTGCCTGAGTAGGCAAGCAGCAGGGTGGTGGTCATAGTGCCGGTGACCGCCCGCCCGACCCGCAAGCCGGAGCGCATGTGGTCGAAAAGACCAATGTCGGGCTGCTGGAACTTGATTTCATCCATGGTGGCGGCAATGTCCATGGCCAGATCCATGACCGCCCCGGAACAGGCGATGAAGACGCTGGCAATGAAGATATCGGTGAGATTCAAATCATAATAGCCCGAATACAATAGCATTTCGGCAAAGGGCCGAACCGCGCCGTGCAGCCGGAACAGGTGGGTAAAGAGCGTGGCCAGACCGCAGGTGAGCAGGATGCCCAGCATCGAACCGGCGAAGGTGGCCAGGCCCCGCCGCGTGAGCCCCCCCACGGAAAAACAGATGGCGCCGGTCAACAGGGTGACAATCCCCAGCCCGGTGGGCAATGGCGGATAGCCCAACAGCAGCAGTGGAAAAAAGAGCTTCCACAGCACCAGGGCGGCAAAAACAAAGGAAAGCCCTGCCTTGAGACCGGTAACCCCGGCGACCGCGACCAGCAGGAGGGCAAAAAGACCCATGAGAAAAAGCATCAACCCCAATCGGTAGGAACCACGGGCGACGGCATTGACCGGTTTCCCGTCCGGGGCGCTGTATTCGACCAGAATGGTGGTGCCCGCCTCATAGAATTCATCGAGTTCCATCTTGCCGGTGAGCATGTTGACCACGTCGAGAGGCTGGCCCTCGTGCGGTCCGGAGAGCAGCTGAACGGTCAGGGACTGGATGTTGGTTTTGACGATCAGGTTGGTCCGCACCTTCGAATTATCGACAGCGGTGATCAGGGCACGGCAGCGGATGCCGCTCGGTGCCTGCGGAACATGGGCAATGTCGAGGAACAACAACGCGGTGCAGAGTAGGAAAAGAATCAGGGAGAAGAGCAGTTCGCGGCGATAGGGGTACATGGGCACTCAGAGAAAGGCAAGACCCATGGCACTGCCAAAAGGGCAGCACCATGGGTTTAGCGGATGGGATAAAAAGGATGAAAATCTCAGTTAACAGTTGCCATCTTTTTTTCTATCGGCAACTGCTGCCAGATGCCCATGGAACGGGCTATCTGCTTGGCGATGTCGGTGTTGTCGTAAAACCCGGCAAAACGCTTTGCATCCGGGCCGATGGCAAAAACCGGCACCGGCACGCCGGTATGGGAATAGGAAGTCCAGCCGATGCTGGAAACTTCATTGAGAAGGTGGGTGATGGTGACCGCGAGGGGCTCATACCCGCCATAGAGCAGTTTGCTTTCCGGGTCATTCTTATCAATACCCGTGATCGATTTGTCAAATGCGTCCTCGAGTTTTTTCTTCTGGAAGCTGTTTAAGCATATTAGTTTGCTATCCGTCTTACAGGCTACTGGATCCTCATTCAAATTGAGGCCAAAAGCCTTTTCCATCAAATCAAGCATGGCAGCGTCGCTGGCCAGGTTATTGTCTGTGTTGGCATAAGATTGGGGGTCATATTTGCTTTTGATGGCCTGCCACTCCGCGCTCTGACCAAAGGCGGTGAAACTCATGGTCTGGCCAAGCAGTCGGTCATAATAGGCAGCGTATCCGGTGGTGGCGTGGCCAACAGTCATGCCGCCGGTCTCATGGTCGCCGGTGACCACGATCAGGGTCTGGTTCGGGTATTTCCGATAAAACTCGAGCGCGACACCGACAGCATCATCAAAATCCAGGGTATCGCCGATGGTGGCCATGGCGTCGTTGGCATGGCAGGCCCAGTCGATCTTGCCGCCTTCGACCATCAGGAAGAAGCCCTCATCCTTGTGGCCCCATCCTCCTTTTTTGGTGTCTTTCTTTCTGGTGAGCAACGAGTCGATAGCAACCTCGGTCATCTCGGCCAGCGACAGGTTCGTAGCCGGACGATCGATGGCATAGGGCATGGCAGCGGCGTCCTGCAGATAGGGGTTGATGCACACCACCTTGCTTTTGGGGTTCTGTTTCAGGGCAAGAATGGATTCCCGATCATTGAGGATGGTGTAGCCATCCGCCTGCATCGCAGCTGTAACAGCGTTCGCTTCAGGAGCCGCCAGACCGCCACCACCAAAGAAATCGTATCCTGAGGCCGCCATCTGTTTGGCAATGGTGTTCATGTCGCTCCGACTGGGGACGTTGGCGTAGTATGCCGCCGGGGTAGCGTGATCCAAAGAAACGCTGGAAATAATCCCGACCCGCTTGCCCTGTTCCGCGGCCAGCTCGGCAACACTTTTGTAGCTGATGGTTTTGGTTTCATCCATGCCGATAGTACCGCTCATGGTTTTGACGCCACTGGCAAAGGCCGTGCCCGCAGAGGCGGAATCGGTCATCAGGGCATGAGCATCATAGGTGGTCTGCATCCCCAAAACCGGTAATTTACTCATATTCAACCGATTTTCAGATTTCATCAGATCGGTGGCCAGGGTGGCTGATCCGCCGTTCTTGGTGGTCAGATAGGCCTCGGTAGCCTGAATCTGCGCATTTGACATACCGTCTCCCAGAAAGAAGAAGACGTACTTGGGCGTCTCAGCCCAAACCGCGGTTGACGCAAAGGTCACCGCTGCAAAGGTTGCGAGACAAATCATCCTTTTTGCTTTCATTGTTCCCTCCATATAAGGTTCATTCCCCAAAGTTCCATGGGCCTAGACCGCCTGTTCCAGCAGCCTCCCGACGACGTCGCCCAGGCTGCAACACCTTGAGAGCCGCGTCTGCACCAAGCATTACCGGAGGGTTGTTAGGATGCGATTACTGTCTCGACAGGGCACCGTTAATATTGCGGTAGGATGATTTTTTGGACCCGTCGGGCCTGATGAAAATGTGACGCATTCATGGCCTGATTGTAACAATGACTTGGTACGTTGCTGTTCAGAAAGCGACCCCCTACACAGCTTCAACGGACAGTGAGTTCATGACCCTTCCTCTGCCTCAAAAGACCCAAAACCCTTCCGAACCCACGCTCGCCGACCAATCCCGCGATTTCCGGCGGCAGATCCTCCAGGGTTTGGAGCACCAACCGTTCTCCGGTATCGATACCACCGTTGGCGTGGAGAATGAGTTCCAGGTGGTGGTCGAGGGAAAAAAGAACGATGTCGATCTGGCGCAGACCATCCTCGACTCCGGTTACTATAAAAACCTGGCTCTGCGGGCCCGGCGCGGCGATCTTTCACCCCACGTGCTCAATGAACTTGACGCCTTTCTCAATGAACAGCAAGCGCAAATCTGGGAAAATTCCTGGGTCCGTTTCCCCCGCCAATTTTTGGGAGAGTACGCCGCCTCCATCCTGACCCTTGATCTGCGTGCTGATAAAGCAGATCCGCAGGCCCCGGTTCGTCAAGATGCCGACCAGTTTCTTTTTGTCAAAGAGGGGGAGCCCTGGTTGCGGGTTCCGGTCAGCTACCTGCTGAAGCTCTCGCTGGCCGAAGCCATCGGCCAGCCCGACCACGCCGACTCGCTCCTGCGCCGAACCGGGGTTCGATTAATGGATCATCTGATCAGCGACAACTGTTCGCCGGAGGTGATCTCCTTCAGCCTGAGCAGCGGCGATGCCGACGAACTTCCCGGCCGCAACACCGCCCGTGAGACCAGCCGCAGATTTTTTCTGCTCCACCTGCTTATCCAGCACGCCAACCGGGCGTTTCGCCTGGAACACCACGGTCAGACCTGCCGGATGTACCTGGCCCCCAATCCTCCGGCCCGGCAAAAACAACTCAACGATCTCATTTCCGACCAGTTCTACCGGGAGTTGTTCCTCAACCCCTGCCTCTCCGGATGGCAGCGGGGCGAAGCGAAAAAAGAGTACATGGGCCTCTGCCATCGGACGCTCTCCCGCAGCCAACTCAACACCATCGCCAAACTCAAGGAGGCGGGGATCATCGTCAACAATCTGGTGATTCTGCCCAATACCTCCAGCACCTCGCTGGCCAACAACGGCACCCACATCACCCTGGGCAGCCGCACGCTCAGCCGCTGTTACCGTGAACCGGGCGCCGGACGTTTCGAAAAATATTTCGGTGATTTGGTGATCAAGATTGTCGAGCACTTCCTGCCGCTGTTTGTCACCACCTGCTCGGCGGCGCCCCATCGCCTGGGATTCAGCGATTTTCACCCGGAAAAGGTGTTGGGCTATCTGCCGCACGAACTCGACTACACCCACCTGCGGATGCTCTGGCGGCGCTGGAAGAAAAAAGCGGATTTACGTTTCTGCGGTCACAGCTTCACCCCCCTGGGACCGCTCTGGCTCGACCGATTGACCAGTGGTCTGCTGCGGCTGCGCGGCGATTACCTGCCGGATGTCCGTCTGGTCGATTACCTGGTGGCCCTGCACAGCGTCGAACAGAGCCCGGCGCTCAACGGTGTCGAATACAATCACGAGCGGCTCAAGCGGGATCTGACCGAAATGGGGGTTTTCGACAGCCGCATGGCTATCTATCTGCCCTACCGGATGCGCGCCCATGCCGCCTACGGCTTCTCCGGTTTCGAAGGGCGCCATTATTCGATTTTCCCGGATCTGCGAGAGACCCTGGCCCTGTCGGTCGATTTGCAGACCATCGTCACCGCCCTGGCCTATCAATGGGTGATCGACGGCAAGGTCGAGCATGCCGATATCCCCGACGATCCCGGCACCGAGAGCGAACGTCGGCAGATCTTTTTTGCTGCGGCCATCGGCCTTCCCACGGTCTTCATTCGGGCCGACACTAAGAATCAGGTACTGCGGCGCATCGTCGCCCTGGTGGAGCGGCAGCGTCCCAGTCGGCGCTACAAGGGCTACCTGCGCATCGAGGTGGCGGCCTATCAGCAGGCCTGCCTCGACCTGCTGAAGCGGGACTGCGGCGGGATCGGCGAGAGTAAAGGGGTGACCGAAACTTTCAATACCTTGGAGGCCATGCTCAAGGGCGCATTACCAACAGCGGCACAGCGCCTGACCGGGGCTATTCTCAATCGGCACGGCCGAGCCATCGATCCGATGCAGGTCGAGGCGAAAACTTTCAACCGGGCGGTGGAAACCTATTACCGCAAGGATCTCTGCAACCTGCATCTGGCCAATGGCCTGGAAACCCTGGTGCAGGACGGCTGCCGGCTCGACCATTGCCGCGATCGCGAGGTGGTGGAACTGCAACAACAAATAACCGGCAAGGCTCCGGCCGCCCTTTTCATTCGAGAAACCGGCAGCCGGGTTTTGGCCGGCGAGGCCACGGACCGAGAAATCCACGCCCTCATTCTTTTGACCCTGCTGATCATTCACGGGGAAAGACAGGCGAGCGGCGAAGCGTAAACCGAAACTGGAGAAAACCTATGGCACATCAGTATATTGCCCGCGAGACCGGCGCCATCATCAGCGAGAAGCTCATCGCCGACCGGACCATCGCCCTGCTCTATAACCGTTTACGTGAACATGCCCCGAGCCTGTTTCAGGCCTTGACCTCCAAACGGATGTCCGGTTGGCTGGGATTTCTCCATTTCGACCTCAATCTCCCGCTTTGCCATGATCAAGGATTGGCGTTGCTCAAACGAATGGGGGTCGACTGGCGGGAATGCCTGGCCCCGCATCACAGCTTCACCAGCGCCCGTCAGGTCTTTGAACGGCAGATTCGTTATTGGGACTGCCGCCCCATGGATCCAGACCCGCAAGCCATAGCCGCCCCTGCCGATGCCAAGGTCCTGATCGGTACCCTGGAGGAAACCCCGGAACTGTTCATCAAGGAAAAATTTTTCTCGACCATGGAGTTGCTGGGCGACTCGCCGTGGCACACCTCTTTTGCGGGGGGCGATTTCGCTATCTTTCGCCTGACCCCGGATAAATACCATTTTAATCATATCCCGGTCAGCGGCGAGGTGGTCGACATCTATGAACTCGAGGGCGGCTATCACTCCTGCAATCCGCAAGCGTTGATCGCCCTGGCCTCGCTCCACGCCAAGAACCGGCGGGTGGTCACCATCATCGATACTGATGTGATCGGCGGCAGCGGCATCGGCCTGGTGGCGATGATCGAGGTCGTGGCCCTGATGATCGGCGATATCGTCCAATGCTACTCCGACACCAAGTACGACCATCCCGTCCCGGTGGTCAAGGGCATGCGGCTCACCAAAGGCTGCCCCAAAAGCCTGTACCGACCCGGCAGTTCCACCGACATCCTCCTTTTTGAAAAGGACAGCATCGTTTTCAGTGAGGACCTGCGGAAAAACGTGGTCCGCCGCGACGTGCAGAGCCGGTTCTCTTCCGGACTGGGCCGACCGTTGGTGGAAACCGATGTCAAGGTCCGCTCAACCATTGCGATCAAACGACCGGGGCTAGCCGCCGGCAGCCTGCAGCCCGCCCCCACAATCCCGCAAGCCTTCCGGAGGATGATGCCATGAATGAATGGTTTTTTCTCCTTACCGCCGCCGGCCTTTTCACCCTGCTGATCGTGCTCGGCTGGCGGCTGCTGCCCGGTGAACGCTATCAGGTGCTGGCCTCGGTGCCGGTCGCCAGGAGAAGCGGTTCCCAGTGGCGGGGAATCAACTTCACCGCCTACGGGGCGCTGACCGCCTCTGCGGTTACCATTGCCGTCCTCTTCGTCCTCATCCTCGCGGTTGCCGCCCATACCGACCCGGCGCCGATGGTGCTGCTGCTCGCCCTGATCGTGGGTCTTTGCCTGCCTGCGGCTCGACTGGTGGCCCGACTAGTGGAAAAAAAACAATACACCTTCACGATCGGCGGTTCGTTTTTCTGCGGACTGGCGGCCACGCCATTGCTCATCCTCCTGGTCAATGGCGGCTGCCTGTTGCTGAACGTTCCGCTCCTTAATATGCAGGTGACGCTGGCTGCACTCGGTATCGGCTATATTCTGGGCGAGGGGCTCGGCCGGCTGGCGTGTATCAGTTTCGGCTGTTGTTACGGCAAACCGCTGCACCAATGCGGCGCTCTGGCCACACGACTGTTCAATCGCCTGGCCTTTGTCTTTACCGGCGCGACCAAGAAGGCGGTCTACGAGGGGGGACTTGCCGGGGTCAAGCTGGTGCCAGTCCAGGGGCTGACCTGCCTGCTCTACACCGCCACCGCCCTGCTCGCCTGCCATTTATTTTTCCAGGGGCACTACCGGACCGCCTTTCTCCTCAGCCTGCTGGTCTCCCAGATCTGGCGGGTACTCTCGGAAATGCTCCGTGCCGATTTCAGGGGATTCACCAGCATCTCGGCCTATCAAAAAATGAGCCTGGCGGCGATTGTCTACGGTTGCGGGCTCTGCCTGTTGCCGTCCTCCTCCCCGCTGCCTCTCCCTGCCATCGCCGCCGGGATGCGCCTGCTGCTCAATCCCATGCTGCTCCTCGGCCTGCAGCTGCTCTGGTTTGGCCTCTTCTTCGTCTTCGGCCGCAGCATGGTCACCGAGGCCACTCTCTCGTTTACAGTGCGGCAGGATCGCATCTGAACGCTCCACCAATACAGCCTTTTTCCTTGAAGGACGAGCGCCCCAATCCAATCAAAACAATCCGCCAACCGGAAAAAAATTGGATCATGACCGGGACATAACAGGGGGAAGGTATGCTTGGGGCAAGGCAGCAGAAAAACGTTTGAACAACCGCCTGCTTCTGCCCCGCAACCGGCGCACACCCGAAGGAGGGACTCATGCCGCGACTTCATTTCCGATCCATCTGGATATCCGACCTCCACCTTGGCACCCAAAACCTGGAGAACGAACAATTGCTCGATTTTCTCCTGCAGAGCGAATCCGAATTTCTGTATCTGGTCGGCGATATTTTCGACCTGCTTCAGGCCCAAAAAAAATGGCACTGGCCCAAGATCAATGACCGGATCGTCAAAACGATCCTGGAAAAAGCCGAAAACGGCACCAAGGTCTTCTATCTGCCCGGCAATCACGACCATATGCTGCGTAAATTCAACGGCAGCACCTTCAACAACATCCATATCCAAAACGAGGTGATCCATGAGACCGTCGGCGGCCACCGCTACCTGGTTCTGCACGGCGACACCTTCGATCCCGTCGTGCAACACTGCCCCTGGCTGGCCAGTATCGGCAGTACGATCTACGAAATTTTGCTGAAAATCAACAGCCGCCGGCACCTTAATCGACGTCAGTCCAACCGGAAGCAGTGGTCGTTTTCTGCCTGGATGAAGCATCGGGTGAAAATCGCGGTTAACGTCCTGGGCCGGTTTGAAAAGGTGATCGTCCGGAAAGCGGTCGAACATCAGGTTGAGGGCCTGATCTGCGGCCACATCCATCGGGCCGGGATCAGGGAGATCGAAAACATGCTCTATACCAACGCCGGTGACTGGGTGGAAAGCTGCACGGCACTTGCCGAAAACCACACCGGCCAACTCGGCATCGTCGAGTGGCGCAATCAATATCCCCTGGAGGAGGCGGTCGCCGTTAAAGCCTATGAAGATCTGTATCGCAACCGATGCCTGGCATCCCCAAATTAACGGCGTCGTCACGACCCTGAGTCGGACCGCTGCGACCTTGCAAGCTTGGGGGCATGAGGTGATGATGATCACCCCGGATCGATTCGAAACCTTTCCCTGTCCCACCTATCCCGAGATCCGGCTTTCCATGGTCACTCCGGCAAGCATCGGCCGGATGCTCACGGGGTTTGGACCTGCGGCGATTCATATCGCCACCGAAGGTCCTTTGGGCTGGACAGCCCGGGCCGCTTGCCGGAAACTGGATCTCGCCTTTACCACCTCGTACCACACCCGCTTTCCCGAATATGTCCGCATGCGCGCCCCCGTGCCGCTGGCCATGAGCTATGCCCTGATCCGGGGCTTTCATCGGCCAGCCCGCCGAACCATGGCGGCGCCGACCATTATTGATGAGCTGGCGGCCAAGGATTTCACCCATCTGGTGCCCTGGTCGCGGGGGGTGGACACCACCCTGTTCCGACCTCGGCGTCCTTCGCAATCGGCCGTTCCCCATCCGCTTTTTATCTATGTCGGCCGCGTGGCCATGGAAAAAAACCTGCCCGCCTTTCTTGATCTGGAACTACCGGGGAAAAAATGGGTGATCGGCGACGGGCCGGCCCTGAAAACTCTGCGCCGCGACTATCCGGAGGTCTATTTCACCGGTGCCAAAGGCGGAGAGGATCTGGCCGTCCATCTGGCGCAGGCGGATGTCTTTGTTTTTCCCAGCCTGACCGACACCTTCGGCATTGTCCTGCTTGAGGCCATGGCCAGCGGCGTACCGGTGGCTGCCTTTCCGGTGACCGGGCCGAAATATATCGTCCGCGAAGGCATCAACGGCTGCCTCGACACCAATCTCCGCACTGCCGCTCTGCGAGCCATGACCGTGCCACGGAGCGGCTGCCGTGACTTTGCCGCCGGTTATTCCTGGGAAGTCTGCACCCGCCAGTTCCTCGACAACCTGGCGGTCAATTGCTGAGTCGCCGCTCTTCTTAACTTAAGGGGTAAGCAGACGGATGGAGGTCTCCGCTGTCCCCGGCGGGCCATGGGTCCCCCGGTACGCGACAAAGAGGTTATCGCTTTGCCGGAACCAATAATCGGCATGCCAAACCCCGGACAACAGACCATCCAGACGGATCACCACCTTATCCGCTGCTTGGCTGGCTTCACCCGCAGGCAGTTGCTCACGGCCTGATTGCTGCGCCTGCATAGCGATAATTTCGAGGGTGTCCGGACGGATAGTCCAGAACGTGGCGGTTTGCGCATTACGGGCCACCATCCGCTGCAACGAGAAGGACAGCGGCTGGAACCAGGGCCGACTATCGATGGTCCGGCTTTGGTTAATCGCCTTGCCGGCCAGTCGGCCGCTCAGCTGGATACGGTCCCCAATCCGTTCTGCCCGGACATCGGTATCCGGCGGACGGAGGTAACGCCAGGAAAGGGTCGTGCCCTCCGGGGTACAAACACTGCTGTAGGTTTCGTCCCCCTGATCTTGGATAATGGTGACCCCGGATCGATCCTGCTCCGAGCGCCAGAGAAAGGTGAAACTGCTCTCACCGGTCTGCTCGCGGTAACGCAAGATCTGGGACGCCGGGCTGGCCGCTGCCAGCAGCAGCATAAGCAGACCAAAGGGCAGGATGGCTCGCACCAGGGAATGATCGGGCAGGTTTGATTTCATAGCAGTTCACTGGCCAGCATGGCGAGTTCGGAACGCTCGCCTTTTTCTAAATTGATATGCGCGTAAATCGGCTGTCCCCGCATCTTTTCGATGAGATGACTTAACCCATTGGAATGACTATCGAGATAGGGATGGTCAATCTGGTGAATGTCGCCGGTGAAGATAATCTTGGTCTGCTCGCCGGCCCGGGTGATGATGGTCTTGACCTCGTGCGGGGTGAGATTCTGGGCCTCGTCAACGATCATGTACATTTTCACCAGGCTGCGGCCCCGGATATAGGCCAGGGGCTCGATAACCAATTTCTTGTCGTCCAGCAGACGGCCGATCAACAGGCTCATCTCGCTCTGCTCGGGAAACTGGCTGCGAATCACCGCCAAGTTGTCGTAGAGAGGCTGCATGTACGGGCTGATTTTCGACTGGATGTCGCCGGGCAGGTAGCCGATATCCTTGTTGGACAGCGGCACGATCGGTCGGGCTAGCATAATCTGGCGATACTGGGCACGCTGTTCCAACGCCGCCGCCAGGGCCAGCAGCGTTTTACCGGTGCCTGCCTTGCCCGAAATAGTAACCAGCGGGACCTGCGGGTTGCAAAGGGCATGGATCGCGAAACTCTGTTCGGCGTTGCGGGGCGTGATGCCGTACACACTCTTGCGGTGAATCTTGCAGACTTTGGCATCACCTGGCCGGAAGGTAGCGAGCACCGATTTTTTACAATTGCGCACAATCAGGTATTCGTTGGCCACCGGGGGCGGATCAAGCTGCAACGGTCCGGAATCGCTCCCCTGCTCCTCGCGATGCAGGGTCTCGATCAACTCGGGTGCAACCCCATCCAGATAGCGGCAACCGGTATAGAGAGAGCCGATATCCTTGACATGATCGGTGGTGTAATCCTCAGCCATCAGACCGACCGCCTTGGCCTTCATCCGCAGGTTGACATCTTTGGTCACCAGGATGTATTTGCGCGAACCGTCCGCTTTGGCCAGGTGATAGCCGATATTGAGGATTTGGTGATCGGGCTTGCCCGCTGCCGGGAAATGCTGCCGCAGATCCTCGTGGGGCGCCTGTTCCAGTTTGACCGACACCCGCCCTTTGCCCACGCCGATCCGCACCCCGCCGTTGAACAATTTGCCAGCGCTCAACCCATCGAGAGCGCGCACGAATTCACGGGCATGATAATTCAGGGTGAGATTGCCTTTTTTAAACTGGTCCAGTTCCTCAAGAACGGTGATGGGAACGACGACGTCGTGCTCCTGAAAATGGGTAATGCAAGACGAATCATGCAGAATGACATTGGTATCCAGGATGAATGTTTTTTTGGAGGAGCTGCGGGGCATGATGGGTGCGTTCCTCGGGTTCGGAAGAAATTGGGGGAAAGGGAAAGCGGTACAGGCAACGCATCGGCTTACCGGCATCCGCTTCCATGAAAAGGCAAATATCATCGATCAGCAGCGGATCGGAGAGCAGTGGGGTGAAGGTCTCAAGCAGCGCGTTGTGCAGCAAATCCATTTCACGACCCTCGGGCATGCGCGTCGTCAGGGTGAAATGAAAGCGGAATTCCTCAAAGACATAGGGGTACCCCCAAATCTCCAGATTCCTCTTTTCCTGACCGCTGAGCATGACGGCCTTGCCCCGGGCGAGTTCTCCGGGGGTCAAGGGTGCACGGAAGCGCTCGAAGGCACGGATGCCGAGGGCCGCGAGCGTCTGGAGAACTGGGCAATGACCTGCGGGCCGCAGGCAAAAAAAGTTACTGAGCAGAGCGATTTCGAGGGGAGCCAGAGATAACGGTCGTTGGCGGGCAGCAAAATTGTCAAGATCTTGCAACAAGTCGGCTTCGCTGACCCGTTCCGCTAGGCGGAAAGGCGGGACGATGGTGGCATGAAAGCCATGGTGAGCCGGGGTGCGGGTGAGCTCTGCAAAACGCTCCGGGTCAATCCCACGAAAACGGGGCGGGGGCAGGTATTGTCCGTTGCAGGCATCCCGACCGAGCCACTGGCTGCCCCGTTGCCAGAGGGGAGAGGCTGTGGGTGGAGCAAGAGAGATGGCATAGCGCATAAGGATAATCAGCCGTTTCTTTAAGGGGACGAGAAATTGTTCATCTGCAGCAGGCCTTCCGCCGCGTTCCATTGTTACTCCTATTATGAGTATGTTGTTTTAATCCCAAGTTATGAAACGGTTACGATTGCATCAGGCTCTACCGAGCCAGAATGCCCCGGCCTATCGCGTATCGGTCCTGAACAAATCGTAACAACAGTTTAATCCACCCGTAACAGCCGGGGGGTAGAAGAGTGGGCACAAATTGAACGGTTGCAGGATTCCTTCAGCTGACGGCTCTACATCAGCCAATTCTTCAACGAGAGTCCCCCATGTCCAAACTGTTCTGCTTAATCATTGACGGCCTGCACACCGATACCTGGCTCGAGCCCA